>NZ_JBQENW010000004.1:0-312596 GCF_052044835.1 Bacillus sp. 22475 | reverse complement strand
GAATGTATAGCACTTTTCAAAGGCCTTTTCACCTGAAGACTCATATCGTCTAATCCACTCACGAAGTACACTAGGGTTAACTCCTATAGATTTAGCAATTGTTTTTCCACTTTCTGTACCATCTAAATATCGTTTCACCGCTTGGATTTTTTCTTTTGAAGAAAATTTAGCCATAAAAAATGCACCTCCAATTGTTAGGCTGTGTCTAACAATTGGGGTGCACTTCACCATGGCATAAGGCTTTTTTGATTACCATTTTAATATGGAGAATCCATATGGAGGAAGTGTAACTTGTAATACACTTGCTTCCGCTGAAAATTCTTCATTTGTATAAATGTTAATTATTTTCTTACCAGTAACATGAAGAGGGAGTGAAACTGTAACTTCACTATTAGTAGGGTTTAAAACGAAAAAGATAGTTTCATCCTCATATGTTTTCGTATAAGAAATATAATTATGTTCATCATTTGCTTCGATGAATTGAAAAGTGCCATGTCCTCCAAAAGCTTCATGTTGTTTTCGTAATGAAATCAATGTTTGTATATGTGTAAATAATGCATGATCTTGTTCTTTAGTATCCCAAATCATACATTTACGGCAATCGGGGTCCATACCACCATCCATGCCGATTTCATCTCCGTAATAAATACATGGAGAGCCGATGAAAGAAAGATGGAATACATAGAGCAATTTCAACTTATTTTTATCTCCATTGCATGTTGTTAAAATTCTTGGAGTATCATGGCTATCTAATAAATGAAAGGCTGCTTCATTTACATTCATAGAGTAGGAATGTAGAGATTCTGTAATTTGCTTCATAAATTCACTTGCTTTAATGGAATCGTTAGCAAAGTAAGAAAGTAGAGCGTTTGTAACAGGGTAGCTCATGACAGCATCAAATTGATCGCCTTGTAGCCACGGAAGGGCATCGTGCCAAATTTCTCCCAAAATATATACTTCAGGATTTAATGTCTTTATTTCAGTTCGGAATTCTCTCCAAAAGTTGTGATCGACTTCATTTGCGACATCAAGGCGCCAGCCATCTATATTGAATTCTCGTACCCAATAACGTCCTACTTCAAGTAAGTATTCTTTTACATCTGGATGAGCTGTATTTAATTTAGGCATATACGGTGTAAAGGCGAAAGTATCATAATTGGGAAGTGGCTCGGTTATAATTGGAAATTCATGAATGTGGAACCACTCTTTATATGCAGACTTCTCACCGTTCTCTAGAACGTCTTGAAATTTCTCGAAAAAGTATCCACTATGATTAAACACAGCATCGAGCATTACTTTTATACCGTGCTTATGACATTCTTCAACGAGCTCTTTAAAAGTTTCTTTCGTCCCAAATTGTGGATCAATTTCCATATAGTCAATTGTGTCATATTTATGGTTTGAATGAGCTTTGAAAATAGGTGTGAAATATATTCCGGAAATGCCAAGCTTAACAAGGTAATCAAGGTTTTGAATAACACCAGCAAAATCCCCGCCGAAAAAATTAGTTGGCGTAGGATTCGCACTTCCCCAAGGAAGGGTGTTTTCTGGATTCAGCGTACTATCGCCATTAGCGAATCGTTCAGGGAAAATCTGATACCAAATGGTCTCTTTAATCCAAGATGGTGCTTTGAATACATCATCTGCATGAATAAATGGAAAACAAAAAAAGTTACCAACATCATCATTTGGAATGTTAGAAAAGAATCCTCGCTCTGTATAAATAAGAGTGTCTGTTTCAGATTTTAATTCAAAACCATAACGTAAGCGCTTAAATTTTGGTTCGATTGCAATGGACCAATAATCAAATAATGCAGTAGAACCCGTTTTTTTCATTGGTGTACTTGCTGATATCCATTTCCCGTCTTTCCATTCGTAAGGATCACCGTAAATAAGATCGGCGCTTTGAACATCATCTCTCTTAGTACGTATTCGGATGTGAATTGTTTGTTCATCGTAAGCGTATGCATAATTATCTTTCGGCCTATGATAAATGGCTTCTTTAAACATATAGAAAATCCCCCTTCAATATCTCTATACATAGTATTCCCTTAAGTGTAATAATAAAGCCTATATTGCAAACGATTGCCTTTCTTATAGCTTTAATATTGCTTATAAGAGTATTATTCATTTCATATAAAGTCAATGTATAAAGAGTATAATGACATAATTTTTAAATTAATATTTGCAAAATGAATAAAAGAATGTATAATGATAGACAAATAGCGCAAACGTTTTCATAGACTTGAGATATTGTTTGCGCTTCAATTAAACTATTAAATGCAAACGTTTTCAGTTGCTAAGGTACATAGACAATTTAGGGAGGTTTTTGGGATGAAGAAAGCATTATCATTATTAACGGTTTCAGCATTATCTATTGGTATGTTATCTGCATGTGGACCGAAAGATTCAGGGAAAAAAGAGGAAAGTAAAGCGAAAAAAGACTATGATCTTCTCGTTTGGGAAGATGAGAAAAAAGGTGTGGGTCTAGAGCCAGCGGTGAAAAGTTTTGAAAAGAAATATAATGTGAAAGTAAAAGTTGAAGAGGTTCAGATGACGAAACAAATAGAAAAACTTCGTCTCGACGGTCCAGCTGGCACAGGGCCAGATGTTGTAACATTGCCACATGATCATATTGGTAATGCGGTAACAGAAGGGCTACTTTCAGAAGTGAAAGTAGATGATACAGTAAAAAGTAAATTTACAGATTTATCAATAGAAGCACAAACATATAACGGAAAAATATATGGTTTACCAAAAGCGATTGAAACACCAATCTTTATTTATAATAAAAAAATGATGCAAAAAGCGCCAGAAACCATGGATGAACTGTTTAACTTCTCAAAAGACTTTACGAAAGATGGAAAATACGGATTTTTAGCACTAGGAGATAACTTCTACTTTGCTAATGCATTTATGGCAGGTATGGGTGGTTATGTATTTGGTGAAAAAGATGGAAAGCCAAATGCAAATGATATTGGATTAAATAATGGCGGTGCGGTACAAGGTGCTGAATATATTCAAAAATGGTATAAAGAAAAGTTATTCCCGAAAGGTATTATCGGTGAATCTGGTGGTTCAGCTGCAGATGGATTATTTAATGAAGGAAAAGCAGCATCTATTATGAATGGTCCATGGGCATTCCAAGCGATGGAAAAGGCTGGAATAGACTATGGTGTTGCTCCAATGCCGAAATTACCAAATGGTCAACCGATGAAAACGTTCGTTGGCGTAAAAGGATGGCATGTAACAAGCTTCTCTAAACAAAATGATTTAGCTACAAAATTTACTGAGTGGGTTACAAATGAAGAAAATGCTAAAATTCGCTTTGAGAAAACGAAAGAAATTCCACCAGTAAAATCAGTAATGGAAGATCCAATCATTAAAGAAAATGAGGCTGCAAAAGCGGTTGCGACGCAATCTGAAAATGGAATTCCAATGCCAAATATTCCAGAAATGCAAGAAGTTTGGAAACCAGCTGGAGATGCGCTTCAATTAGTTGTATCAGATAAAGAAGCACCAAAATCCGCACTTGATAGTGCAGTGAAACAAATTAAAGGTAATATTGAGGCAAATCATAGTAAGAAAAAATAAGGTGAAATTCGTGCCTCTAATATGAGGGGCACGAATTCTCTCCCTTCCATGTGGGAAGAAAAAAGGGGGAAGGAACATGCAAACATCTATGGAACCTGCAAAGGGGTTAAATGATTCAAAGCATAGGAAAATGGCAACCATGTTATCAATCATTCCAGGCGTGGGCCAAATGTATAATAAACAATTTGTAAAAGGTCTTATTTTTCTAGTATTAACAGGTTCATTTATTGTAGCCTTTGCTGATTTATTAAATATGGGGTTATGGGGCATTGTAACGCTCGGTACAGAAGTTCCACGTGACCATTCCGTCTTTCTATTAGTAGAAGGGATTTTGGCACTTATCGTTATCGCTTTTGGGCTTGGCATATATGCATTTAACTTATATGATGCATATCAAAATGGGAAGAAACGTGATATTGGAACACCGTTAAATTCTGTAAAAGAGCAATACCGTAATTTGTTAGATCAAGGCTTTCCTTATTTAATGGTTTCACCAGGTTTTCTACTACTTATCTTTGTTGTCGTATTTCCAATCATCTTCGTAATTTTAATTGGATTTACAAACTATGATTTATATCATTCTCCTCCAGCTAAATTAGTAGATTGGGTGGGCTTTAAAAACTTTATTGATATTTTCACATTACCGATGTGGAGAGATACATTTTTAAGTGTATTTTCTTGGACTGTCATTTGGACATTCGTTGCAACAACATTACAAGTTGCACTTGGTATTTTTTTAGCGATTATCGTAAATCAGCCTGGTATTAAAGGTAAGGCAATTATTCGAACAATCTTTATTTTACCGTGGGCTGTTCCAGCATTCGTATCTATTCTTGTATTTGCTGGTATGTTTAATGAAACATTTGGAGCAATTAATAACCAAGTATTAGCTTTATTCGGGATTGAAAAGATTGCTTGGATGACAGACCCGTTTTGGTCAAAGATTGCTTTAATTATGATTCAAACGTGGCTTGGTTTCCCGTTCGTCTTTGCGATGACAACAGGTATACTGCAATCGATTCCAGGAGAATTATATGAAGCGGCTACAGTAGATGGAGCAACTGCTTGGCAACAGTTCTGCAAAATTACATTGCCACTAGTGTTATACGCAACAGCGCCAATATTAATTACGCAATATACGTTTAACTTTAATAATTTTAGTATTATTTATCTATTTAATAACGGGGGACCTGCTGTGTCTGGACAAAATGCAGGTGGAACGGATATTTTAATTTCATGGATCTATAAATTAACGATGACTTCGGCTCAATACGGCAAAGCAGCAGCTCTTACAATGATTTTATCGTTAATCGTTATTACAGTTGCGTTATGGCAATTTAAGAGAACAAAATCATTCCAAGAAGAGGATATGATGTAAATGAATATTAAACGACAAAAGATGCTACGTCTTTCATTAAGTTATTTAGTTATCTTCATAATGTGTGCGATTGTTTTCTATCCATTACTATGGATAATTGGCTCATCGTTTAATCCGGGTGATAGTTTATCTGGGTCAAGTATTATTCCGAAAAATGCCACATTAGATCATTATCGCAAGTTACTTGATCTCGATTCAAGTAATTACTTACTTTGGTATAAAAATACTTTAAAAGTTAGCGTAATGACGATGATTTTCTCTGTACTAGCCATTAGTTTTACTGCTTATGCATTTTCGAGATATCGTTTTGTTGGAAGAAAGAATGGTTTATTAACATTTTTAATTCTGCAAATGATCCCAAACTTTGCAGCGTTAATCGCACTATATATATTAGCTCAGTTAACAGGATTACTTGATACACATCTTGCATTAATTTTAATTTATGTGGGCGGAG
The DNA here is from genome assembly GCF_052044835.1 of Bacillus sp. 22475. Lineage (NCBI taxonomy): Bacteria > Bacillati > Bacillota > Bacilli > Caryophanales > Bacillaceae > Bacillus > Bacillus sp. 22475. Next base: position 307,170 of record NZ_JBQENW010000004.1, on the reverse strand, counting down.
CAATTCCGATGAATACATGGCTTATGAAAGGGTATTTTGATACGATTCCGAAAGAGTTGGATGAATCAGCTCGAATGGATGGAGCAGGGCATTTCCGTATTTTCTGGCAAATCATTATGCCACTTGCAAAGCCAATCGTAGCGGTTGTAGCGTTATTTACTTTCATTGGTCCATTTACAGATTTCATTTTAGCAAGTATTATTTTGCGAACACCAGAAAATTATACTTTAGCAGTTGGATTATATGAAATGGTTGCGAAAAAATTCGGTAATGAATTTACAACGTTTGCAGCGGGTTCTGTGTTAATTGCGATCCCAATTTCAATTTTATTCCTATCACTACAAAAATATTTTGTTTCCGGTTTAACAGCTGGAGGTACAAAAGGATGAAAAATGGGACATTACGTCCCATTTTTCTTTTCATCTCCCTATAAATAACTTTATAGGGAGATGAAAAGAGATTTGACATCACATGTGAAAAGAAGTGAAATAAATAGTATATTATAGTATAGGAAAAAATAGCTATATCCCTTACAATACATGAAGAGGGAGAATAGGATTAGTTTTGCAAGATATAAGAAATGAAAGTTTATGACTTGCAATGAGTGCGAGATAAAATATATGAAAAATGGCAGAGAAATGAGAGGAGGGGGATTTTTATGACAGTTACAATTAAAGATGTGGCGAAGCAAGCGAATGTTGCACCATCAACAGTTTCTCGTGTAATTGCTGATAATCCAAGTATAAGTGAAAAAACAAAGCGCCGTGTTAGGAAAGTGATGAGTGAATTAGGGTATCATCCCAATTTAAATGCGAGAAATCTTGCGAACCAAACGACGAAAACACTTGGTCTTGTTATGCCAAGTTCTGCAAGTAAAGCTTTTCAAAATCCATTTTTCCCAGAAGTTATAAGAGGGATTAGTTCATTTGCACACGTAGAAGGTTATGCGCTTTACATGTCGACAGGTGAAACGGAAGAAGAAATTTTTAATGGTGTCGTAAAGATGGTACAGGGACGTCAAATTGGTGGCATTATTCTTTTATATTCAAGGGAGAATGATCGGATTATTCAATATTTACATGAACAAAATTTCCCGTTTGTTTTAATAGGAAAACCATATGATCGAAAAGATGAAATTACATATGTAGATAATGACAATTATACAGCTGCAAGAGAAGTGGCAGAATATTTAATTTCATTAGGGCATAAGCAAATCGCGTTCATTGGTGGTGGATCAGATTTACTTGTAACGAGAGATCGTTTAGCTGGTATGAGTGATGCCTTGAAATTAGCAGACATTGTATTACCAAAAGAATATATTTTACATTTTGATTTTTCGAGGGAAAGTGGTCAACAAGCCGTTGAGGAATTAATGGGACTGCAGCAACCGCCGACGGCAATTATGGCAACGGATGACTTAATTGGACTTGGTGTGTTAAGTGCTCTTTCTAAAAAAGGATTCGTTGTACCGAAGGATGTTTCTATTGTAAGCTTTAATAATGCTTTATTATCAGAAATTGCGAGCCCTCCACTTTCGACAGTTGATGTGAATATTTATCAGCTAGGATATGAGGCAGCGAAAGCTTTAGTTGATAAAGTAGAGAATGCAGAATCCACTGCAAAGTGTATCATTATTCCTCATAAATTACTAAAACGTCAAACTTGTGATCATTATGCAGAAAAAAGCTAAGAGTTTAACTCTTAGCTTTTTTCTTTAGAAAGGCTTCTAATCGGTCGCAGCCTTCTTTTAAAGTTTCGATACTATATGCATAGGACAAGCGAAGGTAGCCTTCACCGTATTCAGAGAATGCTGTTCCAGGAACTACAGCTAGTCCAGCTTCTTTGACAAGATCAAGTGCAAAATCAAATGATGAAGATGTCAAATGACCAACATATGGGAATAAGTAAAATGCACCTGTTGGCTTTTCAACTGCTAATCCCATTTGAGTGAGTCTATTATATACGTAATCACGGCGTTTTCTATATTGGTGGCGCATCATTTTGGGTGCGTCTTTAGCAGCTGTTAATGCTTCAATCGCAGCGTATTGAGCGATTGAAGTAGCACACGTTACATTGTATTGATGAACTTTTAATATGTGTCCTGCTAAATAGCTTGGTGCGAATAAAAGTCCAACACGCCAGCCAGTCATAGAATGTGATTTAGATAAACCGTTAATGACAATTGTCTTTTCACGCATTTCTGGGAAATGAGCGATAGATGTATGCTTTTGTTCATACACAAGCTCGCTATAAATTTCATCTGAAAGGACGAAAATATTTTTATCTTTTAAAACATCTACAATATCTTTTAATTCTTCTGTGGATAAAGTTACACCAGTTGGGTTAGAAGGATATGGTAGTACGATACATCTTGTTTTTTCTGTAATAGCATTTTTTAGCGCGTCAGCTGTTAAACGGAATCCAGTTTCACGAACATCTACAAAAATGGGCGTTGCACCGCATAATCGAATAATAGGTTCGTAACCTGGATAAATAGGAGCAGGTAAAATTACTTCTGTTCCTGGCTCTAAAATCGTTCGGAATGCAACATCAATTGCTTCGCTAGCACCAATTGTAACGATGGTTTCGTTTTCAGGTGAGTAATGTAAATCGTAGTTATCTTTTACGAAGTTACAAGCTGCCTTACGTAATTCTAGTAAACCAGCGTTATGTGTATAGCTTGTATAGTTTTCTGTAATAGCCCGTTTTGCCGCTTCTTTTACGAGAGAAGGTGTAGGGAAATCGGGTTGTCCGATTGTTAAAGAAATCAAATTATCATAGTTTTGAATCATGTTAGAGAATTGACGGATTCCAGAAATTTGGATATCCTTCACTCTAGGGTTAATGAATTGTTCCATTGTATCTCCCTTTCTTCCGTTTGAAAATTAAGTTCATTTTATCATATTTTCTATGATTGCGCTTTGTATATGTAATTTAGAAAGAGAGAGAAAAGAGAAAAAAAGCCGCTATAAGCGACTTTTTAATATCCGTATTCCCAATCTATTTCATCTTCATTCCAGAGTACAGAGGATACCTTGCCAAGGTGAACAACTGATTCGTTCACAGCACATGTGCAATCTTCATCTCCTGCTTTATGCTGTAACTCTTCATATACTGATTTTTCAACATTTTCTAGAACAACCAAATTTTCTTCTTTTAAAACAAGCGTAGTACCCGCCATATTTATCTTCCTCCTACTAAAGTAATGATCACTTATTTGTAAACATAGATAGTATGGATTATATGCTGTATTTTGCTATAGTTGTCCGTCTAAAAAAGTATTTTTATATTTTCTTTGTAATCCGTATTCATTGTATACTGCACGAAGGAAATTTGGTACAGGGTTTACAATCATTTCGAAAATCTGTAACAATTATTATGAGTTGTTAACAAAGAATTAACAAATATGTTAAGAAAAATCAAAATTTTAAAACAAATACACCTATAAAATGATATAATCATATCAAAATACATATAGGGGATGAGAGGTTATGGAGCTTATCCGTGATTTATTGATTCAAATTGCCATCATAATTTTGCCACTATTTTTATATGAAGCGATTCGTTTAAATCGCTATCAAGAAATGCCTCCGAAGCCAAATCGTTACTTTATTATGTTTTTATCTAGCGTTACGCTCGTTCTCTCCATGACATACTCTATTTGTTTTGGCAATGTGTGTGGGTATAACTTTCACCCCATTCCAATTGTCAGTGGTTTTTTATATGGTGGGATTGTTGGTTTAATCCCAGCGGTTATTTTTGTTGCATATGAATGGTTACTAAAAGGAATGAGCTTTCTTCCAGTTTTAGAAGTAATATTTTTATTGATAGTTCCGCTATTTTTATCAAAAAAATGGTCTCTTTTTTCAAGGGATAAGAAATTAATTTTAGCATTTATGATTTCATCATTTTATGTGCTTGTTTCTTTAGTATTAGGCATGATTAATGTTCTTTTGGAAACAGGATTTACACCGTATATTTCGCAAATATATAGCGGATTTATATTTGCCTCGCTTATCATGGTCATGACAATGGTATTTCAGGTGTATTTAACTGAATATTTAAATGAAAATGCATTGCTACGTACAGAGATGCAAAAATCAGAAAAGCTTAATATTGTAAGTGAGTTAGCAGCAAGTGTGGCACATGAAGTTCGAAATCCACTTACTGTTGTTCGTGGATTTATCCAATTGCTAGAAAGTACGGAAGATGTGAAGAATAAGGATTATATGCGTCTCGTATTAGCTGAATTGGATCGGGCGGAACAAATTATTTCAGATTACTTGAATTTAGCAAGGCCGCAAATTGAGAAAAAAGAACACATTTGTTTATCAGCCCAATTAATAGAAATGACCACTCTTATGTCGTCATTTGCAGCGATGCAAGGTGTATATTTACAAGTTGAAATTTCAGAAAGTCTTTATACGATTGGTGATAAGACAAAATTGAAGCAAGCTATTATGAATGTTGTTAAAAATGGTATTGAAGCAATTCAAGGAAATAAAGGATATTTAAAAGTAACAGCTATTCAAAAAGACGAAACAATCATAATAAGAGTTAAAGATAGTGGTGTTGGTATGACGAAAGAACAGCTAGCAAGGCTGGGGCAACCATATTATTCTTTAAAAGAAAAAGGGACAGGATTAGGGCTTATGGTAACATTTAGTATTTTACAAGCGCATAATGGTACATTGGAATATAAGAGTGAAAGTGGAAAAGGCACTGAAGCAATTATTATATTACCAGCTGTACAAAATAAGGAATAAAAGTTACCGATGGAAGGTAACTTTTTATTTTATATTGTTTATTCATTTGTTTTTTCTTGTTTTGCTCGGCTAAATAAACTTTTAAATGATTGAAAGAAGCTTTGCTCTTTTGAGGCAGCAACCATTCTTTTTGTTTCTTGAATTTCTCGAATAACTTGCATAAGCTGTGCATCACGATTACTGTCCTTGTTATAAATTTGACTAACAAGTTTATTCATTTTTTCTTCTTGTTTGGATTCTCGTTTATACATATGATTCATTAATAAGTCCATTTTTTCTTTTTGCAATGCATCTGTTTGAGCGGCGTGCTCGACTAACTCTTGAAGCATTTTTTCTTGAGAGCCTTCTTTTACATACACTTGTTGCATCAATTCATCTAGTTTCTCATCCTTTAAACGATTTTGTGTAATTAGAGTAGAATTTTGATGAATAATTGCTTCATTTAATTGAGCTAGCATTTCAAGTTTCAACATGAACTCCTCAAAGTTACGCCCATCTTCTTTTTCTTTCGGTTGTATCTCTTGCTTATCTTGTATAACTGGTACAGGTGGGGCCTCTTTTTCTTTTAAAATAATCGGTATCGTTTCTGAAATATCTTCTTGTAATGTGGCAGCTCTTTCATGTATAGATTTCAATAGTTTTAAATCATCAAGTTTATAAATACGAGCATCAGCTGTTTTAGAAATCATATAACCATGTTCCTCTAACAGTTGACTATATTTGCGGACTATATGTTTTGGGATGCCTGTTTTATTCGTGACATCTTTCGTTTTATAGGTAGCTTCCATCATATTTCCTCCCCAAAAAGTATCGTATATATCATTTCAATCTTTTATGAGGACTTCCTTTGAAAAAGAATGTCGGAAGGCTATTAGTTTTCTACAGCATTAGTGAAAAAATGAAATTTTTTGGCGGAATGGCAAGGAATAACTAAAATAATGTCTGAAAACATATACAGGAGAAGTTTGTTATAATAACTGAGGAAAAGAAACTGGTAGAAACATGGAGGTATACATGAAGCAATTAAAAGGTATTATCATTTCAATTATCGCAATTCTGTCTATTTTAGTAGCAGTTTATGAAGTACTTGTGCCAGAGGAAACAAGTGTAAAGAAAACGAATACGTATGATCAAGTGTTAGAATTTCCGAAAGAACGTTATCCAGAGACAGGAAAACATATTACGGATGCTATAAAAGAAGGGCATTCAGAAGTTTGTACAATCGATCGTGGTGGTGCTGCAGATAGAAGGAAATTGTCGTTAGCACCGTATCCATCAAAAAAAGGGTATGATCGTGATGAATGGCCAATGGCGATGTGCAAGGAAGGCGGAAAAGGAGCACATATTGAATATATAAGTCCAGCGGATAACCGGGGAGCAGGCTCTTGGGTAGGGAATAAGTTAGATAAATATCCAGATGGTACGCGAGTAAAATTTGAAGTGAAGTAGTAGTAGTTGTATATTTCATAATGAAGGAGAAGGGGAACTATGGAGTTAACAATTTCTTATTCGCAATTAATGTTGATGAACTATGACGGTGAGCAGCCTTATGTAGACTGGACTGATGAAGATTTTGAAAGAGGTTATGCTAAGGCAGAGGGAACTGTTATTTTTGAAGCACTTTCTGATTATACTTGTGAAGTGAAAGTGACCCCAGGGAAACATATTGAAAAAGAAGAAGTGGTTAGAACGATTACGGTTCCTTTTACGGTTGAAAATGAAAGTATCGTTATAACGAGTATTCTTTCAAACAAATTTCAAATACCTATTCCAAATGGTGAGTATACAGTTGTCTTACAAGCAATTCCTCTTGAAGAGCCAACGGATGATGAATTATATAAAATACAATACGAATTCTTCTTTGAAAGTAAAGAATAAAAATGGGTTATCCTGAGAAAAGGATAACCCATTTTTGTTATGCGTTTGTTTTTAAAAGGGAACGAGCATCTTTCGCTGCTTGCACCATATGTTCTAAAGCTGGAATAACTTCTTCTGTTCTTCTCGTTTTTAAACCACAATCAGGATTAATCCAGAAATATTTAGGATCGCATACTTCTAAAGATTGTTCTACGATTTTATACATTTCATCTTTACTCGGTACACGTGGGCTATGAATATCATATACACCTAGGCCGATGCCTTTTTCATATGTTGTATGTTTCAACGTATCAATAAATTCTCCGTGACTTCTTGATGTTTCGATAGAAATTACATCTGCATCTAATGCGCGAATCGCGTCAACAATATCTTCGAAGTTACTGTAACACATATGAGTATGAATTTGTGTTTCATTTGCTACAGAAGAAGTTGCTAAAAGGAAGGATTGTACTGCCCATGTAATATAAGCATCCCAATCTTTTTCTTTTAGTGGCATTCCTTCACGAAGTGCGGGCTCATCGACTTGGATTACTCTAATTCCGGAAGATTCAAGTAGTTCAATTTCGTGACGAAGAGCTAGTGCAATTTGATACGAAACTTCTTTTCTTGGAATATCATTTCGAACGAAGGACCAATTTAAAATTGTAACAGGTCCGGTTAACATTCCTTTTACAACTTTCTCTGTTAAGCTTTGCGCATAAACTGTTTCCTTAATAGTCATGCCGTTAATAAAGGCTACATCACCATAAATAACAGGTGGTTTTACGCAGCGGGAACCGTATGATTGTACCCAACCGTTTTTAGTGAATGAGAAACCAGCAAGGCGCTCACCAAAATATTCGACCATGTCAGTTCTTTCAAATTCACCATGTACAAGGACATCAAGCCCAATTTCTTCTTGGTAACGAATCCATTTTTCTGTCTCTTTTTCAATAAATTGTTCATATTGTTCATTTGAAATAACACCGTTACGCCATTCTTTTCGCGTTTGACGAACTTCAGTAGTTTGCGGGAAGCTACCAATAGTCGTTGTTGGTAATAGCGGTAACTCTAGAGCAACTTGTTGTAATTCGTATCGTTTTTCAAATGGAAGAGGACGTGAAAAATCTTCTTCTTTTAGTGCTGTTCGTGCTGCTTTGACATCTTCTCGGTTACGTGCAGCAGATGAACGAATTGTATGATGTACGTTTCGATATGTTTCCAGCTCATTACTAATGCTTTCTGTACCTTGAGTGAGAGCGGAATGAATAAGAACTAACTCTTCTAATTTTTGATTTGCAAATGCTAACGCATCAAACAGCTCAGTCGATAAGTGAGTTTCTTCTGTTTTATCGATTGGTGTATGCAATAAGCTACAAGAAGGCTGAACGATGAAATCTTTCGTTTGGACTTGTTTTTGTAACGTTGTAAATAACTCAAGAACTTCATCAAGGTCAGCTCTCCAAATGTTACGGCCATCTATACAACCGACAGCTAAAGTTTTATCAGCTGGGAATCCATATTTTGAAATAGCATTTAAATTACCTTCTTTACCATGAATGAAATCTAATCCAATACCGGATACCGGGAATGTAATAATTTCTTCATAGTTTTCTTCCACGCTATCAAAATATGTTTGTAAAAGAAGAGTCGCATTTGGAACTTCTTTACGAATAGCTTCATAAATTTCTTTTGCTTGTTGAACTTCTTCTTTCGTTAAAGAAGCGAAAATTGGTTCATCAACTTGAATGGCTTGTGCACCAGCTGCATGTAGTTCTGAAAGCAGTTGTACGTAAGGTGCAACTAACTGTTTTAAAATGGAAGGAAATTGTTCTTGTGTATAGCCTTTAGCTAATTTTAAGAAAGTATATGGACCTAAAATAACAGGCTTTCCATCTACTCCTAATTCTTGTTTTGCCTCTTCGTATAAGCGAAGTGGACGATTATCTTTTAATGAGATTTGTAATCCCTCTTCATATTCAGGAACGATATAGTGATAGTTTGTGTTAAACCATTTTGTCATTTCGGAAGCTACGTGATCTTTAGAGCCACGCGCCATTGCAAAATATACATCAAGGTAAGATGTAAACTCAGAAAAACGTGATGGGATAAATCCTAGCATATAAGCAGTATCCAAAACGTGATCATAATATGTAAAGTCGCCAACTGGAATGAGTTCAATTCCTTTTTCTTGCTGTACTTTTACGTGTTGAAGGCGAATTTCTTTCATTGTTGTTAAAAATTGTTCTTCATCGATTTTATTGGACCAAAAAGCTTCCAATGTTTTTTTCCACTCTCGTTGTAGTCCGATACGTGGATAGCCTAAGTTACTTGTTTGAATTGCCATTTTAAATTCCTCCCTAATTGAAAGTAAGCATTTCCGTTTACTAGGAAATACCTATAACAAAAAGTACAAAGACATAGAAAATAAGCCTTCCTTTTTGTTTTAACACCTCATCATCATCCGTGAATCTATCAGTGTTGTTAAAACAGGCAGGTCTCCTGACTTATGCTTCATATAATTTCTTTCACCTTCCCGTTTTCACAGTGGCACCAAAAAGAAATCTCAGCATTTACAGTGGCGGGACCGTGTTGGAGTTTCACCAAGCTTCCCTTTTAAACACGAAACGAAATGTTCGTGTACCTATTTTCCTTTTGAAAGGAATTTAACAAGCGATATGATATTGAAACAAATTCTAACACAATTTTTGGAATTTTGTCTACTGTTTTAAAATAAGAAAATTCCAAAGTTTTTATTTCTTATTATTCTGACTTTTTTGTTCTGAAGTAACTAATAATATTACAGTATAAAAAGAGAAATTGAGCTATGAAAGAAGTAGGGATGTCTTCTTTCATAGCTCAATTTTCATCTATAGCAACTTCTGAAAGTCGGCCTGCTATAGCATCTTTAAGGAGGGTGTTTAGCCATTGTAATTCAACTGTAATATGCTCAATTACACTTTGCAAAATATATAGTTGTGCACGTGGAACCTTTCCTTTATTACAATCATATATCGTTTGCATAGTATGTAAATATTGAAGAGTATCATTTTTCTTTTTTTCTAAAATAGGAACTAATTCATGATTATTGCTAAAGTGAGCGAAAGATAAGGCTGAATAAATTGGTTTATATATTTGGTTTTTGGCTTCGAATTGTTTTAAGAGTAAAGTGTGAAATAGTTTTTTGCCTTCTTCTGTTATATGAAAAATCGTTTTGTCAGGTCGATTTGTGTCTCTAATTACATTTGTAATATGAATTGCGCCTTGCTTTTCTAATTGCTCGAAGGCGTAATAAAGTGATCCTTTAGCATATTTAATGTAACAATCCATTTGTCGTTCTTTCATAATATGCTGCACTTCATATGGATGTTTATCTCCTTCGAGTAGCAAGCCGAGAATGACTAATTTCATGCTCATGCTGTCTCAACTCCTATATATAAAAACTTTATACATATTATAAACGGCATATCCTTTTTCATAAAGGGATATGCCGCTTCTTTTTTATATTAACTAACTTGCTTTTGTTTTTCTTTCTTTTTAGGGCCTGTAAAGAGGCGTTCATTTCCCATTAGTAAAATACAAATAATACTTAGTACAGCCGGGATGAGTGCCCAGAAGAATGTGTTCGCAATAGATGTAGCGAGAGCTTCTTTAATACCCGCTAATATTTCAGCAGGAATTTTTGCGGTAGCGCCTGGTGATAATAAGAAACTTGTGTCTCCGCCTTTTGGAGCTAATTTTGCTAGTTCAGGGGGGAACACAGAGTTTAGTTTATCTGTAAAAATATGATTTTGAATTGTACCGAAAATTGTTACACCAAGAGTCATACCGAGTGATCGGAAGAATGAGTTTGTTGATGTCGCCGAACCGCGGTCTCGCATTTCTAACTTGTGAATAGAAGACATACTTAATACTGAGAATGAGAAGCCAACACCAAGCCCAGCGAGAATCATAAATAGTGTTACGAGTAAACGAGGTGTGTCCATTGTTAAAGTACTTAATGAATAAATACCAAGAACGAAGAAGACACCAGATACCATCATAATGTTACGATAGCTTGTTCGAGAAGCTAATTGTCCTCCTGTTTGACTTCCAATTACAGAACCAACCATCATTGGTGTTAAAATTAATCCAGCATTAGAGGCCGAACCTCCAAGAACGCCTTGAATGAAGATTGGAATATAAACTGTACAGATAATAAAAGCAGCACCATAGAAAAAGGCAACTCCTTGACTAGCTGCGAATAAAGGTTTTTTAAATAGATGGAACGAAATAATAGGCTCGGTTGCTTTTCTTTCTACAAAGAAGAAAATAATAAGCGCAATAACTACTGTTGTAAATAAGCCAATAATTACAGTGGAATTCCAGGCATATTCCTTACCACCAAGTTCCAATGCGAACATTAAGCAAACAATACTTATGACAAGTGTAATAGCACCAGCCCAATCAATTTTTTGTTTTCTAAATTCTAGAGACTCACTGTAGTATTTAGTAATGAAGAAAAAGGAGATAAGTCCTAATGGAATATTGATATAGAAGACCCAATGCCAACTTATATAGTCTGTAATATAAGCACCTAATAAAGGACCGAATACACTAGATGTCCCGAAAACAGCACCGAATAGCCCTGTCATCTTCCCGCGTTTTTCTGGTGGGAAGATATCATACATAATTGTAAAGGCGATAGGCATAAGGGCACCACCACCGATACCTTGAATAGCTCTATAAATACTTAATTGCTCAATACTTGAAGCTGTTCCGCAAAGCGCAGAACCGAATAAGAAAAGAATGAGGCCCCCAATATAAAAACGTTTCCGCCCGTACATATCAGAAAGTTTCCCAAAGATAGGCATCCCTGCCATTGTTGCTACCATATAAGCTGATGTGACCCAAACAAACTTATCAAAGCCTCCTAGGTCTCCAACGATTGTTGCCATTGCGGTTGCAACGATTGTATTATCCATTGCGGCCATTAATATACCAAGCAGCAAACCAGCAACAACAAATTTTGTCTTGTTGGTGTCTTTTTTTAATGGTTGAGTTTCCAAATATAACCCTCCTTTAGAAATAAGTAAACTATATTAAGTTTTGAGTGCAGTGGATAAAAAATTTAAATGTATAGTTGATTTTAATTTCTTTTCCATAAGTGCACTAATATGCCATAAAGAATATTATAGTCAAATTTGACTATAAGGCAAATTTTTTCTTCCGTCAAAATATTCTTTCATATGAGTAGAGAACGAGTGAGCGATACGAATATTGCTATAAAGGAAATGAAGTAAATTGTAAAAAAATTTCATAAAGAACACCTTCTGTTAATAGATGAAAAATGGTTTTTTCTTCATATTGTCGAATAGGATAAAAGGAAGAGAAATATTAAACATTACTTGTAGCAAGCTTTAGTAAGTTGGGGAATTCATTGTGTGTATGGTACATCTGAAATGAGGTGAATATATATTATGAAAATATGGGGACGAATTTCGGATACAGGAAAGTATTCAATACCGCTACAACCAGTATTGTGGATTGACGGATCGAAAAAGGAAAATGAATTTCCTCAAGTAGCCGTTACATTGCAAATTGGTAGTATGTATACAGAACAATTTTCGTATGAATTGACCTACGATGTAAACGACATACTTATTATGCGAATTGAAGTGGAAAATAAAGGGATAGAAATGATTTCGAGAGTTGTTGTAAGTCATATGATTCGAGATTACTTTGCTTATATTCCTAATTCTTTAAAAGTTGATAAGGGGATAAGTGAGTTTTTATTCCAGCTTGTAAGGTGGCGAATTGATGATTTGTTACCGAATGAGAAGGTGGAACTATGTTGCAAAATAAAAGCTAATAAAGATAAAGCTCTTAAACAAGCATTCTTTCAGGCTACATATACATTTCAAGATAAAGAGATATCATATGGTCCACTGCAAACAAATGAAGTTGTTGTGCGGCAATGATAAAAAGGAACCTGTACAAAAGGTTCCTTTTTTAGTGAAGGTTGTGTTTTTTGAGTATTTTCTTTTGCTCTATTCCTTTTTTTCCTACATAGTTATTTTTGTAGCCAAAGTATAGAATAAATAAAAATGAAACAACATTAACAATAGCGTCGATTTGATCGTTTGTAATAAAGTGTATGCCGAAAGAGGTAAATAATAATTTTAATGATAATAGAAAACCCGCTAGTAAACGCATAGCATCTGATAGATTCTCTTTTTGTAGCATATAGATTACTCCTTTCTATAAAAGTTATATATTATATATATGAAATAGAGTAGGAAAGGTATACAAGCTTAAGCAGAAATGTACATTGCATATGTACATTTTTTATTTTGTAGAAAAACATTATTGATATAGAAACATATATTGGTATAAAAGGGGGAGAAGTATGAAACATAAAGGGAAAATTAGTGGATTATTACTTGGAAATACAGTGGCAGTTACAGAATGGATTGCACTTCAGGATGTAATTGCAAAACTGGATTCACGATCATTTTATACCGTCTTTATTATTTATATATTGCAAATGATACTAAGTTATTATTTTGGACATTGGTACGATAAAAGAGCGAACAAGCGTATGAATGTGGAAGTAGGAGGAATGGCAAGCAACGATTTTGTTGTTGATTTTTTTGGGAAAGTAGCCGCTTTATCTGAAAGAGATTCCCGTAATATTACGGTTTACATTCTTTCTGTAAAAGAATGGGAAGGATTAAAAGACACGTTGCAAGAAAAAAAATTGGGAGTGTTAGTACAAAAATTAGAGAGTACCATTGTAAAGACAATTCGGAAGGGAGATGTTGTTACAAAGTGGGATGAAAATAAGTATGTTATTGTAGCAATTGATAATGGTCATGAAACATCAACAATAACAAACAGATTAATGAAAAATATTGAAAGTGAAATAGAAGGTGATTTACTCAGTGTCACTCTTTTATTTGGAGCAGCTAGCTATCCAGTAGAAGGAAAAACGTTTGAAGAACTGTTGAGAAAGTCGCAAAATCAATTGTATCAGTATAGAAATTTGCAAGAAAATGAGTGAAGCTTTGATTTGAAGATATATGATAGGAAGAAGTTTTATTTGTAACATTTTTTTGACTTTTATTACAAAAAACGTTGCGTTTGTAATAAAAGTCTTTAAAAATATATGAAATAAGCATATAATTATGATGGTAGTGCCAATGCAATTTGCACAATGTGTTTTATTTTAAAAGTGTAGAGGAAAGCAAGCTCTACACTTTTCCTTTTTAGGAAATGAAAAGAATATTTGTAAGTTGTTGCGAGATATCGATTGTACTGTGTAAAATGAACAAAGAGATTATTTGATAGAAAGCTGGAAAGGGAATGATAGACGTGAGAGCGGAACGATCACCTTTTATCAGGTGAACTATTATAGTCTTATTAAGACTGAGGTGAAATTCTGTGGCCATTAAGGTAATACATAGTGTGAACAGGTTTTAAAAAACACGAAAAACTATACTTAAAGATGGATATGGAACTGCTAAATACTTCAAAAAGAATAATGTAATATTAAGTAATAATTCGTACAAACAATATTAATGATCTTCGTAAAAAAGATGCGAGTGTATAGAACAATTACATATTTTATAACTTTTTTATATTACACGATGGTCGTTTATAAATAGGAGGAAGAGATGTTGAAATATAGTAAATTAGTAATTATAACTGCATTATCAATGACTTTATTAGCCGGTTGTTTTGGACCGAAACCAGAAGAAGAATTATATGTAGCGTTTGAAAACGCTGCTAAACAAGAAAAAACAATGTTTGAAGATGCAAAAAAACTTGAGGCTTTAGAGAAAGAAGGACAAGAATTATATAACCAGATTGTGCAAGAAGGAAAAGATAATAATCAAACTGTTAAAGAAAAATTGAATCAAGCAGCAAAGAATACAACTGAACGAGAGAAAGTACTTACAAAAGAAAAAGAGGCTTTAAATAAAGCGCAAGAAGAAGTGAAGTCAGCTGATAAGTATGTGAAGAAAATTGAAGATAATAAGTTGAAAGATCAAGCTGATAAAGTGAAAAGCACCTATGAGAAACGACACGATTCATTTAATAAAATGTATGACAGCTATAATAAATCTTTAAAACAAGAAAAAGAGTTATACACAATGTTACAAGATAAAGGTACTAAATTAAAAGATATTAGTGAAAAAGTAAAAGTAGTAAATCAATCTTATAAGGATATTGAGTCAGAAAAAGATAAATTTAATGAATTCACAAAGTCTTATAATACAGAAAAAGTAGCTTTTTATAAACAAGCAAATATTAAAATTAAAGAAGAGAAAAAATAAAACAGTTTGGCCTACACTTGGCCAAACTGTTTTATTTTTTTGTATAAGTACGACTATACCATGGAACAGGTTCACTTAATTTTTTTTCTTGTTTCAATGCTTCAGGACCAATATAATCTTGAAGTGTTTTTTTTGCTACTGTTAAAGATAAGGTTGTTTTCGGATTTCGATAGGAGGATTCAAGATGACCAAGATGCGGTAGAATTCGAAAATCTTCTTTCGTAGGAGGGATGTGGAAAAAATAATCGCCTAAACGTATAAGGACATCAGATTGTTGTTGGCTAAAACGTGGGTTTCTAGAAAAATGTAATCCTTCTTTAATTGCTTTTTTTTCAGCAATCAAACGTTCTAAAGCTGTCTTTTTTAACCAGTATAAATATTTAGGATTAGTAGCTGCTTTAGCATGACGATTCACAACGAAAATAGATTGAGCTAGTCGATTAATAGAATGTTGGTTTTGTAATTGAGATTGTGGTTGTGAAGGTTTCATATTGAATCTCCTTTCAATTTTTCATTATTATACCATAAATAAAAGAGGTTTTTATTATATGCAAAAAGTGATTGTATATATTTTCAATATTAAAGCAATATTGTTACAAAAAACAACTATTTTGTATAATAGTAATAGAATATGTTTTTGAAATTTGATAATGAAAGAGTGAGAAGTTTGAAAGAAATATTAAAACAACAGTATGCCATTATAGATATTGGATCTAATACAATGCGTTTAGTTATTTATGAAAAGCAAAATGGAGGTTTTTATAAAGAGATTGAAAATACGAAAGTGGTTGCTAGGTTAAGGAATTACTTAATTGATGGTGTGTTGAATGAAGAGGGAATAGAAGTATTATTACAGACATTATTTCAATTTCAAGAAAGTACAAGGTTCCATCAGTTGCATCATGTACTATGTGTTGCAACAGCAACAATTAGACAGTCTGAGAATCAAGAGGAAATTAAAAAGCTTATTGAAGGACAAACGGACTTTACTCTTAGAGTATTATCAGAATATGAGGAAGCGCGTTACGGATACTTGGCGGTTATGAATTCTACATCGTTTTCAGAAGGAATAACGGTAGATATTGGTGGGGGAAGTACGGAAGTTACATACTTTAGAAATAGAGAGATTTTAGAGTACCATAGTTTTCCTTTTGGGGCACTTTCTTTAAAGCAACAATTTATTAAAGGTGATATTCCTACTAAAGATGAGTTAGAAGGAATGCAACGGTATTTAGAGTTTCAATTTCGAACGTTACCATGGTTAAGCAATAAGAAATTGCCTCTTATTGCAATTGGTGGTAGTGCGAGGAACTTAGTAAAAATCCATCAAAATTTAATATGTTATCCTATAGCAGGATTACATTTATACAAGATGAAAGAAGAAGATATTGAAAATGTAAAAGATGAATTGGAAAAATTGTCGTTCATAGAACTTCAGAAATTGGAAGGATTGGCAAAAGATCGAGCGGATACGATTATTCCAGCGGTTGAAGTATTTCATACACTTGTTCATGTTATAGAGGCACCGGCATTTGTATTAAGTAGAAAAGGGTTAAGAGAAGGTGTTTTCTATGAAGAGTTGACAAAAGATTTGGGGATTTCATATTATCCGAACGTAGTTGAAGAAAGTTTGCATTTACTATCACATGAATACGAAATGGATATGGAATTTGTAATTCAACTTATTAAACATGGAAGACTAATTTGCAAACAACTTGAGGAAATAGGGCTTATTTCTATGGCAGTAAAAGACTGGGAAGTGTTCCATCAAGCAGCGAAAGTATTTAATATAGGCAAATATATAGACGAAGAAGCGAGCCGTTTACATACGTTTTATTTATTAGCGAATAAGACAATTGATGGCATGATGCATAAAGATCGAGTAAGGCTAGCGCTAATTGCATCGTATAAATCAAAAATGTTATTTAAACAACATTTATCACCATTTGAAGGTTGGTTTGATAAAAGCGAACAAAAAAAAATCCGCCTGTTAGGAGCTGTTTTACAATTTTCAGCTACTTTAAATGTAAGGCAACGATCGCTTGTTGATACGATATCTATAACAGAAAACGAAGAAGGATTAACGTTTAAAGCTTTATGCGAACAATCGGCATTAGCGGAAAAAGTGCAAGCTGAAAAACAAAAAAAGCAGTTAGAAAGAGTATTAAAAACGAATATTAACTTGTTATTTGAACTAAAACATTAGCTTGTACGGATGTCTTTACAAAAAATTTACACTTTATAATATTGTAATTTGCTAAAATAAAAGTAACTAAATTATAGTAAAAAAGTTTCAAGGGGAAGTGTGAAGAGAATGGAATTATTGAAGGGGAATGCAGTAAATTTAAATGATACAGCTTATTACAATAATCGAGAGCTAAGTTGGTTAGCATTTAATGAACGTGTCTTACAAGAAGCGCAAGATGCAAATAATCCACTTTTGGAAAGATTGAAATTTATTAGTATTTTTAGTTCGAATTTAGATGAATTTTTTATGGTACGCGTAGCGGGATTAAAGGATCAAGTGAGTGCTGGATTTAACCAACCAGAAAATAAAGCTGGCTTAACACCAAAAAAGCAATTAAATAAAATTGCGATAAAAGCCCATGCACTAATGACAGTACAATATGATACATTTAAAAATTATGTATTGCCAGCGCTTGAATTAGAGGGAATTGAACGTTTAACATTCAATGATTTGACGAAAGAGCAGCGAGAATTTATAGAAGAGTATTTTGATGAGCAAATTTTTCCGGTGTTAACTCCTGTAGCTATTGATGCATATCGCCCATTTCCAATGTTATTAAACAAAAGTTTGAATTTAGCTACTCTTTTATATGATGAGAAGCAAGCGGAAGAAGAAAACAGGACGAAGTTAGGAATTGTACAAGTTCCTTCATTACTTGAGCGCTTTATAATTTTACCGAGCGAAGGGCAAAAGCATAAATTTATTTTATTAGAAGACGTAATTAGTAGCTTTACTCATAAATTATTTACGGGATATACAGTATCATCTGTTACTCGTTTCCGTATTACACGCAATGCAGATTTAACGATTCATGAAGAAGGTGCGAGAGATTTATTAAAGGTAATTGAAAAAGAATTAAAAAAGCGTAAGTGGGGGGCTGCTGTACGTTTAGAAGTTGGGAAAGAACACATTGATGAAAGAGTATTAGCGTTATTATATGAGGTTCTGGAAGTAAAAGATGAAGATGTATATATAATGGATGGTCCATTAGATTTAACATGTTTGTTTTCTTTATATAAAAAACTAGCTCCTTTATATGAACATCTTGTATATCCGGCTCTTATTCCGCAACCGCCTCAAGATTTAGGTGATGAAGAAGATGTATTTGAAAAAGCAATTGAGCATGATATTTTATTACATCATCCTTTTGAATCATTTCAGCCGGTAGTTGATTTTGTCCGTGATGCGGCAGACGATCCGAATGTACTTGCGATTAAACAAACGTTATATCGTGTAAGTGGTGATTCACCGATTATTCAGGCGTTAAAGATAGCGGCTGAAAAGGGAAAACAAGTGACGGTATTAGTTGAATTAAAGGCAAGGTTTGATGAAGAAAACAATGTTCACTGGGCTAAAGAATTGGAACAGGCAGGCTGTCATGTTATTTACGGTGTCAGTCACTTGAAAACACATAGTAAAATTACGCTAGTTGTAAGGAGAAAAAACGGAAAAATCGAAAGGTTCGTACATCTCGGAACTGGGAACTATAATGATGCAACAGCGAAGTTATATACTGATTTTGGATATATTACATCAAGAAAAGATTTTGGGGTCGATGCAACCAATTTCTTTAATTATTTAAGTGGTTATACAACAAAGCCACATTTTCATCATTTATCGGTTGCCCCATTTGATATAAGAGAGCAATTTATGGATTTAATAGATGAAGAAATCCGTTATCATAGGCAATATGGAAATGGATATATTATCGCTAAGATGAATTCATTAACAGATAAACCGTTAATAAAAAAAATGTACGAAGCATCACAAGCTGGAGTAAAGGTAGAGCTCATTGTTCGAGGAACATGTTGTTTAAGACCTGGTATTCCAAATGTAAGTGAAAATATTCGTGTAGTTAGTGTTGTTGGAAGATA
Organism: Bacillus sp. 22475; assembly: GCF_052044835.1. Taxonomy (NCBI): domain Bacteria; kingdom Bacillati; phylum Bacillota; class Bacilli; order Caryophanales; family Bacillaceae; genus Bacillus; species Bacillus sp. 22475. The sequence goes on along the minus strand of NZ_JBQENW010000004.1, from coordinate 288,107 downwards.
TTTAGAACATAGCCGTATTTATTATTTCCATCATAATGGGGAGGAGAAAATATATTTATCTTCAGCTGATTTGATGACGCGAAATATGGAGAAGCGAGTGGAAATATCTTTCCCGATATTAGATATTGAAATGAAGGCACGAATTAAGGCGATTTTACAGCTTACATTAGCTGATAATGTGAAAACACGTGAACAAAATAAAGATGGTGATTACTATTATGTTATTAATGGTAGTACAGAAGAAATTGATAGCCAAGTGAAGTTGTTTAAGATGGCGTATCAAAATACAGACGCCGAATAATGAAAAAAAGTAAAAACCTCTTATGTCCATAAGAGGTTTTTACTTTTTTCTACTCATATGCTCCAAAAATGGAAGGATGAGTAGAAACAATAGTTTTATTATAAGCGTGTAATGAGATAGCTCGTTGAGAGAATAATATTTGAAAGAATCGTTATTTTAACCTAGTAATAGTATGGTTGCTGACATGGTCCACCGTAACAAGGATAAGGTGCTGGCGGCGGGAAAGGTGGTGGATAAGGTGGATAAAATGGTCGAGGGCCGAAAGCTAATGCTCCGCCGAGCAATCCACCAGCAATTCCAGCTAGAAAGGGAACGCCAAAAAACGGGAAGAAGCGTGAGTCGCCTACTGGACCAATAGGTGCTGAACGGACTGGAATTGGTTGATAATATGGATACATGAACATACCTCCTTTATTGGACTCACTTTTATCATATGGTAAACGAAACATGGATGAGCGCGTACAAGAAAGGATATGTAAGAAAATAGGCGAATTATTACGAATATTGGAGTGTGAAAATTGTGATTTCAGGTTTTGACATAAAACGAAATGGGACACGTGTTCTTCCGAGGCCTCGATTGACATAGAGAGTTAAATCCTGCATCGTATAGAAGCCTTCAATATAGTCTTTGGCGAGTGATGGTGTAATAATAGCTCCTAAAAAAGGAATTTGTACTTGTCCGCCATGGCTATGACCAGAAAGTTGCAAGTTGATTGGATATTTGGAAATTTGCGGCGCGATATCTGGCTCGTGAACAAGAACGATGTTATAAGTATTTTGCCGTGCATGTTGTAATGTTTTCTCTATTTTTGGTTTGCCTAGTAGTATATCATCGAGACCGAAAATAGAAATTTCACTATTATCCATTAGACGAATTCTTTTTTCACTATTTAGCAATAGTTCAAATCCTGATTCACGCATGATGTGCTCATAGTATTCAGTTCCATATCCACCGTGATCATGGTTACCATAAATAGCGAATTTACCGAAGGGGGCTTGTATATTTTTTAAAATGGATGCGACGAAAGGAGTGTCAGTATACGTTTGATAATTATCAATGAGATCTCCGGTAAAAAGGACAATATCTGGATTTACAGCATTAATTTTAGAAACAACTTGAGATAAATGTTGAAGCGAGAAATAGTATCCGAGATGTAAATCGCTGAATTGAAGAATTTTCATACCATGAAAACTTTTTGGGATGAGTTGTGATTTTAATGTGTGCTGTGTAAAAGAAATGAAATGGGGTTCTATATATTTAGCATAGTAGTATCCGATGCCACTGGTTATAAATGAATAGAGACAAGTACGCATACCAATTTTTAAAAAATTTCTTCTTGTAATGTGCTTCATAAAAATATGAGTATACCTCAATGTTTTTATTCCATTTACAGGCTACTCAAATCTCCTTTCAGTTTATTTAAAAATATACTTTACATAATAAAAAATTAGTATAGATTACGAAAAAAAATGAATGAAAAGAAAGTTCTTTACGTTAAAATATCAGAAAAGTTTAAAAATATAAAGATTTCTATTAAATAAAGTGATAAAATGAATGTGTATTCATTTTTTGGAGGGGATGTATGTGAAAGAAAAGGTAGTTATTATAACAGGTGGATCGAGTGGAATGGGAAAAGGAATGGCGACTCGTTTTGCAAAAGAAGGGGCACGAGTTGTTATTACAGGACGTACAAAGGAAAAACTAGAGGAAACAAAGTTGGAAATTGAACAATTTCCAGGGCAAGTATTACCTGTACAAATGGATGTAAGAAATACGGATGACATTCAGAAAATGATTGAACAGATTGATGAGAAGTTTGGTAGAATTGATGTTTTAATAAATAATGCAGCTGGAAACTTTATTTGTCCAGCAGAAGATTTATCTGTGAATGGCTGGAATTCAGTCATTAATATTGTGTTAAACGGTACGTTTTACTGTAGTCATGCTGTCGGAAAATATTGGATTGAAAAAGGTATAAAAGGGAATATCATTAACATGGTAGCAACGTATGCATGGGATGCAGGTCCAGGAGTGATTCATTCGGCTGCAGCGAAGGCAGGGGTATTAGCGATGACGAAGACGCTCGCTGTTGAGTGGGGGCGTAAATATGGAATACGAGTTAACGCTATCGCGCCAGGACCAATTGAACGTACGGGCGGTGCTGATAAATTATGGATTTCAGAAGAAATGGCTAAGCGTACGATACAAAGTGTTCCGCTTGGAAGGCTGGGTACGCCAGAAGAAATCGCTGGTCTAGCTTATTATTTATGTTCAGATGAAGCTGCGTACATAAATGGAACTTGCATGACAATGGATGGAGGACAACATTTACATCAATATCCATTTTAAAAGGGATAAAAAAATGAATGATTGATTCATTTTTTATGGTTAAATGTGACGGAATTGTGACATATGAAAGAAAAGTGTTTACAAGAGGTCATATATACGTTATATTTAAGACCTCTTTTTTCTTCATAGTAGAATTGCTAATTCCCCTTAGCATTTTACCCCTCTAATCCCTTCAGGAAAACTGAAGGGATTTTTTATTATTTTTCCGTAAATATCATGTTATAATTTTTGAAAAGTAAAGGGAGGGAAGCACGTTGATAGATGCATTAGATGTAATGAGTAACTTGGATAAAGTCCTTCCTTATTATCAAGCTATTTTTAGTGCTGATGAGCATACTGTAATTGGATACGAAGTAGTAGGACGTATTCAAACAGAAGAGGGCATACAAAGTTTAGCTTCTTTCTTTCACGATGATTCGATTCCAAGTGAATTTCAACTGGAAGCGGATAATATTATAGTAGAAAAAGCTTTAAATCGTTATTTAGAAAGCGATCAAAAATTATTATTATTTATACATCGGAATGCTAATGTATTAATGAATGATGATGATGAAAGCTTGCTTCAACTTTTATTGAGGTATGAAGAACAAGGTTTAAATTTAAAACAAATTGTTTTAGAGATTACAGAGCATGAATGTAAAGAAGATATAGAGCAATTTAATCATTTGCTTATGTATTATCGTACATATGGTATTCAAATTTCGATTAATAAAGTCGGAACGGGCACAAGTAATTTAGAGCGTATTAGCGTGTTAGCACCTGATATTTTAAAAGTAGATTTAACGAACTTAAGGCAAACAGCACTTTTACAATCTTATCAAGATATTTTATATTCTTTATCATTACTTGCTAGAAGAATTGGTGCAACTTTATTATATGAAGAAATAGATGCTTTTTATCAACTGCAATATGCTTGGAAGAACGGCGGAAGATATTATCAAGGTAATTATTTAAAAGAATGTTTACCTGATTTTATTGAAACGAATGTTTTGAAAGAGCGACTAGGTAATGAATGTCATCAGTTTATTCAGCATGAAAAGAAGAAGTTACAAAAAATTTATAATTTAACAGAGATGTTACGCGATCGCATTGGCGATGTTTTATCAAAACAAAAAAAGAATGAAGATATAAATGATTGGTTATTACAATTTAGTCAAAGTGTATCACAGTGTAGTTTTCGTATATTTATTTGTAATGAAGATGGTTTCCAACAATCAGGAAATGTTATGAAAAAAGATGGAGAATGGATTGTGATGCCGGATTATTATATGAAGAACTGGAGCTGGCGCCCGTATTTTCTCGAGAATATAATGAAAATGCGTTTTGAGAATAAGGCGAGGCTTTCAGATTTATATGCAGATATTGAAACGGGAGAAATGGTACGAACATTTTCTTTCCCGATTGATGATGACAACTTTTTATTTATAGATTTATCTTATGAATATTTATATGAAGAAGATGTTTTATTTTAATGCACGAAGAGATTCGTGCATTTTTTGTTTGTTTTTATCATAAATTGGTAATAGTGAAAATGGTGATGAAAATGCTGTCTATCGTTGTAAAGATTTTACGAACGAAATCTGTCCTTTCTTTGCATAATCATTGTTACAATGAATACTACAAAGACAAGTTCTTTTAAAAGGAAGGTGAAAAAATGAGGAAATATGGAATATGGCTTGTTCTATTTGTATGTGTTGCCTTTCTAGTTGGTTATAGTGTTACGACTGTTTTAGGAAAAGAGGAAGTGGAAGTCGATCGGAAAGAAGTATTTACAACGATACAAAAAGGCTATGAAACCCAGTTTTCAATTCGTGGGAAGCATTTGCCGATGAATAAGATGATAGAGACGTTATCACCGTATTTTACAGATAATTTCCTTCAAGTATTTACAGATGAAAATAGCAGAAGTGATAAACAAAGTGGTGAATATTTACTTCCGGCAAAAGAAGCACCGTTTTCTTTTAATTCAGAAACGAAAATGTCGTATGATCAAGAGCATAAAAATTTATATGTATATGAGCGGACAAAAAGTGGACAATATCAAATTGTAACATTGAAAAGGGATCAAGATAAATGGAAGTTAGCAGGATATCATGAAAGTCAGGAACTTTTAACTGAAATAAAAAGGTTGCAACAATTATAAAGTGAAACTTTTAATTAGTGGGAGTTTTACTACCTACAAACAGCAGGATAAGAATAGGAATAGGTATTTACCTATTCCTATTCTATATTGAGTAGTTGTTGTAACTTTTCAATTTGAAAACCTGCAACTACTTCGCCATCAATTACGACTGTTGGAGTTGAATAGGAATCATAGTCGTTTAAAAGACGGTTGCGAGCAGCAGCGTCTTTTTTTACGTCAAATTCTTCATATGCAACGTTATTATGCTTCAAAAATTCTTTCACAATAACACATGGCGGACAATCAGGTTGTGTATAAACCTCAATTTTTTTCATTGTAATTCCTCCCTTTTTCTGTTTTTTATTATATTCTTCCAGTATAAAAACCGCAATAAAGAAGGGGAAATATGTTCTTTCTGTTTTTTCCTTCGCATTTCGACAAATTTTAGTTGAGTTTCTGGCTAATAACCTTTATCCTAGAGTGTGGAACATTTTTTCTGTTATGACGGATAGAATGAGTATAGCTGTAAAACCTATTGGTAGGAAGATCAGAGAAAGGAGAGATTTCATGTCTCTACTCCAAGGAATTTTAACTCGACTTGTTAGTCTACAAGAACAAGCTGAAAGCGGTGAAGTAGCACAACGCTATTTTGAAGTGAACGGTGAGCGCAAATGTAGCGTGAAATTTTTCGATAAAAGTGAAATGTATGAGTTAGAAGTGTATCAACAAGGTGAAAAACCTCAAGTGTACCAATTCGATAATATCGACATGGTTGCAATTGAGATTTACGATATCATTTCTTGATACATATAAAAAAGGTACTGCCATATGGCAGTACCTTTTTTAGTTCTATTACTTTCCAGCGTAATGTATAGAAGTTTTTTATTTTTCCTACAATGGTATTAAAATGAAAATTTAATCCGTGCAAGTTTGCTTATCCATGTGGATAAGTAGTCCCGTCAACCGGGTGAATATGTGAAGCTAAACCTCTCACAATTGCTGGGTTCTGCAAATAGCGGGAGAAATATAACTAGGAGGTTATCGTATGGAACGTTTACCAGTTGTGATTTGTCCTAATTGTCAAAGTTCTGCTGAGATTATTCATGTATTAACGGCTCAATCTAATCAAAATGTAATTTATACGTGTCAAGTTTGTCACTTTGTAATTCGAAATATTGAAACGAATAAAGGATAGGAAGTTATAATTTTAGTTTTTGTCCCATACAATGAGAATACGAAAAGTCTGTCTAATTGAAAGGACGTGACTCTGTGGACGGTGCACATAAATTTTACAATGTTTCAGAGAGACATTTAAATTTTGATATGGTCTTTAACCGTATTTGTAGTTTCATTGAAAAGGATCCACGAAATTTATATCGATTATCCATTGGGACAGACTCGCAAGCACATCAAAAGGATACGAGGTTTATTACAGCGATCCATATTCATCGTGTTGGAAAAGGTGCCTGGGGTTGTTTACACCATAGATCAGTAAAAGATAAGCCAGCAACCTTACGTGAGAAAATATATTTAGAAACGCAGTTTAGTCAAGAAATCGCATGTCTATTTACACCTACTCATATACAAACAATATGGGAGTTATTGCATCCTTATGCTCAAGATGGGGCTGGATTCATAATGGAAATTCATTTAGACATTGGGAATGATGGTTTAACAAAAGAATTTATTTTAGATATGACAGAAAAAATTCGAGCGATGGGATTAACTGCAAAAATTAAGCCGGATGCTTATGCGGCGTTTAGCTATGCAAATCGATATACGAAATGATTTTTTGTATGTTTAAGATTGCTACATATCTTTTAATAAAAACTGAATATTACATCTATTAAATAGGTTGAATTTTTTATATAATAAGAGTAACGATGCGAGTGTAAGGAGAGGGGTATATGCAAAGGGAAGTTGTTTTAACGAAGGAAGAAGAAAGTTTACTACTAGATATTTTATTTCAGCAAAATTATGCAAGTGAAATTTTAGCTGTGGAACTTACAGATATTGAGAATGGTTTGAAACAGACAGATGTGATGCAATATAAAAAAATCACAAGGTTATTTTACAGATTAAAAAATAAAGGGTATTAAGCGCTACCGGAATGGTAGTCTTTTTTTTGTGCTGTATGCTAAAATAGCTGTGTGATTGTATTTTTATTGAAATAAATTTAGGACAAAATAATAATATGAAAACGCTGTCATAAAATGTGAATAGAGTTGTGAACATAAGAAGGAAAAAGGGAAAATGGGGGATGTAATATGATTAGTATTCCGAAAGACGAATTTCAACAAATTCTTGTGAAGGATTTAATGATTTCATCGGAAAAAGTAGCTCATGTCCAAATTGGAAATGGTTTAGAACATGCTTTACTCGTTCTTGTGAAATCTGGATATTCGGCGATACCTGTCTTAGATCCAATGTATAAATTACATGGTTTGATTAGTACTGCCATGATATTAGATGGTATGTTAGGATTAGAGCGTATTGAGTTTGAAAGACTTGATGATATGAAAGTAGAGCAGGTGATGAAGGAAGATATACCTTTTCTTAAATTAGAAGATTCATTTGCAAAAGCTTTAGAAATGACAATTGATCATCCTTTTATTTGCGCTGTTAATGAAGATGGCTATTTTGAGGGGATTTTAACACGTCGGGCTATTTTAAAATTGTTGAATAAGAAAGTAAGGCAACATAATCGATAACGTGAGAAAAGTGACTTCATAGAAACGAAGAAGTCACTTTTTTTTCGTGCATATCACTTGTGTATGTATTATATTTAAAAAGACATAAAACATAAGAAAAGTTTGCGCTGGACAATTGTATTTTCTGAATGAAAGCTTATTGAAATAAGGTGTATGGAAGCTAAGGAAAGAGGGAGAAAGTTGCAAATTGATGATTTTCAAATGATGGTTGTGTTAGCTCAGGAATCAAATATGAGAAAAGCGGCGGAACGTTTATTTGTTTCCCAACCTGCGCTGAGTCAACGATTACAATCTATGGAGAAACAATGGGGAATGAAGTTTTTTATTCGCTCACAAAAAGGATTGACAATTACGCCTGAAGGGGAAAAAGTTGCAAATTATGCCAAAGAAATGTTGCAAAAGGAAGAGAATATAAAAAGTGAGCTAGCTGTTTTTAGAACGGAAACTCATGGAACGTTAAAAATAGCTGTTGCATCAGTTATTGGTCAATATTGGCTCCCTCCTGTTTTGAAAAAGTTTGTGCATAAATATCCTTCTGTAAAGATATCGCTGTTTACTGGATGGAGTAGTGAAGTGCAAAAGCAGTTTTATGAAGGAGACGTTCATGTTGCTATACTGAGGGGAACACAAGAATATAAAGGTCAAAAGCAACAATTATTTGAAGATGAACTGTATTTAGTTGATAAAGAAATAAAAGATATTTCGATGCTAAAAGAAACAAATAGACCGTTTATTCAATTTAAAAGTGACTCAACTTATTATGGACAAATACAAAATTGGTGGTATGGTTTATTTTCTAATCCGCCTAAGCGAACGATTGTAGTTGACCAAATTGAAACATGCAAACAACTTGTTTTAAATGGTATAGGTTACGCCCTTTTACCTTCTACTGTTTTAAAGGAAGTACAGGAAAATATGTATAAAACACCTGTTCAACTGACGAGAGAAACATGGTTGTTAACAAGTGACTCGGCAAGACAGTTGAAGCAAGTACAAGCATTTTTAGAAATTATAGAAGAAATTCAAAGGGAAAAATAAGATTATTATCTTGCTACTCGCTCTTTCGTTTGGTAGAGTAACATTATAAATGGATTTAGGAGGCAACAAGAATGAAAATGATGGACGCTAACGAAATTATTTCGTTTATTCAAAAAAGTGAAAAGAAAACTCCTGTAAAGGTATACATAAAAGGGGATTTAAAAGAAGTAACATTCCCTGAAACAGTACAAGCATTTGTGAATAAAAAATCAGGTGTATTATTCGGAGAATGGTCTGAAATTAAGACAATTCTTGATGAGAATAATAAGCACATCGTTGACTACGTTGTAGAAAACGATCGTCGTAATTCTGCAATTCCAATGCTTGATTTAAAAGGTATTAAAGCTCGCATCGAGCCAGGTGCTATTATTCGTGACCATGTTGAAATTGGTGACAACGCTGTAATTATGATGAATGCAACAATTAACATTGGTGCTGTAATTGGTGAAGGTTCTATGATCGACATGAACGCAGTACTTGGTGGACGTGCAACAGTCGGTAAAAACTGTCACGTAGGTGCAGGTGCTGTACTTGCAGGTGTTATTGAGCCACCTTCTGCAAAACCAGTTATCGTTGAAGATGATGTAGTAATCGGTGCAAACGTAGTTGTTTTAGAGGGTGTTACAGTAGGTAAAGGTGCAGTTGTAGCAGCGGGAGCTGTTGTAACAGAAGATGTGCCTCCATACACAGTTGTTGCAGGTACTCCAGCACGTGTAATTAAAGAAATTGATGAGAAGACAAAAGCAAAAACAGAAATTAAACAAGAGCTTCGTCAATTAAACCCAGAGAAATAAAAAGCAAAAAAAGCGTAAGAGCGTAAATGGGCTCTTACGCTTTTTATAGATAGAGGTGCAAAAATGACAGTAAGCAAATTTGTCCAAATTCGTAGAGATCTACATAGAATTCCAGAAATCGGATTTAAGGAATGGAAAACACAACAGTATATTTTAGATTATATAGGAACACTTTCTCATGAATTTGTGGAAGTGAAGACATGGAAAACGGGTGTAATCGTTAAAGTAAATGGAAGAAATCCAGAAAAAATAATAGGTTATCGTGCAGATATAGACGGTCTGCCAATTACAGAGGAAACTGGATATGAGTTTGCTTCTATTCATGAAGGAATGATGCATGCATGTGGCCACGATGTACATACAACAATCGGTTTAGGCCTTCTAACGAAAGCTGTGAGCGAAAGAATAGATGATGACCTTGTATTTCTATTCCAGCCAGCAGAAGAAGGACCAGGCGGTGCTCTTCCTATGTTAGAAAGTGAAGAGTTAAAAGAATGGAAACCAAATATAATTCTTGGTCTTCATATTGCACCAGAATACGCTGTAGGGACAATTGCAACGAAAGAAGGACTGTTATTTGCTAATACTTCAGAATTATATATTGATTTAAAAGGGAAAGGTGGCCATGCTGCCTATCCGCATACTGCAAATGATATGATTGTTGCAGCGAGTCATCTTGTTACACAGCTTCAATCCGTTATTAGTCGCAATGTAAATCCTCTTGATAGTGCAGTAATTACAATCGGGAAAATTACAGGTGGTACGGTTCAAAATATTATTGCAGAAAAATCTCGTTTAGAAGGAACGATTCGAACATTATCAGTGGAATCAATGAAGCGTGTGAAAAGCAGAATTGAGGCAATTGTTGCAGGTATCGAAGCTTCTTTCCAGTGTGAGGCGATTATAGATTACGGAGCAATGTATCATCAAGTATATAACCATGAAGAGTTAACGAGAGAGTTTATGCAATTTGTACATAAACAAACAGATATGAATGTTATTAAATGCACTGAGGCAATGACAGGTGAAGATTTTGGTTATATGCTTCGAGAAATCCCTGGATTTATGTTTTGGCTTGGAGTAAATTCAGAATATGGTTTACATCATGCGAAATTAAAACCAGACGAAGAAGTGATTGAAAAGGCAATTACATTTTTAAGCCAATATGTAAAGTGGAAAGGGAATAGAAAATAAAACTTCCGCTTTAATGAAGGTTCCAAAAAACTTTTTGTTCTGAGGTGTAAGTAACGCTCGTATAGATTGATTTTAGACATTTACATACAAATGAAAGAATAAAGTTAATTGGACTGTTTTAATAATGAGCAGGGGGTTTTTAGCCACTGCTCATTATTAATTATTTGACTAACTTATATATGTTTACTTTTAGTATGAAAAGTGTGTAAAATCAATGTGAAACATAGAAAAAAGGGTGGGGAATTACGTGCAAATTAGCAGTGCGATTTTATGTTTCGTCTTATATGCGTATGTTATTATTGCGGCGGTTTATTTTGGGATAAGTTTTTATGCCTATCGTTTAGTAGATAATAATGAATATGACGAAACATACAAATGGGTGAAGAGATATTTATCACCTGTACTAGAAATTATGAATGGGTTTGTGCTCTTTTTATTTATTGGATTAATTGCTTTCTCAACGAGTTTAGTAGGGAATAAAACTACGTTATTTGTATTGGGTATCATTATTTTTATGTTGTTAGGAATAAGGATTGGTAATACGGTCTTTTGGAATGAAAGAAAAGTAGATGGTTGGACGGGAATGTTAATTCCATGTATGTTAGCTGCAATCGTGACAAATATAGAACATGAATATTATCAATTACATTTTTGGCTTATTATCGTTTTAACAATTCTTTCTGTTTTGTATATAAGCACAGTAGTACTAACATATATTGCACATGAAAAAGGAGATGTTAAAGGCACTCGTTTCTTTAGAGGACGGGCATTATTTTGGAGTGTGCCGACGATGGCAGTTATCGCGCTTATTGCGATATTAGTAAATGGATATCAATTTTCTAGTTGGCAACTATTTTTAGAAAATTGGTGGATCTTTATCTTTTCGTTTATTGCTTTTTTAGGTGCAACGCATTATTTATTCCATCAACATCATTACATATGGGCGTTGTTATTTGCATTCATACAGCTCCTATTTGCCTTTTTTGGTCAAGAAACATTATTATTCGTTTTTGAAACATTTAGTTCGTTTGGAAATATATTTGTATTTGCTATGTTACTTGTTGGTATCGCTTTTTACTTGCAACAATATTTTTATATACAAAAACAAAAATAAGAGCTAATTACAGTTTTTGTGACGCATATAAAGTGTGTTACACTGAAAATAAATAGTACTTGAAGTTATTGGAGGAATTCCTGTGGGTGAGAAAGAAAAAGAATTTGCTGTCATTGGACTTGGTCGCTTTGGTGGAAGTATTTGCCGAGAACTAGCTCAATTAGGTATGGAAGTAATGGCAATCGATTCAGATGAGGATAAAATTAATGAATTTGCAAATATAGCTTCGCATGCTGTAATTGCAGATTCAACAGATGAGATGGTATTAAAAAGCCTTGGTATTCGAAATTTTGATCACGTAGTCGTTGCTATTGGAGATAATTTAAATTCAAGTATTTTAACTACTTTGATTTTGAAAGAGTTGGGTGTAAAAAATATTACTGTAAAAGCTCAAAATGATTATCATGAAAAAGTGTTAAGTAAAATAGGTGCAGATCATATTGTGCATCCAGAACGTGATATGGGGAAAAGGATTGCTAATAATATTGCATCAAGCAATGTGTTAGACTACCTTGAGCTTTCAGATGAGCATAGTATTGTAGAGATTATTGCGAATAAAAAAATTGATGGGCACTCTTTAATTGAATTAGATATTCGTGCGAAGTTTGGATTGAATATTGTAGCAATTAAACGAGGTAAAGAAGTTATCGTATCCCCTCGGGCTACGGAGAATATTCAAGCAGGAGATATATTAATTGTCATTGGTCATGACGATGAAGTGGATCGATTTAAACACTTTTTAAGATAAGAGAAAAGAAAAGGACAATGCCTTCATAGCATTGTCCTTTTTCTTATATTTCCATAATGATTGGTAAAATCATTGGACGGCGTTTCGTTTTCTCATATAGGAATGGAGCTAATGTGTCTGTAATTTCATTTTTAATTTCAGACCATTGTGTTGTTTTACGCTCCATTACTTTTTCTAAATGAGTTGTAATTAATGTTTGTGCATCATTGATTAGATCGCTGCTTTCACGCATGTAAACGAAACCGCGTGAGATGATATCAGGTCCTGCTGCAACTTTAAATTCTTTCATATCAATGCTTACAACTACAATTACAAGTCCTTCTTCAGAAAGGATACGACGATCTCGTAATACGATATTGCCGATATCCCCAATACCATTTCCATCAATGTAGACCGAACCAGATGGGATTTTTCCAGCTACGCTAGCTTCATCCGAACGTAAAGCAAGAACATCGCCATTATCCATAATGAAGCAATTTTCTTCAGGGATACCACAATCATTTGCTATGTTCATGTGCATACGCTGCATACGATATTCACCATGAATTGGCATGAAGTACTTCGGTTTAATTAGACGTAACATTAACTTTTGTTCTTCTTGTCCACCGTGTCCACTTGTATGGATATTGGAAAGTTTCCCGTGAATTACATCAGCGCCAGCGCGGTACAACATGTTAATTGTACGACTTACGCTAATTGTATTTCCTGGAATTGGTGAAGAAGAGAAAACAACTGTATCTCCAGGAATAATTTGAATTTGGCGGTGTGTACCGTTTGCAATACGTGAAAGTGCTGCCATCGGTTCACCTTGACTACCTGTACATAAAATAACAACTTTATTAGCTGGTAAGCGGTTTAGTTGAGATGCATCTATGAATGTATCTTTCGGGCAACGAATATAACCAAGGTTTTGTCCGATTTCAATCGCTGCTTCCATACTTCGACCAAACACAGCTACTTTACGGTTGTTTTCAACAGCAGCTTCAATAACTTGTTGTAAGCGGTGAATATTCGATGCAAAGGTTGCGAATATAATCCGTCCGTCTACTTTACGGAAAATGTCTTGAATGCTATCACCAACGCGACGCTCAGACATAGTAAAGTTTGGAACTTCACTGTTCGTACTATCAGATAATAGACATAGCACGCCATCTTTACCGATTTCAGCCATTTTTGTTAAATCAGCTGGTTCACCAACTGGTGTGAAATCAAATTTGAAATCACCTGTATGAACAACTTGACCTTGAGGGGTTTTCACAACAACGCCGTACGAATCTGGAATACTGTGAGTTGTACGGAAGAAGGATACAGACGTTTTTTTGAATTTAATAACGTCATCTTCTTGAATTTCGTAAAGTTTTGCTTTACGAAGTAAGCCGTGTTCTTCTAATTTGTTTTTGATGAGTGCAATTGCTAATTTTCCGCCGTAAATCGGGATGTTCACTTGACGTAATAGGTAAGGGATTCCGCCGATATGATCTTCGTGACCATGTGTAATGAATAACCCTTTAATTTTATCTTCGTTTCGCACAAAATAAGTGTAGTCTGGTATTACATAATCGATTCCGAGAAGTTCGTCCTCTGGAAATTTAATTCCAGCATCAATTATAATAATTTCATCTTGAAATTGAACAGCGTATGTATTTTTACCGATTTCACCAAGCCCACCGAGAGCAAATACAGCAACTTGGTCGTTTTTTAGAAATTTCATATCGCTATACGATTTCCGCTAATGTTAAATCAGCGTTTTCTTTTTCATATTCAAGATGAGCGCCAGTAACAGACTGAACAAACTCGATATTATATGCGAACTTATTTAATTTTGTACGAACATCCTTTTCAGACGTAGCCTCTAAATATAAAACTTTTGTATTTTCACGTACTGGAACCTCAGTTAATTTTTCTTGATAAAATACTTTAAAAATCATTTGGAAAACCTCTCCTTGTCTATGTTTTGCATTATCTGTTACTTATTATAAAGCAAACAGTCACGATTTTCATGTTTTTTCGAATGAGAATGAAGAAAAAGCCCGAAATGGGCACAATTTAAGCGATTGTCTTTTTACGGACTAGACCGTTTAAATAACGCTTGAGCTTTTTCTTCAGCTTCTTCAGCATGATTACTCCTTCCTTTCCTTATTTTAAACATGCATATTACTAGTGAGAATTCTATCTCTGATATAAGAGATAGGACAAAAGTGAATGGTGAGTCTTGTCCTTTCCCATACAGTGAAAGTTATTCTATAGTAACGATTAGTAGCCGTTAGTTATAGGTATAGTATGAGGAAGAATGGAAAAGAAAATTCATCCGAACAAGTATCCACATGTTTTACTAATATATATATGCAAAGTTTACAAATAAGGTCAGAAAGGGAACGCTTTCTTCACAGATGTTTAATATGTTATACTTTTTTTTAGAATTTGAAAAGTGATATTCAAAATAGGAATATAGAGTGCCAGAAAGGATTTTGACAAATGAATGATAAAATTGTCTTTTTTGATATTGATGGAACATTATTAGATCATGATAAAAAAATTCCACAATCTACACGAGATGCAGTAAAACAGTTACAAGAAAAAGGTGTACATGTAGCAATTGCGACAGGGCGCGCGCCATTTATGTTCGAAGATATTCGTAAGGAACTTGATATACATAATTATGTTAGTTTTAATGGACAATATGTTGTCTTTGAAGATGAGGTAATATTTAATAATCCGTTACATCCAGATGCTTTACATAAGTTTACTCAGTTTGCAAAACAAGAAGGATATCCACTTGTATATCTTGACCATCAAGATATGAGAGCATCAGTGGAATATCATGATTATGTGAAAGAAGGCTTTGGAAGCTTAAACTTTGAGCATCCAGCATATGAGCCTAATTTTTATGAGGAACGTAATATTTATCAAACACTACTTTTTTGTGAAGTAAATGAAGAGGAAAAGTTTATTAATCATTATCCAGATTTTCATTTTATTCGTTGGCATGCATATTCAATGGATATCATTCCGAATGGTGGTTCTAAGGCAAAAGGAATTGAGAAATACATTGAAAAGTTAGGTTTTAATCGTGATCAAGTGTATGCATTTGGAGATGGCTTAAATGATTTAGAAATGATCGAAGCCGTTGGCACAGGTATTGTGATGGGAAATGGCCATGAAGACTTGAAAAAACTTGCAAATCATGTGACAAAGGATGTTAATGAAGACGGTATATATCATGGACTAAAGTGGGCTGGATTGCTATAAGTGAATATGGAACCCATTTCATAATAAAAAGGCGGAAGATTAACTTCCGCCTTTTTATTATTATCGCTCTAGAGGTTTGGAATCATCAGGAGCGGCAAAAGGATTTTCTTTATTGATATGGTCATAGAACATAACGCCATTTAAATGGTCAATCTCGTGCTGAAATACGATTGCTGGTAAACCTTTTAAACGTAATTTTACTTCTTCTCCGTTAATAGAAGTTGCTTTTACTGTAATTCTTGTATAACGAGGAACATAACCAGGTACTTCGCGGTCTACAGATAGACAGCCTTCACCACCCTGTAAATATGTACGTTCAACAGAATGGCTAATGATTTTTGGATTGAATAATGCATGGCTATATAATGTACCATCCGCATCGGTTACATGAACTGCAATCATTTTTTTTGAAACACCGATTTGCGGAGCCGCTAATCCGATTCCAGGGCGTAAACTATATTTTTCAGCCATTTCAGGATCTTGGCTATTTATTACGAATTCAATCATTTCTTTTAAGGTAGTTGTATCTTCTTCGCTTGCCGGTAATGACACCTCTTCTGCAACGTTGCGCAAAATAGGATCTCCTTCGCGAATAACATCTTTCATTGTAAGCATATGTAATCTCTCCTTTCCTCTTTAGTCTACCAAAGGAGATGGAAAAAGTCATCGGCAAGAAAGGGAAGGCATTTTGGAAATTGTTCTATTATAGAGTAGTTATGTATGTGATAAACAGAAAAAGACGGCAAAGCCGTCTTTTTCTTTCCATAGTTGTTTCGTTTTACATTAGCGAATGCAAGCAGCACCAACGATAATTAAAAGAATAAACAACACAACGATTAAGGCGAAGCCGCGTCCAGACCCGCCACAAGAACCGCCATAACCGTAGGAAGGATATGAACAAGTTGGATAGCAATATGAGTATCCGTACATGAGATGACCTCCTTTATCATTTCCCGCTAATACTGCGGTTACTATAATGTATGGAAGAGGGGGTAGAAATGTATAGGTATTTACCTAAAAAAGGAAGAGTAGTTTGTATATTTTTGTTACGAAGAGAGAAAAACTAAAGAGAATTAAATCGTTTACATATTATTCTAAGAGAAAAAATAAGTGAAAAAGGGAATAATATAACAGTAGGTCAATGCTTACTAATACAGATGTAAAAAATAAAAACACGTTTGTGTAGTAGAAACCTGCATATTATTTATAAAAAAACGTATTCAAAGTAATTGACATCGTAATTAGAATAGTTGTAAACTAAAAAACGTGATCAAGATTGTATTAATATGTTTCTGAAAAAACATTAGTACAGATTGTTAGGTACACAAAATTATTCTCAACCGACAGACAAACATGTTGGTTTACATCGTTGCGCTTTTTAAATTGGAAAATAGCCAGTGAAAGCGTTTCAGAATATGGTTCAAGAGAGGAAGAGGTGAACGGAATGGGTACTAAAACAAAAAAGACCCTATTTAATGTTGATGAGCAAATGAAAGCTATCGCAGCTCAATTTGAAACATTACAAATTTTAAATGAAAACGGTGAAGTTGTGAATGAAGCAGCTATGCCTGAATTATCTGATGATCAATTAAAAGAATTAATGCGTCGTATGGTGTATACTCGCGTATTAGATCAACGTTCTATTTCTTTAAACCGTCAAGGACGTTTAGGTTTCTACGCACCTACAGCTGGACAAGAAGCTTCTCAATTAGCAAGTCATTTCGCACTTGAAGCAGAAGACTTCATCTTACCAGGATACCGTGATGTACCACAATTAGTATGGCACGGATTACCATTATACCAAGCATTCTTATTCTCTCGTGGACACTTCATGGGTAACCAAATGCCTGAGAATGTAAATGCATTAGCTCCACAAATCATTATCGGTGCGCAAATCATCCAAACTGCTGGTGTTGCGTTAGGTATGAAACTACGTGGTAAAAAATCTGTTGCAATTACTTATACTGGTGACGGTGGTGCTTCACAAGGTGACTTCTACGAAGGTATGAACTTTGCAGGTGCATTCAAAGCTCCAGCAATCTTCGTTGTTCAAAACAACCGTTATGCAATCTCTACTCCAGTAGAAAAGCAATCTGCAGCTAAAACTGTAGCACAAAAAGCAGTAGCAGCAGGTATTTACGGAATTCAAGTAGACGGTATGGATCCATTAGCTGTATACGCAGCAACTGCTTTCGCTCGTGAGCGCGCAGTAAATGGCGAAGGCCCTACTTTAATCGAGACTTTAACATTCCGTTACGGTCCACATACAATGGCTGGTGATGACCCAACTCGTTACCGTACAAAAGATATCGAAAACGAATGGGAACAAAAAGACCCAATCGTACGCTTCCGTAAGTTCTTAGAAGCTAAAGGCCTATGGTCTCAAGAAGTTGAAGAGACAGTAATCGAAGAAGCAAAAGAAGATATCAAACAAGCAATTGCTAAGGCTGACCAAGCTCCAAAACAAAAAGTAACTGATTTAATGGAAATCATGTACGAAAAAATGCCTTACAACTTAGCTGAACAATATGAAATCTACAAAGAAAAGGAGTCGAAGTAAGCCATGGCTCAAATGACAATGATTCAAGCAATCACTGATGCTTTACGCGTTGAAATGAAAAATGACCCTAACGTACTTGTATTTGGTGAAGACGTTGGTGTAAACGGCGGTGTATTCCGTGCTACTGAAGGTTTACAAGCTGAATTTGGTGAAGATCGTGTAATGGATACTCCACTTGCAGAGTCTGGTATTGGTGGACTTGCAGTTGGTCTTGCACTTGAAGGATTCCGTCCAGTTCCAGAAATCCAATTCTTCGGTTTCGTTTATGAAGTAATGGATTCAATTTCTGGTCAATTAGCTCGTATGCGTTACCGTTCTGGTGGACGTTGGACTGCTCCAGTAACAGTTCGTTCTCCATTCGGTGGTGGTGTTCATACTCCTGAACTTCATGCTGATAGCTTAGAAGGATTAGTGGCTCAACAACCTGGTCTAAAAGTTGTTATTCCATCTACTCCATACGATGCTAAAGGTCTTTTAATCTCTGCGATTCGTGACAACGATCCAGTTATCTACTTAGAGCATATGAAATTGTACCGTTCATTCCGTCAAGAGGTACCAGAAGGTGATTACACAATTGATTTAGGTAAAGCTGATATCAAACGTGAAGGTACAGATGTATCTGTTATCGCTTACGGTGCTATGGTTCACGCTGCATTAAAAGCTGCTGAAGAACTTGAAAAAGAAGGTATCTCTTTAGAGGTTGTTGACTTACGTACAGTTCAACCATTAGATATCGAAACAATCATCGCTTCTGTTGAAAAAACAGGTCGCGTAGTTGTAGTTCAAGAAGCTCAAAAACAAGCTGGTATTGCAGCTAACGTTGTAGCGGAAATTAACGACCGTGCAATCTTAAACTTAGAAGCTCCAGTTGTACGTGTTGCAGCTGCTGATACAGTATTCCCATTCTCTCAAGCAGAGAGCGTATGGTTACCAAACCACAAAGATATTGTTGAAGCTGTAAACAAAGTAATGAACTTCTAATTTTTAGCTTTTCATGTGCAAAAGAAATCAGCACATGCTGGTTTCTTTTGTACATATTCCATAATAATGAAATGAATCAGGGGGCTGAATTCCGTGGCATTTGAATTTAAACTACCAGATATCGGTGAAGGTATCCACGAAGGTGAAATCGTAAAATGGTTTATTAAACCAGGCGATGAAGTAAACGAAGACGATGTACTTCTTGAAGTACAAAATGATAAAGCAGTAGTAGAAATCCCTTCTCCTGTTAAAGGTAAAGTACTTGAAGTACTTGTAGAAGAAGGAACAGTTGCAATCGTAGGAGATACATTAATTAAATTTGATGCTCCTGGATACGAAAACCTTAAATTTAAAGGTGACGATCATGATGAAGCTCCAAAAGCTGAAGAAGCAGCAGTAGAAGCTCCAGCAGCGGAAGCTACTCCAGCAGCAACTGCAGAAGTAGTAAATGAGCGCGTAATCGCTATGCCATCTGTTCGTAAATACGCTCGTGAAAAAGGTGTAGACATTCATAAAGTAGCTGGTACTGGTAAGAATGGCCGTATCGTAAAAGCTGACATCGATGCATTTGCAAATGGTGGACAAACTGTAGCAGCAACTGAGGCTCCAGCAGCAGTAGAAGCTACTCCAGCAGCAGCGAAAGAAGAAGCACCAAAAGCACAACCAATCCCAGCTGGTGAATATCCAGAAACTCGTGAGAAAATGAGTGGTATCCGTAAAGCGATTGCGAAAGCAATGGTTAACTCTAAACACACAGCTCCTCACGTAACATTAATGGACGAAGTAGATGTAACAGAACTTGTTGCTCATCGTAAGAAGTTCAAAGCAGTAGCAGCTGACAAAGGTATTAAATTAACTTACCTTCCGTACGTTGTTAAAGCTTTAACATCTGCATTACGTGAATACCCAATGTTAAACACTTCTTTAGACGATGCATCTCAAGAAGTAGTTCATAAACATTACTTCAACATCGGTATCGCAGCTGATACAGACAAAGGTCTATTAGTACCAGTTGTTAAAGATACAGATCGTAAGTCTATCTTCACTATTTCTAACGAGATCAACGATCTTGCTGGTAAAGCACGTGAAGGTCGTCTAGCTCCAACTGAAATGAAAGGTGCTTCTTGCACAATTACAAACATTGGTTCTGCAGGTGGACAATGGTTCACTCCAGTTATCAATCACCCAGAAGTAGCAATCCTTGGTATCGGCCGTATCGCTGAAAAACCAGTTGTGAAAAATGGTGAGATCGTTGCAGCTCCAGTATTAGCATTATCTCTAAGCTTTGACCATCGTTTAATTGACGGCGCAACAGCTCAAAAAGCGTTAAACCAAATTAAACGTCTATTGAATGACCCACAATTATTAGTAATGGAGGCGTAATAACAATGGTAGTAGGAGATTTCCCAATTGAATTAGATACAGTCGTTGTTGGTGCAGGTCCTGGTGGATACGTTGCGGCAATTCGTGCAGCACAATTAGGTCAAAAGGTAGCAATTATTGAAAAAGCTAACCTTGGTGGCGTATGCTTAAACGTTGGATGTATTCCTTCAAAAGCGTTAATCAATGCAGGTCATCGTTATGAGAATGCAATGCATTCTGATGACATGGGTATTACTGCAGAGAACGTAAAAGTTGACTTTACAAAAGTTCAAGAATGGAAAAACGGCGTAGTTAAGAAATTAACTGGCGGTGTTGAAGGCCTTCTTAAAGGTAACAAAGTTGAAATCATTCGCGGTGAAGCTTACTTCGTAGATGCTAACACATTACGCGTTATGACTGAAGATGCAGCTCAAACTTATACGTTTAAAAATGCTGTTCTTGCAACTGGTTCTACACCAATCGAAATTCCAGGATTCAAATACTCTAAACGTGTTATCAACTCTACAGGTGCTTTAAGCTTACCTGAAATTCCTAAAAAACTTGTTGTAATCGGCGGCGGTTACATCGGTATGGAATTAGGTACTGCATATGCTAACTTCGGTACAGAAGTTACTGTAGTAGAAGCTGGCGACGAAATCTTAGCTGGTTTCGAAAAAGCTATGAGCTCTGTTGTTAAACGTGCTCTACAGAAAAAAGGTAACGTAAATATCCATACAAAAGCTATGGCTAAAGGCGTTGAAGAAACAGAAACTGGCGTAAAAGTTAGCTTTGAAGTTAAAGGTGAAATCCAAACTGTAGAAGCAGATTACGTATTAGTAACTGTAGGTCGTCGTCCAAACACTCAAGAAATCGGTCTTGAGCAAGTTGGAGTTAAAATGACTGACCGCGGCATCATCGAAATCGATGAGCAATGTCGTACAAATGTACCAAACATCTATGCAATCGGTGATATCGTTCCTGGACCACCATTAGCTCACAAAGCTTCTTACGAAGGTAAAGTAGCTGTAGAAGCAATTAGTGGCCATGCATCAGCTATCGATTACATCGGAATTCCTGCAGTATGCTTCACTGATCCAGAATTAGCATCTGTTGGTTACACTAAAAAACAAGCTGAAGAAGCTGGAATGACTGTAACTGTATCTAAGTTCCCATTCGCTGCTAACGGTCGTGCATTATCATTAAACAGCACTGACGGTTTCCTACAACTTGTAACACGTAAAGAAGATGGTCTTCTTGTAGGTGCTCAAGTTGCAGGTGCAGGTGCTTCTGATATTATCTCTGAGATTGGTTTAGCTATCGAAGCTGGAATGACAGCTGAAGATATCGCTCAAACAATCCATGCTCACCCAACATTAGGTGAGATCACAATGGAAGCAGCTGAAGTTGCTCTTGGAATGCCAATTCACATTGTAAAATAATTTAAGTAATGTAAATAGCCCTTCTCTTATTGTAAGAGAGGGGCTATTTTTATTTTCATCAAATGACTTGCAAGGTCTTTAAACGTACTTGTCGAATGAATATATAATACTTTAACAAATGATTCCGGCTTAACTTACTTCAAAGGTAATATATATCATCCTATAATATGTAATTGATTCAAACTTAACCCCATATATTAATAAAATAGAGCATGTCAAAGGAGAAGGTTCCATGAAAATATTACATGTTATATTTTATCATTTACTACTATGGAGTGGCTTTTCCACTGTATTAACATTATCGACTGGTGATAAGTTTCATTATAAAGTTATTCTTTTTTTCGTATTTCTATATTTAGCCTATGTAATAGCATATTTTGTATTACACGTAAGAAAGCAAGCGTTATTTCTTACATGTTCGAATTGTATACTATTTTTAATCGTATTATTTCTTTTTTAAATTAACGTTTATAAAAATACATTGTTCTTCCATTAAATAAATGTAACTCTCCTTCTAATTTCTTCGCTAAAAAACGGCAAAATTCATTTGCTTTCCCTTTGTCACCATATGTTGCATTAGGTGGTAAAGAAACTTGGATGAAAGATTGTTCATTTTCTATACCAACACCAATATAAATTGAGTCATACCGGTCGTGATTGGATTGAAGTTTTAATGTTGTTGTAGATGTATCTAAAATTTCATAAGGAAAAGCGGTATTTGTATACGGGTAATTAATTTGGGCACCAGTTTTAGAAGTAACTGTTTTATAATAATGAAAAAGTTGTTTTATATCATCTATTGAAACAGATTGTTGATTGGATTTAGGTACAAGCGTAATAAAGGCATGTTGCATATAAGTTCCCCCTAACTTAGTAGAATATTATTATTCTACATCCTACTGAATTTTTTGACAATTAAAAGGAGTATTACATGTTTTGTTTAATATACTATTAATGAAACGTGATGTAGAAAGGTGGAAACCAATGTTTGAAAAATTGTATGATGAGCATGAAAGTGTGAAGGTACGATTTTTAGGGTTTATGACACATGATACACGTTATGATTTTGGTGTTATTTATACAAATATGTTTTTTGGAAAACCGCTCATTGTTTGTATGCAAACAGGAAGGTCTACTTTACTCGGAAGAGATGATGTAGAGAATGTTCAATATATACAGGAGATTTTTAAATTAGGATCAGAAGAGGAAGCGAAGGAGTTAGCTCAGTTTTTCAAATTTCTAGTTCCGTCAACTTCTTTACATGCGGAATATGAAGAATAATTAATGTGAAACAGTCGTACTTATAAATATGGCTGTTTTTTATTTGAATATCGCATACTAATTAAAGTTTAAAATTTTTAATGTGTTATACTGAAAACCTATTGACGTAAAAAGTATAACATATTAAAATAAAGACAGAAAGTTAAGCGGTTACAAAAAAGTTTTTGGGATTATAAACTTAGGGGGAAATGAAAAATGGGAACAATCGTATGTCAAGATTGTGAAGGTACAATTGCACACTTCGAAGATGAGAAAGTAACGGTACTTTACGGGAAATGTGGATCTTGCGGATGTGATCACACAGAGCATACAAAAGCCCAATAATTGATAGGAAATGGACAGCTAAAAGTTTTTAGGACCATAAACTTAGGGGGAAATGAAAAATGGGAACAATCGTATGCCAAGTATGTGAAGGAACAATCGGACATTTTGAAGATGAGAAAACGACAGTACTTTACGGAAAATGTGGAACAAATTGTGACTGTGCTAGAAAAGATAATGCGAAAGCTTAATGATAAATAAATAGATTACTATTAAAACTCAGGGGGAAATGAGAATGGGAACAATCGTATGCCAAGTATGTGAAGGAACAATTGGACATTTTGAAGATGAAAAATCAACAGTACTATACGGGAAATGTGGATCTCATTGCGAATGTGACCATAAAGAACATACAAAAGCTTAATAATAAGAAAAAGCGCCTACATGTGTAGGCGCTTTTTTAATAAATTGTAGTTGTATGACCAACTGTTGCAACGATTGCATCATCCCTAATTGGAATAAAGCTTATGGATGTCTGTGGTGTACTAGAAGAAGCGTATTGGCTCATTATACGGCTATCTATACGGGTAATAGTATCGGTCAAGAAAGCTGAAATAAAAGCGTAAGGGACTCGTCGTTCATTTAATGAATAAATAATTTCTTCTTTTGTTTTTACACCTACGCCATGTCCGTAAAAAAAGAAATTTCCTAAATAGATTGTGTTTTCTCCTTGCCACTCAATCGTAGCTGGATTCACTTGTGGGTTTTTAAAGTAAACGAGGTCACCTGGAACAAGATCGCCACCGTTTTTTGTTATGAGTCTTAGATCTTGATCGTAGTCCCATGTATAAAGTAAAAGGTTTGCAAATAGACGATTGAAAGTTTCTTCCTCATACAATGATAATAAAGCTTTATAAAAAATAATAATCATAGCGGTTGCGCATTCAGTTCCATATAGTTTTCCGTTTTTGAAAATATCTTGTATGGCAATAGAAGGTGGTATGTTTGGAAGAAGCTCGAATCCTCCAAGGGATGTTCTTTTCCAATACTGGGGGTTGCAAAAGGATTGTTGAAATGTGCGAAACTGAAATCCACTTTGAAAAAGTTCTAGTGCAGAGATAATAATATTAACTCGTAAATTGAGATCAAAGCTGAGTTCATCAGCTGTTCGGAAGGAATAAACTTCTTGATTTCCTGCCATTATTGATAAAATTTGTTGTTTCTCTGCTGCAAATGGCTCATATTCATTTGTAATATAAGGATGTACAATAGAACGGCCTATTACAATCATAATAGTATCCCCACCTATACGTTACATTCTTTAGTATCGTATGAAGAAAAGGAAAAAAGGTGAAAAAAAAGCCTATCAACTGATAGGCTTGTACTCTTTAATAACACGTAATGTTTGTAATGTCATATCTTCAGGACCTTGTACAGGTAAACCTGCTTCTAAGTTTTTACGAATATACTCTAAGTTTTCTTGTGTAATAATTTCCCCCGGAGTAAAGATTGGAATCCCTGGCGGATAAACCATAACAAAATCAGCTATAATACGACCCGCTGCATTTTCAAATGGAATGACTTCTGTTTCCGAATAAAAAGCATCTCGAGGAGAAAGTGCTAGCACTGGAATTTCTGGAATCTCTACTTGTACTTGAACACCTTTATCTGCCCTATTTCTAAATGTCGCTGCTAAATCTTGTAATGCTGCAATAAGTGTATTTGTATCACTTTCTGTGTCTCCCAAAGTGATAAGACATAGTATGTTGTATAGATCTGAGAGTTCTACTTCAATGTTATATTGCTCTCTAAGCCATACTTCAGCTTGGTGGCCGGTAATACCTAAATCTTTTACAGATACAATTATCTTTGTAGGATCATAGTTAAAGGTAGCATCTGTACCTAACATTTCTTTTCCAGGACAGTAAAGATGCTCAATAGAATTTATAGCATCACGAACATGTTCAGCTAATTGTATTGTTTGTTCTATGAGTGCTGTTCCTTCTGTAGCAAGACGTTTTCTCGCAACATCAAGTGATGCTAACAAGATGTAAGAAGTTGATGTAGTTGTAAGCATGCTAATAATAGATTGGACATGTTTTACATTCACCAAGCCTTCTTTCACATTAAGAATAGAACTTTGAGTTAAAGAGCCTCCTAATTTGTGAACACTTGTTGCTGCCATGTCTGCACCAGCTTGCATCGCTGACATCGGCAATTCATCGTGAAAATGAATATGAACACCATGAGCCTCGTCGACTAGTACAGGGATGTCATAAGAATGTGCTAATTGTACAATCTGTTCTAAGTCTGCAGCAAATCCAAAGTACGTTGGGTTAATAACAAGTAAGCCCTTTGCATCTGAGTGCTCTTCAAGTGCTTTTTTGACAGATTGAATTGTGATTCCATGAGAAATACCGAGTTTCGGATCGATTTCAGGATGCATGAAAATCGGTTTTGCACCTGAGAAAATAATAGCTGACATTACTGATTTATGCACGTTTCGTGGTACTAGGATTTTGTCACCAGGACCGCAAACGCTCATCACCATTGTCATAATAGCGCCACTTGTACCTTGAATAGAAAAGAAAGTATGATCTGCACCGAATGCAGCGGCTGCTAAATCCTGTGCTTCTTTAATCATACCTTTTGGATGATGTAAATCATCGAGTGGCGCAATATTAATTAAATCAATTGCTAATGCATTATGCCCAATAAATTCGCGAAATGTAGGATCCATGCCCTGTCCTTTTTTATGACCAGGAATATGGAATTGAATTGGATTTCGCTTACTGTGCTCAACTAAAGCGGTAAACAATGGTGTTTCGTATTGGGACAATCTATACACCCCTTCTTCTTCATAATATTTAGTATAATTTGTTTTATATAATCCTGCTCTAAAAAAGGTAAGTTCTTTTTTTAGAATGAGGCTTGTTTTTCTGCCATTCAAAAAATCGGTTTTGAGATGGTAGCTTCACTTTATTTTCTATAAAACAAAAGCATTATATCACCAATAATTATAGATGTATAGAAAAAAATATTTTTAAGGTGAGTATGTTTAATAGTTAGCCTCAACTAATGAATAGAGGAAGACAATGCCATTAAAATGAATAAATAGTGTATAATGCAGAGTGGCTATAATGAAGAATAAAATATTCTCTTTAAGATAGCATAATGAAACAAGAAGAAATGATAAATGAGGTGCGAAATGGAATATCAATATCCGTTAGATTATGATTGGTCAAATGAGGAAATGGTTATAATTGTGAAGTTTTATGAAGCGATTGAGAAAGCTTATGAAAAAGGAATTATAAGAGAAGAATTAATGGGTTTATATCGTCGTTTTAAAGAGATTGTTCCATCGAAAGCAGAAGAAAAGAAAATTGATAAAGAGTTTCAAGAAGTAAGTGGATACTCTATATATCGTGCTATTCAAAGAGCAAAGGAAGTCGAAGAACAAAAGTTTGTAAAAATGTAAAAATATTTTGAAAAATAAAAACTGAAGTGATATAATGTGATAACAACTAAAAACGGACAATATAAATTGTCCGTTTTCTACTATCGATTACAAAGTGCATATAAAGGAAGGAGTGATTGCATCGTAGATTCAATCTTAGCAAGGAATTGTTCGTTGGTCATTGCTGAAAACTCCTCTGGTGATATATGAATACCAACTAATAATTCTGCTTTTTTTACAGTAGCTAGTCGTTCAATCATCTTTTGTAAGTCTTCGGTTTCAAGTGTTTTATGTAATTTCACACTTGGTTTAGTATGGTCAATGGACCAAACGAAGTCATTTGGAATATTTGTTTTTAAATCATTTAAATGTTCTGAGAAGGCATGAGCCGTCTCAACTTTTTGTGGACACTCATAGATTAAACCAAAGTATATGAAGGCATGAGTACCCCATAAGCCGATTTGGAAATGCGGTAGCATTTTATATCCTCGTTTATTTGTTGAAAAAGCAACCCAAGTATCGTTTGGTGGATTGACTTTGCGACGTGCGTGTTTTGCAACATGATAAAAAAAGTTCTCATCAGTGTGTTGGGATAAGTATTCTGCAAATTGTTCCCCTAAAGCTTCTAGCTTAGGATGAATGTTCGTTTTAATTGCACTCATTCGTTCTTCGAGACCATCAACTGTAAAGACATCAAAATCAGTTGACTTGAATGTTTGTATTGTCATGATTGTACCTCCAACTCCTATTTTGCTTTTATTTTAGCATAGCTTGTACTATTCATAAAAAAAACAGCACAAAAAAATTTAAATAAAAAAATATAATTTTGTTGCATAGATGATTTATTCAACATAGTATAGTATAAAACAAAAAATCAGAAAATTGAATTAATTCTAGTCCGAGGGCAGACGAATATTGGGAGGAGGCAAATAATATGAGACAGGTGATTAATGCGTTAAAGAGAACAGATGCCGAAAAGAGAATACCGGTGCTACGTTTGGAGCTAGATTATGAATTAGCAACTTTATATGATGCGATGATGGAAGATGATAAACAGAAAAAAGAAGAGTGTGTACAAAAGTTAGAAGTGTTAAGACTTGAAATGATTCGTTTAGAAGCGTAATAATAGTATATGTATAAAAAATTAGTTGGTGCGAACCTTATAAAGGGTTCGTTTTTTCTGTGAACAGTAAAGATCGGAGTGTTTAAACATGCAAGAAGTATGGAAAGACATCGATGCACACGCCAAACGGTGGATTCGGGATGCAGGAGAGCATTTAATGGCATCTATGAAAAAAGCACTTATTATAGAAACAAAATCCAATGCAGCTGACTTAGTTACAAATATGGACCGAGAGATAGAACAGTTTTTAATTGGGAAAATTAAAGAAACATTCCCGAATCATAATATTTTAGGAGAAGAAGGTTATGGGGACGAGATAACGTCTTCTGACGGGGTTGTTTGGTTAATTGATCCAATTGACGGCACGATGAACTTTGTTCATCAAAAAAGAAATTTTGCAATTTCAATTGGGATTTATGAGAACGGTATCGGAAAGATTGGACTTATTTATGATCCAGTACATGATGAACTATATCATGCAGTCAAGGGATCTGGAGCTTTTTGTAATGATATATCAATTCCTCCATTGGAAAAAGGAACTGTAGAGCAAGGTATTGTAGCTTTAAATGCGATATGGCTTACAGATAATCCATTGCTTAATATGGAAAGTATGATGGCACTTGTTAAGAAAGCAAGGGGCACGAGATCGTATGGCTGTGCAGCGTTAGAGATGGTGTACGTTGCAACAGGAAGAATAGATGCATATGTAACGCCGAGATTATCACCATGGGATTTTGGCGGAGGACAGATAATTGTAGAAGAAGTTGGAGGGAAGGTAACGACATTCTCTGGAGCGCCACTTTCTATCATAGAGAAGAGCAGTGTGCTAGTTGCAAAACCAGGAGTGTATGAAGAAGTGTTATCTTTTATATCAGAGCCACAAAAAAAGTAAGAGGCTATGTATAAGCTTCTTACTTTTTAGCGTTATTGTGATTTGCGCATTTTTCTTTTTGTTACAAAACCGTATCCAACTGCAACAAATGTACCGATAATGCAAATAATAATACCGATTGGACTATTTTCAGCAATCATAATGCCGATACCGATTAAGAAAATAACACCGATAATTGCGGTTAATAAAAAGCGATATTGAATGTGTTCCATTTCTTCACCCTCCAATCTCATTTTACTTTCACAAAAGTAAGAATACAACTATATTTTCATTCTTGCTTTTATTTTAATTGCTATTGTATCCCCTTCGCTCTTATAATAGAGAAGGATTAAAAAGACATTAGGAGTTGGACATGTTGAAAAAACGACAAGATTTACGTAATATAGCAATTATTGCCCACGTTGACCATGGTAAAACAACACTTGTTGACCAGTTATTACGTCAAGCGGGGACATTCCGTGCGAATGAACATATTGAAGAACGCGCAATGGATTCAAATGATCTAGAAAGAGAACGCGGTATTACAATTTTAGCGAAGAATACAGCGATTCACTATGAAGATAAAAGAATTAACATTTTAGATACACCAGGTCACGCTGACTTCGGTGGAGAAGTAGAACGTATCATGAAAATGGTTGATGGTGTTCTACTTGTTGTTGATGCATATGAAGGTTGTATGCCACAAACACGATTTGTTTTAAAGAAAGCTCTTGAGCAAAATTTAACTCCAATCGTTGTTGTAAACAAAATTGACCGTGACTTCGCTCGCCCTGATGAAGTAGTTGATGAAGTAGTTGACTTATTCATCGAACTTGGTGCAAACGAAGATCAATTAGAGTTCCCAGTTGTATTTGCATCAGCAATGAACGGAACAGCAAGCTTGGATTCAAATCCGGCAAATCAAGAAGAGAATATGAAATCATTATTCGATACAATTATCGAACATATTCCAGCACCAGTTGATAACAGCGAAGAGCCACTTCAATTCCAAGTAGCACTTCTTGATTACAACGACTACGTTGGACGTATTGGAGTTGGACGCGTATTCCGCGGTACAATGAAGGTTGGACAACAAGTTGCTTTAATGAAAGTTGACGGAAGTGTAAAACAATTCCGCGTAACGAAATTATTCGGTTACATTGGATTAAAACGTCAAGAAATTGAAGAAGCAAAAGCTGGAGATTTAGTAGCTGTTTCAGGTATGGAAGACATCAACGTAGGTGAAACGGTATGTCCGGTTGAGCATGAAGAGGCTTTACCATTATTACGTATTGATGAGCCAACGCTACAAATGACATTCCTTGTAAATAACAGCCCATTTGCAGGTCGTGAAGGTAAATTTATTACATCTCGTAAAATTGAAGAGCGTCTTCGTTCACAATTAGAAACAGATGTAAGTTTACGTGTAGATAATACAGATTCTCCTGATGCATGGATCGTATCTGGACGCGGGGAATTGCATTTATCTATCTTAATTGAAAACATGCGTCGTGAAGGTTATGAACTACAAGTATCTAAGCCTGAAGTAATTATTAAAGATATCGATGGCGTAAGATGTGAACCTGTAGAGCGCGTACAAATCGATGTTCCTGAAGAATACACTGGTTCTATTATGGAATCAATGGGTGCACGTAAAGGTGAAATGTTAGATATGGTGAATAACGGAAACGGTCAAGTTCGCCTTACTTTCATGGTTCCGGCACGTGGTTTAATTGGTTACACAACAGAATTCCTAACATTAACTCGTGGTTACGGTATTTTAAACCATACATTCGATTGCTACCAACCAGTACATGCTGGACAAGTGGGTGGACGTCGCCAAGGTGTTCTAGTTTCACTTGAAACAGGAAAAGCATCACAATACGGTATTATGCAAGTTGAAGACCGTGGTGTAATCTTCGTTGAACCAGGTACAGAAGTATATGCTGGTATGATTGTCGGAGAACATACTCGTGAGAACGACTTAACAGTTAACGTTGTGAAAATGAAACAACAAACTAACATTCGTTCTGCAACGAAAGATCAAACTTCAACAATGAAAAAACCACGCTTAATGACTCTGGAAGAGTCATTAGAGTACTTAAACGATGACGAGTTCTGTGAAGTAACTCCAGAATCAATTCGTTTACGTAAAAAGATTCTTGATAAGAGCGAACGTGAAAGAGCTGCTAAGAAAAAGAAATCTGTAGAAGCATAAAAAATAAAACAGCTACCTTTAAGGTAGCTGTTTTATTTATGTTTATTTTTTAGAATATTTACTCTTTTTTAGTGGACAGTATTTTTTTTGCGAGTTACTCTTGTATTAAGTGTATAAAGAAAATTGTATTTTACTGCTAGGGGGGAAGATTGTGTTAGAAAGGATGTCTTTTTTTGCAAAATTGTGTAAGGTAGATGAAAATCCAGAGTTAGGAATGTGGTTACTTTATGGGACGATTATTATATTAAGTGCTCTCGTCTATAATTTAGGATTTGCTAGAAAGTTGTCTGTACTAAAAAATATAGTAATATACATATCATTAGCAATTGGATGTACAGTATTAACCTTTTTTGCTGTATTTTTACCTGTTGGAGAAGGACTTGTTGTAGCGGCAATTGTACTTGGAATTTATAGATTGCGTTTGCGTCAAGCGAAACAACAAAAAGCAGGGTGAGGGGGCGAAGTTTTATGCGTTCAGTACAAGATGCACTATATAATTGGTTAACAATTAAAACAGTTGCGGAAGCACGTCCGGATGATAGTGCTGCAAAAGAAACGTATTTGTTATTTCAAAATATGATATATGAAGAACATAAATTAAAAGATGTGGAAGTTAAAAAGAACGAGGAAATGTATTTAATTACATATGAAATGAATGGGGAAAGGAAATCTGCAAGGTTTCCGCTAGAAGCCATTGATTGTTTCTTGGATCAGATGAACCGTGAGCCAGAAAAATATAAATAAGTCCTTATCTATATGAGTAAGGACTTATTTATATTTTACCAATCGTCTTCGACTTTTTTATCACGATATAATCGGAAATTACCACTTGCATGACGTTCCATTGTACGCTCTGCAATTCGTTCCGAACATTCCATGCACATATATGTATGAATAGGGCGATTACGCAGTTTTTTTGCCATAGGATTTTCATCATCTAACATATCTTTTTTATCACAAATCATACATTTGACTCTCATTTCGTCACCTCAATACGAATTCTATCAGTATAAGTATATCATGGAAGTATAATGTTTTTGAATAATAGTGGGAAAAAATAATATTTTCGCAATTCGAAAAATAAGTTATGATAAGGATATACCAAGTATGTTTGGAGGTGAAAATATGGCGAATGTAGTAGAGCCTACTTTAACAGAGGGTTTAGTACAAACGTTGCGTAAAGAGTGTATTGTGATGATAGCAACGACAGATTTCGAAAAACAAGTTCCTAACGTAAGTGCTATTTCTTGGGTGTATGCAGTGAGCAAAACTAGTATTCGATTTGCAGTAGATCAACGTTCACGTATTGTGGAAAATATAAGGCATAATACAGGTGTAGTATTGACTATAATGGCGAATGAATCCGTATTTTCCATAAGTGGTGCAGGTGAAATTTTGACAGATAGAATGGAAGGTATTTCTTTGAAATTAACTGTAATAGAAGTTAATGTGCAAGAAGTACGTGATGTTATGTTTTATGGAGCGAAACTTGCAATTGAACCAACATATGAAAAAACATACGATCTTCGGGCGGCCAAAAAGCTGGATAACGAAGTGCTAGTAGGAATAAGAGAATTATAAATGTGCTAAATAAGAAATTCGTTTATTCACTTTTGTAATCGGTTATTGTGATTTAACGTTAATAATTATAATAAAAAGTAATATATTGAATAGAAATGAATAAAGAATAAATAAAAGGTTTAATGACTATGATTTTCGATTCTACCTCGTTTACACGGTACATATAATTATAACAATGGTTCGTCCATATTTTATGGATGAAACCCTTGTTCTACAAATTTAAAAGTGGAGTCAGGGGGTAACAGGTTGGATAAAATTTATGTGTTAGATACGAATGTACTTTTGCAGGATCCTTTATCTATTTTTTCATTTGAAACCAATGAAGTAGTGATTCCAGCAGTTGTATTAGAAGAGGTTGATTCGAAAAAACGTTATATGGATGAAGTAGGACGAAATGCTCGTTATGTATCTAAGTTAATAGATAAATTTCGTGAAATAGGAAAGCTGCATGAAAGTATCCCGCTAGAAAATGGCGGAACATTTCGTATTGAATTAAACCATCGTTCATTTGTGCAACTACAAGATATTTTTGTAGAAAAAACAAATGATAATCGAATTTTAGCTGTAGCAAAAAATCTATCTTTAGAAGAACAGGAAAAAGAGGACGGGAAGTCTGTTATTTTAGTAAGTAAAGATGTACTCGTAAGGGTAAAAGCTGATGCAATTGGTTTGAAGGCTGAAGATTATTTAAGTGATCGCGTAATTGAAGTAGAAAATATATATTCTGGCTTTTTAGAAGGATATATATCAAAAGAACAATTGGATTATTTTTATGAGAAAGGTGAATTGCCTCTATCTGAAATTGCGAATCACCCTTTTTACCCAAATCAATTTGTAGTAATGAAAGATGCATTAGGGGGCTCTAGTTCTGCGCTTGGCATTGTGGATCACTTAGGTAAGAAGGTAAAGAAACTTATTTTTCACAATGAACAAGTGTGGGGGATACGACCACGAAACGTGCAGCAAATTATGGGATTAGAATTGTTGCTTCGTGAAGATATTCCGCTTGTAACATTAACGGGGAAAGCCGGCACAGGAAAAACGTTACTTGCGTTAGCTTCGGGACTTATGCAAACAGAAGACTTAGGGTTATATAAAAAGTTACTCGTTGCAAGACCAATTGTCCCAGTCGGAAAAGATATCGGTTATTTACCAGGAGAAAAAGAAGAAAAGTTAAGACCATGGATGCAACCAATTTTTGATAACCTAGAGTATTTATTTAATACGAAAAAGCCAGGAGAGTTAGATGCTATTTTAGCTGGAATGGGTTCGATTGAAGTAGAAGCCCTTACTTATATACGCGGGAGAAGTATTCCAGATCAGTTCATTATCATTGACGAAGCACAAAATTTAACAAAGCATGAAGTGAAAACGATACTAACTAGGGTAGGGGAAAAGAGTAAGATTGTATTGATGGGAGATCCTCAGCAAATTGATCACCCATATTTAGATGAATATAATAATGGCTTAACGTATGTTGTAGAGAAGTTTAAAGAACAGCGCATTAGTGGTCATGTGAAGTTTGTTAAAGGGGAGCGATCTAATTTAGCTCAACTAGCAGCAGATTTATTGTAAAAAGGAGTGAGCTTAAGCTCACTCCTTTTCTTTAAATAATTGTAAATTTACGGATGTTCCGGATTGGATTTTGTCGATTAGATCCATCATTGAAATAGAGATGAACAGGTCCGTCTTCTTTTAATGGCTTTCCTTCTTTTGAAAAACCTAGTATAGCATTTTTGACAGTTTCTAATGGAAGTGTCATTGTATGATCTACCGTTTCAATTTCAACTTGCGTAGCGTCCTCTAAAATTTCAGCGTTAGCAAGGAATGGATGAAATGGTATACCAAATGTTCCAGTAATTAGCTGTTCTTTTTTATATTTCTTTACACTTTGTTGTATCGGTGGGAAGGCAGCACCATCACGAATTTCACGATCCCAATGTTCTGAAGTGTTTTTTAAATAAGTTTCTAGTTCAGACGTGTTTTCTCTAGTTTCATCAAAGTAAGTTGTCAAATCTACTTTTCGATCATCAAAGATCCAAACAGTTGGATCAATAGTGATTGGAAAACGTACTTTTCCGTTAATAAATAAAATTTCGCTCATTGTTGTTCCCCCATTTGTGTTATACTCCCACTTTTCAGTATAATAGCATTAGACACTGTTGTCACAAAAAATGTTTCTATTGCAATTTATTAAAACTATCGCTAATATTAATAGATAGGATAGAGGAGAGTAGGACGGAAACGGAGGGAATCAATTTGGCGTCTGAGACAGTAGCAAATCATCAGGAAAAGGCACTAGCCCTTCTACAAGCGGATGCAGAGAAGATTTTAAGACTTATTAAGGTGCAAATGGACCATCTTACAATGCCGCAATGTCCATTATATGAAGAAGTGTTAGACACACAAATGTTTGGACTATCCCGCGAGGTCGATTTTGCAGTTCGCCTTGGTCTTATTGCAGAAGAACAAGGGAAAGCAATGTTAGGTGAGCTCGAACGTGAGTTATCTGCACTTCATGAAGCATTTACAAACAAACAACAATAACGGGTTCAAATAAGGGGGCTCAAACTAAATTAGTTTGAGCTTTTTATTTGTATAATAAAGCAGGAAGAATCAATGTACATATGGAATACAACAATAATTAAATTGAAACAGAAAGAGGAAATGAAATGAAAAAGGTATGGAAATCAATGGATTATTCATTATTACTTCCTCTTGTTATCTTATGTGTGCTGGGAGTAATAATGGTATATAGTTCTAGTTCCATTGTTGCGATTTCGAGGCATAACTGGCCGGCAAATTACTTTTTTAAAAAACAATTAATAACTTTAGCTATTGGAACGGTATTGTTAGTAATTGTAGCCTCGTTACCTTATAAGTTTTGGAGGAAACGAATAATTTTATCGGCGATGGGGCTAGGGAGTATTGCTTTACTAGCAGCAGCCTTGATTTTTGGTAAGGAAATAAATGGTGCAAAAGGTTGGATATTAGGTATACAGCCCGCTGAATTTGTTAAACTATCGATTATTATTATATTAGCTCGCTTTTTTGCAAGAAGACAAGAGACAAATACACCTGTTTTTAAAGGGTCGGGACTTACACTTGGTTTTGTTGGAATGGCAATGTTTTTAATTTTAAAGCAAAATGATTTAGGTACTGATTTGTTAATTGCAGGAACAGTAGGAATTATGTTTCTTTGTTCAGGAGTACGGATTAATTTATGGATTAAACGAATTGTTTTAACTTCTATAGTATGGATTCCAGCGCTATATTTTCTGGCTAATTATAAATTAAGTGGGTACCAAAAGGCCCGTTTTTCAGTTTTTCTTGATCCATTCAATGATCCTCAGAATGATGGATTCCAATTGGTAAATTCTTTTATTGGAATTGCTTCAGGAGGGCTAAACGGTCGAGGATTAGGAAATAGTGTGCAAAAATATGGATATTTACCAGAACCGCAAACAGATTTTATTATGGCTATTATATCTGAAGAGTTAGGTTTTATTGGTGTAGCTATTATTTTAATTTGCTTGCTACTTATTATTATTCGTTCATTCAGGATTGCTCAAAAATGTAAAGATCCGTTTGGAAGTTTAATTGCAATCGGAATTGCAAGTTTAATGGGAGTACAAACTTTTGTTAATGTTGGTGGTATGTCTGGATTAATACCGCTTACGGGAGTACCTTTACCGTTTATTAGTTATGGCGGGAGTTCCTTAATAGCTAATCTACTTGCGATGGGAATACTACTTAATATTGCTAGTCATGTAAAACGAGAAGAGAAACAGCAGAATGAGGTAATAAAAGAAAGAGAACAAAATGGACCACATCTTGTAGTTGTAAAATAAAAAACACATCGTGCTTTAGAGCATGATGTGTTTTTTATTTTCAAGTAGTTTTAAATATGATGTATTAATTTCTCTTTCAGTTAAAAGATATATCACATTTGTTTAAATGTGATAT
The DNA here is from genome assembly GCF_052044835.1 of Bacillus sp. 22475. Classification (NCBI taxonomy): domain Bacteria; kingdom Bacillati; phylum Bacillota; class Bacilli; order Caryophanales; family Bacillaceae; genus Bacillus; species Bacillus sp. 22475. The sequence goes on along the minus strand of NZ_JBQENW010000004.1, from coordinate 251,386 downwards.
ACAATTAAGTTGTTAGAAAAGGAAGAGGTATGCTATACTATTTTTGTGAAACAAATTGCACAGAAAACTTATCATTTGTTAAAAAATAAGGTATGATGGATAAAAATAAAGTGAAGCTTTCTAAGTATAATATAATGTGGAAAGTGAAGAACTTCACGCTTTTTAAGGTGTGTATATATTTTATCTCTAGAGTGGTAGGAAAGTAGAGGGGGAAAATCATGACAAAGCTGCAACGTATTCAAAAAGTATTGGTAGCTAACCGTGGAGAGATTGCGATTCGTGTGTTTCGAGCTTGTTCGGAACTTGGATTGAAAACAGTTGCAATCTATTCGAAAGAGGATAGTGGTTCTTATCATCGCTATAAAGCCGATGAGTCCTATTTAGTTGGGGAAGGAAAAAAACCAATTGATGCTTATCTAGATATTGAAGGCATTATTGAGATTGCAAAAAGTAATCATGTAGATGCAATCCACCCTGGATATGGTTTCTTGTCAGAAAATATTCAATTCGCGAAACGTTGCGAAGAAGAAGGAATTATCTTTATCGGTCCGAAAAGTAAGCATTTAGATATGTTTGGAGATAAAGTGAAAGCAAGAACACAAGCGCAGCTAGCACAAATTCCAGTTATACCTGGTAGTGATGGTCCAGTAGATTCATTAGAAGAAGTCGAAAAATTTGCTGAAAAGTATGATTACCCGATTATTATTAAAGCGTCCCTTGGTGGTGGCGGTCGTGGTATGCGTATTGTGCGTACTAGTGAGGAATTAGGAGAATCATATAATCGAGCAAAATCAGAAGCGAAAGCAGCCTTTGGTAATGATGAAGTTTACGTCGAAAAATTCGTTGAAAAACCTAAACATATAGAAGTACAAATTTTAGCAGATGAAGAAGGCAATGTTGTTCATTTATACGAGCGTGACTGTTCTGTACAACGTCGTCATCAAAAAGTTGTAGAAATAGCACCGAGTGTATCACTTTCAGATGATCTGCGTCAGCGTATTTGTGATGCTGCTGTGAAGTTAACGAAAAATGTAAACTATTTAAATGCAGGAACAGTAGAATTCCTTGTAAAAGATGATGAGTTTTACTTTATTGAAGTAAATCCACGTGTTCAAGTAGAACATACGATTACAGAGATGATCACAGGAGTCGATATCGTTCAATCACAAATTTTAATAGCTGATGGACATGCATTACATAGTAAAATAGTAGGTGTTCCGAAGCAAGAGGAAGTGGTTGTACACGGATTTGCAATTCAATCTCGTGTAACAACTGAAGACCCACTAAATAATTTTATGCCGGATACAGGAAAAATTATGGCGTATCGATCAGGCGGTGGTTTTGGTGTGCGTCTTGATACAGGAAATAGCTTCCAAGGTGCAGTTATTACACCATACTACGATTCTTTACTTGTAAAAGTTACAACTTGGGCACTTACTTTTGAGCAAGCTGCTGCAAAAATGGAACGTAACTTAAAAGAATTCCGTATTCGTGGTATTAAAACAAATATTCCATTCCTAGAGAATGTAGTAAAACATAAAAACTTCTTATCAGGAGAATATGATACTTCGTTTATTGATGTGTCACCTGAACTATTCTTATTCCCGAAACGTAAAGACCGCGGAACGAAAATGTTAAATTATATTGGTTCAGTAACAGTAAATGGCTTCCCAGGAGTAGGGAAAAAAGAAAAGCCAATATTCCCAGATGCTCGTATTCCATGCTTAAAACATTCAGAGCCAATCCAAAATGGAACGAAACAAATTTTGGACGAGCGTGGAGCAGATGGATTAGTAAAATGGGTACAGGATCAAAACCGTGTACTTTTAACGGATACAACATTCCGTGATGCACATCAGTCATTACTTGCAACTCGTATTCGTACAAAAGATTTACATCAAATTGCAGAGCCAACAGCGAGAATGTTACCAAACCTATTCTCAGCTGAAATGTGGGGTGGTGCAACGTTTGATGTCGCGTATCGTTTCTTAAAAGAAGATCCATGGGAACGATTACTAGATCTTCGTGAAAAAATGCCGAACGTTTTATTCCAAATGTTACTACGTTCGTCAAACGCAGTTGGCTACAAAAACTATCCAGATAATTTAATTCAAAAATTTGTGGAGTGTTCTGCTCAAGCAGGCATTGATGTGTTCCGTATTTTTGATAGTTTAAACTGGGTAGAAGGTATGAGAGTTGCAATTGATGCTGTACGAGATACTGGTAAAATTGCAGAAGCAACAATGTGCTACACAGGAGATATTCATGATCCATTACGTAGTAAATATGATTTGAATTATTATAAAAACTTAGCAAAAGAGTTGGAAGCATCGGGAGCTCACATTTTAGGTATTAAAGATATGGCTGGCTTACTAAAACCAAACGCAGCATATGATTTAGTTTCAGCATTAAAAGAGACGGTATCGATTCCGATTCACCTGCATACGCACGATACGAGTGGAAATGGTATATTAACGTATACGAAGGCAATTGAAGCAGGTGTTGATATTGTCGATGTAGCAGTGAGTTCTATGGCTGGTCAAACGTCACAACCAAGTGCGAACACGCTATACTATGCATTAGGTGGAAACGAAAGACAACCAGATGTTAATATAGATTCTTTAGAAAAACTATCTCATTATTGGGAAGATGTACGCAAATACTATGCACCGTTTGAAAGTGGTATGAATGCGCCTCATACAGAGGTATATATGCATGAAATGCCGGGTGGACAGTATAGTAATCTTCAGCAACAAGCGAAGGCGGTTGGTTTAGGAGATCGCTTTGATGAAGTGAAAGTAATGTACCGTCGTGTGAATGACATGTTTGGAGATATTGTAAAAGTAACACCGTCATCAAAAGTTGTTGGCGATATGGCGTTATTTATGGTTCAAAACCACCTGACAGAACAAGATGTTTTAGAGCGTGGACATGCTTTGGACTTCCCAGGGTCTGTTGTTGAAATGTTCTCTGGTGATTTAGGTCAACCGTACGGTGGTTTCCCGAAAGAATTGCAAAAGATTATTTTAAAAGGGAAAGAGCCGTTAACAGTAAGACCAGGTGAACTACTAGAGCCAGTAGATTTCGACGCGTTAAAAGAAGAATTATTCCATAAACTTGGACGCGAAGTAACAATTTTTGATGTAGTTGCATATGCATTATATCCAAAAGTATTTATGGACTATGAAAAAGTTGCTGAGCTTTATGGAAATGTATCTGTACTTGATACACCGACATTCTTCTATGGTATGAGACTAGGTGAAGAAATTGATGTGGAAATTGAACAAGGTAAGACATTGATGGTTAAACTTGTATCAATTGGAGAACCACAGCCGGATGGAAAGCGTGTCCTTTACTTGGAATTTAATGGTCAACCGCGTGAAATTGTCGTGAAAGACGAGAGTGTGAAAGCAACAGTTGCACAACGTGTGAAAGGAAACCGTGAAAATCCAAATCACATTAGTGCAACAATGCCAGGAACGGTAATTAAAGTAGTTGTAAAAGAAGGCGATGAAGTGAAAAAAGGCGATTCTATGGCAATTACAGAAGCGATGAAAATGGAAACGACAGTTCAAGCGCCGTTCAATGGTAAAGTGAAAAAAGTATATGTTAACGATGGTGATGCAATTCAAACGGGTGATTTACTTATTGAATTAGATCACTAAAATAAAGAAAAGAGCTGTGTAAATACAGCTCTTTTCTTTATTGCAAAAAATTCCTTGCCGAATTGGCAAGGGATTTTAGTTTTAAATTATTTTGTTTGTTTAGAAGTTGATCCGGCTTCTTTTGCATTCACTTTACTTCTTGTTCCTAACATAACTAAATAGCATAGTACGGCAAACAAGCAAGAAATGAATAGAGAATGTAACAATGCCATTGCTAAACTAGCGTTTGTAAATACAACTAAAATTCCTACTACAGCTTGAAGTGTAACAAGGATAAATGAAATGATCCATCCCCAATATACTACAGGTTGCTGTTTGTAATGACGAATAGCGAGAATCATCGCGTAAAGTATCCAAGCGAAAATTAACATTGCTGCAACTCTATGGCCCATTTGAACCCATTCATGTAGTTGAGTTGGCATAGGTCTGTTTTTGCTACATAAAGGAAAGTCTGGACAGGCTAAGCTAGCTCGTTCGTGACGTACTAAAGCACCTGTGTAGACGACGATATAACTGTAAATTGTTACACCATAAATATGAAATTTCATTTTTTTGTCCATAATAAGAGAACGTGCATCAAATTTTTGGTCAATTTCAAAGATAAGACACGTTAATAAAATGACAGAAGCAAATGAAATTAAGGAAATACCGAAATGGATAGCAAGTACAGCTGGCATTTGTCCCCAAACAACTGCTGCTGCTCCCATTAGTGCTTGTGCAACTAAAAATACGAAGGATAAAATTGCTAACGTTTTTGTTTCACGCACATGTTTATAATATTTCCAGGACAAAATACAAAGGAGAGTGACAAGAATTCCAGCTGATCCTGATGTTAATCGGTGGCTAAGTTCAATAATAGTTTCCATTGATAAATTAGATGGAACAAATTCACCGTTACAAAGTGGCCATGATTTACCACAACCTTGACCAGAACCTGTTTTTGTAACTAAAGCGCCTCCTAATAAAACTATTAATAAATCAAGGCTTGTAATGACTGCTAACCATTTAATAAAGCGTTGCAATCTCTTTCACCATCTTTCTGCTATGAAGTTATTGCGAAATATTTTCATTCCATTATGTATAGAATAAAACGCGCTAGTTCCTATGATATATAAAAAATAATAAAATAGCAAAGAAATGGAGGGGGAAGACAAGGGGGAGAAAATAGGTGTAAAAACAGGGTTCATAAGGAAAAATTTAGGTTAAAAATAGGCTGTTTTGAAAAGAAATGGGGAGAATACGTGTTAAATAGGATAAAATAGTTTATTATAGAAGGTAACATCATGTTATGATAAGGACAAGTCAGAATGAAGTTTTTTATATTCGACACAAAAAGTTCATGTTTTCTTCACAAAATGTTCGGGAAATATGATTTAATATATTGGAGTATGGGCGTAGATTAGTAGTAGAATGGGTTAACAATGTTTCTACTGTAATAATATTGCTATATAGAAGCGAATTATTTCATTTGAAATAGGCGCAAAAAGAAAGATGAAAGTTTTAAGAGGGGGTTAGAGTGATGAACCATGCAACAAGTGAGCTGCATGATGAGTCCGCTGTTACAAGTGTACCGGAAACAACTCGGATACAAGATTTAAAAGCACTCGTTAAAATGGGGATTGTAAACTCAAATACACTTACTGTATTTACAGGATTTTGGTTGGCATTACACTTTAATGGATTAAATGTAATGGACAATCTGGATAAGTTATTCTTTACAATCGTTGGTTCTGGATTAGTTATGGCAGGGGTATGTTGTTTAAACAACTACATTGATCGAGACATCGATCCATTAATGGAAAGAACAAAGACCCGTCCAACGGTTACTGGAAAGTATAAACCAGGATTTGCACTTACATTTGGACTAGTCATATTACTTCTTGGTTTTGTATTTTTATTATTAACAACACCAATGGCAGTCTTAATGGGATTTATTGGTGCTTTCACATATGTTGTTCTATATAGTTTATGGACAAAGAGAAAGTATACACTAAATACTGTTGTAGGTAGTATATCTGGTGCAGTTCCACCTTTAATTGGATGGGCAGCAATCGATCCATCTTTAGGTCATCCAATTGCTTGGATGTTATTTTTAATTATGTTTATTTGGCAAATCCCACATTTCCTTGCATTAGCGATGAAACGTGTTGATGAATATCGAAATGCAGGAATTCCAATGCTTCCTGTAGTTCATGGATTTGAAATTACGAAACGCCAAATTATGATTTGGACAGTATGTTTATTACCACTACCATTTTATATGAGTGGACTAGGGATAACATTTATGGTAATTGCAACACTGCTTAACATCGGATGGATCGCTTTAGGATTTTATGGATTCCGTAAGAAAGATGACATAAAATGGTCTGTGCAAATGTTTGTTTATTCCCTAAATTATTTAACAATCTTATTTGTATCAATGATTGTAGTTACATTCTTCTAAGACAACGACATAATTGGATTTCTTTACGTTGAGATTTACTTTACTTAACTATAAAGTACAATCTAATTCACAAGGAAAGTGGGGGTTGTTTGTATGAAGAAACAGTGGCGACTGCTTTCGTTCGTTTCACTGCTGGCTTTACTGTTAGGGGGATGCGGTAAAGCCTTTCAATCTACTTTAATTCCGCAAGGAGAAGTAGCAAAAATGCAATATGATTTACTTCTACTGGCGAGTGCAATCATGGTAGGAGTAGTACTAGTAGTTACTATTATTTTCTTGTATGTAATTGTGCGTTTCCGACAAAAGAAAGGTCAGGAAGATTATATTCCAGAGCAAGTTGAAGGAAATCACAAGCTAGAAATTATATGGACAGTTATTCCGATTATTCTTTTACTAATCTTAGCTGTTCCAACGGTTACATATACATTCAAACTTGCTGATGTAAGTGCGATGGAGAAAAAGAATATTGATAAAGATACTATCGTTGTTGATGTAACAGCGAATCTTTATTGGTGGGAATTTTCTTATAAATCAGAAAAGATAGTAACTTCGCAAGATTTAGTCATCCCCACAGGTAAGAAAGTGTATTTAAATTTGAAGGGTGCCGATATTAAACACTCATTTTGGGTTCCATCTTTAGCTGGGAAAATGGATACAAATACAGACAATGTGAACAAAATGTGGTTAAAGGCAGATAAATCGGGCACTTATAACGGTTTTTGTACAGAATTTTGCGGCCCATCACATTCTTTAATGCAATTTAAAGTGAAAGCTTTAGATGAAAGCGAGTACAAAAATTGGCTTGCTGATATGAAGAAGATTGATGGGAAGAAAGAAGTAGCTTCAACAAAGGCGCAAGAGGGCCAAGAAATATTTAATAAAAGCTGTATTGGTTGTCACGCAGTTGGATCTAATGATAGTAGACCACCTTCCGCTCGTATCGCACCAAACTTAGCAAACTTTGCGGATCGCGATATGGTTGCCGGTATTGCCGAAAACAATGAAGAAAACTTAAAAAAATGGCTGAAAGATCCTGAAAATATGAAGCCAGGAAACAAAATGACTGGCAAATATGGCAACTTAACGGATGATCAAATTGATGCATTAAATGCATACTTACAAACGTTAAAAGTTGAAAAGTAAAGAGGGATTATTCGCGAAGGGGAGGTTGAAAACGTGAGTTCTGTAGCAAAAAAACAGGGGATGGGTGCTGTCATATGGGATTATTTAACGACAGTAGACCATAAAAAGATTGCCATTCTCTATTTAATTGCAGGTGGATTGTTTTTTGTAATAGGCGGAATAGAAGCTCTATTTATTCGCCTTCAATTAGCGATTCCTAACAACGCTTTTCTTGTTGGGGATGCTTATAATCAAGTATTGACGATGCACGGTACAACAATGATTTTCCTCGCAGCTATGCCACTCGTGTTTGCATTTATGAACGCCGCTGTACCACTTCAAATTGGTGCACGTGATGTAGCGTTCCCGTTTTTGAATTCACTCGGATTTTGGTTATTTTTCTTTGGTGGAGTATTTTTAAATTTAAGTTGGTTTTTAGGTGGAGCACCTGATGCAGGATGGACATCTTATGCATCTTTAGCTTTAGCCTCTAAAGGTCATGGTGTTGATTTTTATGTACTCGGTTTGCAAATCTCAGGTATTGGTACATTAATTGGAGGGATTAACTTCCTTGTCACCATTATTAATATGCGTGCGCCAGGAATGACGTATATGCGTATGCCGATGTTTACATGGACGACATTTGTAACATCTTCGCTTATATTATTCGCTTTTCCACCGTTAACTGTAGGATTAGGACTTTTAATGTTAGATCGTTTATTTGGAACAAGTTTCTTTAATCCAGCATTGGGCGGGAATACAATTATATGGGAGCATTTATTCTGGATTTTCGGTCATCCAGAAGTATACATTCTTATACTCCCAGCTTTCGGAATATTCTCAGAAATCTTCGCGACATTTTCGAAAAAACGATTGTTTGGTTATTCATCGATGGTGTTTGCGACTGTATTAATTGGATTTTTAGGATTTATGGTATGGGCGCATCATATGTTTACTGTTGGACTTGGTCCAGTTGCTAATGCTATTTTCTCAGTTGCAACAATGGCGATTGCGGTTCCGACTGGTATCAAAATATTCAACTGGCTCTTTACAATGTGGGGCGGAAATATTCGTTTTACGACACCGATGATGTGGGCAGTAGCTTTCATTCCATCATTCGTCATGGGTGGAGTTACAGGGGTTATGCTAGCATCTGCACCAGCGGATTATCAATTTCATGATAACTATTTCGTAGTAGCACATTTTCATTATGTAATCGTTGGCGGTGTTGTATTTGGTTTACTTGCAGGAGCTCATTATTATTGGCCACTGATGTTTAATAAAGTATTAAATGAAACATTAGGAAAGATAACGTTTTGGCTATTCTTTATCGGTTTCCATTTAACGTTCTTTATTCAGCATTTCCTTGGCTTGATTGGTATGCCACGCCGTTACTACACATATCTTGAAGGGCAAGGGTTGGAAATGGGGAATATGATTAGTTCTATCGGAGCGGTGTTTATGGCTCTTGGGACGATTGTTCTTCTATTCAATGTAATTAAAACGACAGTATCAAAAGAAAAAGCTGGTCGTGATCCGTGGGATGCACGTACATTAGAATGGACGATGCCAGCACCGACACCAGAATATAACTTTAAACAACTACCATTTGTTCGCGGATTAGATCCGTTTTGGATTGAAAAACGTGAAGGTAATAAAGAGATGACAGCAGCGGAACCAGTTGGTGATATTCATATGCCAAATCCTTCGTTTTCACCATTTGTCATTTCTTTCGGATTGTTTATAGCGGCATTTGGTGCAATGTATATGCAGGGCGGAAAAGATAAGTTCTGGTTATTAGTAGCAATTATTGGTTTAATCATTACATTTGGCACAATGTTCCTACGTTCAGTAGTCGATGATCATGGATATCATATTCATAAAGAAGATTTAGAGGATAAGGGGGGCAAGGCATAATGCATGTAGATGAAAAATTAACGAATGAAACATTTCCAGCAGAGCCTGAAAAAGCAACCCTTGAAGGGAAAAACAAGTTTGTCGGTTTTTGGTTATTTCTTGGAGGCGAAACAGTGTTGTTCGCTTCCTTATTCGGAACATATTTAGCATTAAAGAATTCTACAAATGGTGGACCAACATCTCAAGAAATGTTCCAAATGCCACTCGTTTTCATTATGACGATGCTTTTATTAACGAGTAGCTTAACAAGTGTATATGCGATGTATCACATGAAAAACTTTAACTTTAAGAAAATGCAACTTTGGTTACTAGTAACTGTATTGCTAGGTTTAGGATTTTTAGGGTTTGAGATATATGAGTTTTATCATTATACACATGAATTTAAGCATACTATGAGAAGTAGTGCGTTTGGCTCTGCATTTTATGCTCTTGTTGGTACACATGGACTCCACGTATTGTTTGGGTTGTGTTGGATTTTAACATTAATCTTTAGAAATGCGAAGAGAGGTCTAAATTTATACAATGCACCGAAGTTTTATGTTGCATCGATTTATTGGCACTTTATTGACGTAGTTTGGGTGTTTATTTTCACTGTAGTATATTTAATGGGAATGGTGGGATAAACAATGGCGATAAAGCAAACGAATAATCCTAAAGTTGATCTTGTTTATCGGAAGAGAAAAAGTGCGGAGGAAATGAAGCATCAAGTTATTACGTTTGCATTAATGATTTTTTTAACATTAGTTGCATTTGTAGCAGTGGCGTATCCGAAAACTTTTAGTCCGACTTTCTCTGTGCCATTTATTTTACTATTAGCAGTGGTACAAGTAATTTTTCAATTGTATTATTTTATGCATATGAGCCATAAAGGACATGAAGCAGCAAGTTTCTTTCTTTACTCTGGCCTGCTAATAGGGTTAATTACAATTTTAGCTTTTATGACAATTGTGTGGATTTGAAAAGTGAAAAATAAGGGAGCTTGTGTTGTCACAGCTCCCTCTTCATATTATGGGATAACCTTACGAAGGTAGGTGTGAAAATGAGTAACTTGTGGATATTTGGTTTTCAGGCTTTATGGAGTCCAATTTTTTTATTATTTATGCTTTCGATTCTTATTGGGTACTTCTTAATTATTGGACCTTATAGAATGCGATTTGAAAATGCGACGAAGGTAAGTAAGAAGCAAATTTTTTATTTTACGACTGGTATTGTTCTTTTGTATTTTGTAAAGGGAGGGCCTATTGATTTAATTGGCCATATTATATTTAGTGCTCATATGTTTGAAATGGCAGTCATGTATATTGCAGTTCCACCGTTACTGTTGCTTGGTATACCAACTTGGTTATATCGTTACATTACTTCTTTTAAGTTCGTTCAAATTATATTAAAGGTATTTGCTAAACCACTTATTGCGTTGTTTGTATTTAACGGCCTGTTTTCTTTTTATCATTTACCAGTTGTTTTTGATACGGTAAAACAAAGTCAAATTGCTCATCCTATTTGTCTCGCTATATTGTTTTTTACAGCAATCATGATGTGGTGGCCGATGTTAAATCCATTACCAGAATATCAAACGTTAAGTGATATAAAGAAACTTGGTTACATGTTTGCTAATGGTATATTATTAACGCCAGCTTGTGCGTTAATAATTTTTGCGACAGCCCCGTTATTTGCAACGTATACGGATCCGGCTGCTTGGATGAAAGCGATGGAACTATGTGTACCAGCGGGCACTTTATCAGATTTAAATATAACGGGACCGGAATTTTTGCACTGGATGCCAGTAGTACAAGACCAGCAAACTGGTGGTATCATAATGAAAATTGTCCAGGAAATAGTGTACGGTACAATTATAGGCTATGTATTCTTTAGATGGGCACGTAGAGAACGTGAAAAGGATAAGGAGCAGTTGCAACAATTGCCGCCGTATTTACAAACTAAGTAAAAAAAGTGTATGGGATTCCATACGCTTTTTCTTTTTTAGTTTTAGCCTTTTATAAAAGATTGAATTTTCTAATTATTTATGTTAAGTTAGTGTAGGCGTGTACTAAAAGTGGATATAAAATTTACTACTAGCTTTCATGCGTAATAATTCCATATGTAGTGCAAGTTTTTTAGAGAGTTACAAATATATATTGTTATCTTTAATAAATACGAACTATTTTAAGGGGGAATTTAAATGGGTAGTAGTGGAAGTATGGTAAAGCCGATTAGTGGTTTTTTGACAGCGCTAATTCAATATCCAGTACCAGTAGTAGAGTCACGTGCAGACATTGATAAACAAATTCAACAAATCATAAAAACAATTCATTCGACCAAATCAGGTTACCCTGGATTAGAATTGATAGTATTTCCTGAATATAGTACACAAGGGCTCAATACAAAAAAATGGACTACAGAAGAATTTTTATGTACAGTGCCTGGGCCAGAAACAGACTTATTTGCTGAGGCATGTAAGGAATCTAAAGTATATGGTGTTTTTTCAATAATGGAAAAAAACCCTGATGGTGGAGAGCCATATAATACAGCAGTTATTATTGATCCACAAGGTGAAATGATTTTGAAGTATCGTAAGCTAAATCCTTGGGTGCCAGTCGAGCCTTGGAAAGCTGGAGATTTAGGCTTACCTGTTTGTGATGGACCTGGAGGAAGTAAATTAGCTGTTTGTATTTGTCATGATGGCATGTTTCCTGAAGTAGCTCGTGAAGCGGCCTATAAAGGTGCAAATGTCTTGATTCGTATTTCTGGATATAGCACACAAGTTAGTGAACAATGGATGCTAACCAATCGTTCAAATGCATGGCAGAATTTAATGTATACATTGTCGGTAAACTTAGCGGGTTATGATGGTGTATTTTATTACTTTGGTGAAGGACAAGTATGTAATTTTGATGGGACTACTTTAGTACAGGGGCATCGAAATCCTTGGGAGATTGTTACTGCTGAAGTATATCCAGAACTAGCAGATCAGGCTAGATTAGGATGGGGATTAGAAAATAATATATATAATCTAGGTTCAAGAGGATATGTAGCAACTCCTGGTGGGGTGAAAGAAAACCCATATACGTTTGTAAAAGATTTAGCTGAAGGTAAATATAAGGTTCCTTGGGAAGATGAGATTAAAGTAAAAGATGGATCTATTTATGGATATCCAGTAAAAAAAACGATTCATTCTTAGGGGAGGGAAAAAACAAGCGCATCATATTGATGCGCTTGTTTTTGTTAATCAATAATTTGAAGTTCTTTTAACTCTTTTTCGACATTTTGTAGGAGTTGTTCACTTTTTTGAAGTACATTCGTTGGGAAAGTCTCATCATCGCCATATTCAACGCCGTGAGGATAATAATGTTTTCCTAATAAGGGAGGGAGTAGTTTTACTTCAGCGTGTCTACTGCCAATGTCACCTTCAACAGCAACGCCTTGCACTCGCAAATAATAAACATCCTTTAATATTTCAAATTTATAATCGTATGTAACCCGTTCATAATCCCACTGTCCAGCAAGTACGAAGTGGTTGTTTTCCATGATTTCAGTTAAAAGAGTTAATTCAACGACGGCTCCATTAAATTTCGTATTTGTAAATTGCATATAATACCTCCTTTTTTAATGTTACACCATTATTTTTATAATAGTATGAATAATAAGAAAGTGCAATTCATATTGAGAGAAAAGGGATAATCCAGACTTTTTTCACAAAAATATGATATAGTGAAAAGAGTACGGTACACACAAAAAGAAAGAAAAGGATTTGTGTATATCTCAATTTTATGTTTTGTTCAGGAGGTATATCGTTTGAAGAAATTATTGCGTATCGTAATGATTACAATTTTAATTTTAGCTGTTGATTTATACGGGAAATTACTCGTTTCACAATATATATTAACCCCATCTCAATCAAAGCAAGAAAATAAAATTGTGAAAAAGAAAAAGAAAATTAAGGAAGACTCCTCAGACACTGTTTTAAATATGATTGGTGAAGACTCTGAAAATTTATTAGCGAAGTGGGGAGAACCCTCTCGAATAGAGCCATCTGCATACGGATATGAATGGTGGGTATACAATCAGGATTTAACTCAGTATGTTCAATTCGGAGTTTCTGAACGTAAAGTTATAACGGCGTACGCTGCTGGTGAACAAGTTAAGGTTCCACCTTATTATATAAATGAAAAATATGAAGAAGTATATAAAAAAAGTCCGCTTTCGCATGAAATTTCATTAAAAAGAGGGAAAAATAGTTATCAATTTGAACTATCTGATACCGAAGTCATGGAACAACCGTTAATACCTGTAGAAGATGGATGGGCGCAATTGTATTTTGATCAATTTACACATGAGCTTGTGGGTGTTCGTTATATGGATGATGAAACTTTATTACGCCAAAGACCATATCAGCTCGTTTATTCAGGTGAATTAATAGCAGAACAACCATTGACTCCAGAAAAGATAAAACAAGTAGAAAATGGGAATATGCAACAAATTTTTGATTTAACAAATATCATTCGAAGTCGTCATAAATTACCATTATTAACATGGGATCAGGAAACGGCAGATGTTGCTGTTGGTCACAGTAAAGATATGAAAGACAATAATTATTTTTCTCATGACTCACCTACATTAGGTACGCTAGGAGATCGTTTGCAGCGCGGGAAAGTAGGATTTCAACTTGCTGGTGAGAACATAGCGGCGCAACATAGTGATGGAATTGCGGCAGTGCAAGGTTGGTTAAATAGTGAGGGGCATAGAAAGAATTTATTAAATGAACAATTTACAGGATTAGGTGTTGGTGTATACGATAAATTTTATACACAAAACTTTATTCGAAAATAAAGCGAAACTGTAAGCGGTGGGGTGTTACATCACCTAATTAGTTACTTCGTATTCACTGAATTGTAGGTGGGAATCTGACCGTATGCAAATAGCAGAAAAAAAGGTGCATGAATCGTCTAAAAATAGGCGAACCATGCGCCTTTTTTTTCTTACTATATAGTAGATATACATGGAGAGGTGAGGATTATGCCAACAACAAAAGGGCCGTTACATCCATCGGTTCAACAGTTTAAAGAATTTGTAAACCATCACCCTAAAATGGTTCATGAGGTTAGAAGTGGTCACAAAACTTGGCAACAATTTTATGAAGAATGGTACTTACTTGGTGAAGAAGATCCAATATGGGCAACTTATAGACCGGATGGAGCGCCTGCGTTTTCTTCGGTAAAAGAAAATAAAAAAGAAAAAGATAATCGAACTGAAGAGGAAAAAACTGCTGATGTGATGGGGCAAATGCTTTCTTTTTTTAAAAAGTTGGACGTGGAACAAATGCAGAACCATTTAGCTAATGTGACGAGTGCTATTGGGAGCGTGCAACAAGTTATTCAGCAATTTCAAGGTAACCGTACGCAGCAAGAACAAAGTACTTCAGAAAATAACCCGTTTTTCTTTCAAAAGGATTAGGGGGAAAGATGATGAGAGCAGAAATTATGGAGTTTATAAAGGCTGATGAGGATTTATCTCGCTATATTAGAGAGCAACCGTACTGGTATAGAAAATTAACACGAAATCCTGAAGAAAAAGAGGCTTTTGAGTTAGCGGCGATGCAACATTTCAAAAAAACAATACCAGATAAAGTGGAAAAATTTCAAAATCAATTGGCTGTTGCTTCGATCATGATTGATATGTTTCAGTATATGAAGCAACAAAATGCAACCTAATTGTAAGTGAAAAATATGTCCGTCATGCAGAACTTTTGTTACAATAGAGATTGATTATTTAAAAAGGAGTTGCAGCATGACGGAAATTTGTTTAGTACGACATGGACAAACTGATTGGAATTTTCAAGAAATTATTCAGGGGCGAGAAGATATTCCGCTTAATGAAGTTGGTAAGAAGCAAGCGAGTCAAAGTGCAGCTGCTTTACAAGAAGAAACGTGGGATATCATTATAAGTAGCCCGTTAATTAGAGCGCAAGAAACGGCTAATGAAATCGCAAAGGCGGCTGGATTACAATCGATTTTATTAGATGATCGATTTGTTGAACGGAATTTTGGAGAAGCTTCAGGGAAGCCAGTTGCGACTGTTAGAGAGTTGATTGCTGAGGGTAAAGTAGAAGGTATGGAGCAAGATGAAGAGATTGTAGCTCGTTGCTTTGCTGCTTTAGAAGATGTTGCAACAACTCATTTTGGCAAACGTATTATTATTGTTGCTCACTCACACGCGATAAAAGCAATTTTACATGCCATTGAACCAGATGAAATTACATTTAAGACACCATTAAAAAATGCGTGTATTAGTTATGTGAAACAAAATAGTGGTAAATGGGATGTTCTTAAATATAATATAGCGGAACATATTAATGTATAAGTGTGTACGGATATAGTGTGAAAATAGTTTCATTATATCTTTCTTTTGAGTAAGTCACTTCAATTAGTAGTTCTAATCTAAATGTGGTATGATGGATACTCGGAGGTGTCTCTCATGATTGTAGCGACGCTAGAAAGCGTATTAATATTAGATAAGGCAGAGCAGCTTGCAAAAGCGATTATCTGTTCAGATATAGCAGAAGATTATCGTAAGTATTATAGAGAATTACATGAAGATATGGAACTTCAGACGTTAATTCAGCAATTTACAGCGATGAAAGAACGGTATGAGGAAGTACAGCGTTTTGGAAAATACCATCCTGACTACACTACCGTATCGATGAAAATGAGAGAATTAAAGCGTTCTGTGGACTTACATGATAAGGTTGCAGCTTTTAAAAGAGCAGAAACTGCTTTGCAGAAGTTATTAGATGAAGTTAGTGTAGCAATCGGTTCGGAAGTGTCTTCTTCCATTAAAGTGCCAACAGGGAATCCATTCTTTGATGCTGGTGGCTGTGGTGGAGGTTGTGGTACTGGCGGAGGTTGTGGTTGTAAAAAAACGGGGTGATGTACCCCGTTTTTTAGAAGTTGGAAGAAAACGTATACAGAGTTTGTCCTGTAATGTTATAAATTTCTGATTGGTTTTCATAGAATATAAAATATATGTTTTTAAAAGGAGAAGATGGAGAAGATTATGTTCGGGCAACGACAAAGTATGATTGTTTATTTACATTCATTGAAACATGCCAAGATTTTAAGGAAATATGGTAACATACATTACATATCAAAACGATTAAAATATGCTGTAGTATATTGTGACATGGAACAAATTGAGCATATGATGCATAAATTGAACAAACTTCCTTTTGTGAAAAAGATAGAACAGTCGTATCGCCCGTATTTAAAAACGGAATTTGAAAATTCCCGTCCTGATCGAGCAAAAGAATACGATTATAGCTAATAGAAAAAATCCCCTGCTAAATTTAGCGGGGGATTTTTTAATTGAAATAAAGTGTTATTTCATCGGAGGAATGAAATTGTTCATTCGTAAAATACCAATTAAATGATTAAAAAATAGTTCTTTTTCTGGGAAAGTTGTAGATGGCTTTACAGTAAAAGTAGCCACTTTTTTTCCGAGTTGCCCTGCCGTTTCTTCAAATAAAATGACACGTTTACTTTTTTTATTTTCAAATACAGGAATGCCTTCACGACATATGTATAATGGTTGGAAATCACCAGTAGTAGTTGGTTTTAATATTACAACAAGCGAACACACTTTTTTATCGTTTTTTATCGTTTCAAATTGTAACATATGTGCTATACGTTCTTGATTTGTTTTGGCAATTTCAAGTAATTCATATAAATCAGAGTAGCCTTCTCCGAGTTCTATAAAGCGTTGAATCATATTTTTTCCTCCTCTTTCTTTTACTGTACCATTTCACTTTTTAAATGAAAAGCACACAAAGAAAAAAAACCCTGCATAGCAGGGCCCTTCTTATACTAGCATGTACTAGTAAGAAGGCAAAGGGAGAGGAGAAACCGGAGGAAGAACTTATGGGGAAACGTAAGTCTTCTCCGCGGTTGGCAACAACATCGAAGGTGATGTTGTTATAATTATTTATGTCCAATCTAAATGAAGATATACATAATGAAATTAAATTTTATGTCAGGCTTTTTATTTTTCTTTTTTTTATTTTGTGATAGGATAAAAAAGATAAAGTGGAACTAATATACATATTGGATTCATATTAGTGAATGATGAGATGAATACATAAAAATAATGAGTGGTTATTTGATGCTGAGTTTTCTAATATTTTGGTGAATGTAATTTGTTAACGGTTACCGAAGTGGGAATGGCTTTCTATAATCGCTCGATAGATTGAAATAAAGGTAGTGACAACAGATGAGAGTAGTTTCAGGAAAATGTAAAGGACACCCACTTAAAGCGGTTCCTGGTAATACAACACGTCCAACGACAGATAAAGTAAAAGAATCTATTTTTAATATGATAGGTCCTTATTTTGATGGTGGTATCGCCCTTGATTTATTTGGTGGTAGTGGTGGCCTTGGAATTGAGGCTTTGAGCAGAGGGATCGATAAAGCGATTTTTGTTGATAGGGATAGTAAAGCGATAAAAGTAATTCATCAAAATTTAGAAAGTTGTAGAATACAGGAACAAGCTGAAGTATATCGAAATGATGCGGAACGTGCAGTAAAGGCGCTTATAAAACGTGAAATGTCATTCGATCTTATATTAATAGACCCACCATATAAAGAGCAAAAAATTGTATCTTTAATTAGTGTAATGGATCAACATGGATTGCTACATAGTGATGGATTAATTATGGCAGAGCATGGTAATGATGTGGTTTTACCTGATTCAATAGGAAAGCTTGTAAAAGTACGAGCTGAGAATTATGGGATTACTGCAATATCGATTTATAAGTATGAAGGTGAGGGGACAGAATGACAAGTATAGCTATTTCTTCAGGAAGTTTTGATCCAATTACCCTTGGGCATCTGGATATTATTAAAAGGGGAGCAAAAGTATTTGATGAGGTGTACGTAGTCGTTTTAAACAATTCATCTAAAAAACCATTCTTTTCAGTTGAAGAGCGATTAGAACTAATTCGAGAAGCGACAAAGGATATCCCGAATGTAAAAGTAGATTCGCATAGTGGGCTGTTAGTAGAGTATGCAAAAATGCGTAATGCAAATGCAATATTACGTGGTTTACGAGCAGTTTCTGATTTTGAATATGAGATGCAAATTACTTCTATGAATCGAAAATTAGATGAAAATATTGAAACATTTTTTATTATGACAAACAACCAATATTCATTTTTAAGCTCGAGTATTGTGAAAGAAGTTGCGAGGTATGGAGGAAGTGTAGTAGATCTTGTGCCTCCTATTGTAGAGCGTGCTTTAAAAGAAAAGTTTCAAACCCCGTTAAAGTGAACGGGGTTTTTCTTTATACGTGCGAAAAAATAATAAAATAACATATAAATATAGACAAAATAATGTGAAAATTGGTCCGTAATGTATAAAAGATGTCCAAATTTCATGTAGTATAGAAGGATGCTTGGATAAAAATACAGGAATATCTTTTTGCATAGGTGAGAAAGAACTTACTTTCTCATAAAATGGTGTCCAAAATATAAATGTAAAAATAGGGGCAAGAATACTTTGAATAATTCGTGCGAAAAAATAGGGTTTAAATCGGATGTCTGTTTCAGCTAATATGCTAGCAACTTGTGCCTGAATAGAAAGACCGCTAAATGCTAAAATGAAGCTTGTTACCATAGCTTGTTGTAAGAGGGGTGTTTCATTTATTTGACTAATCATTTGGCTTCCGAGTGTCATTTCGAAAACACCTGATAATATAGGTATACTAAAATCTGTACTTAGTTGGAAGAATGATAAAATATGTTGCATAATAAAAGAAAGAGCTGCTGTGATGTGGAATACAGTAATCATTTTATTTAACACAGAGAATAAAATAATAAATCCGCCAATCATAAGTAATGTTTGAATAGAAGAAACGATAGCATCCCCAAGTAATTTACCGATTGGTCTTTTTTCTTGTAAGCGTGTCTCGTGAAGAATTAAAAAAGGGTTTTGAAAGCGGCGTTTTTTTGTAGTGTGTGTATTATTTTTGTAAGCGGTATTATGGCCGTAAAAACGCATAATTAATCCGACAGCAAAGTTACTTAAATAATGGGCAGCCGCTAATATAATCCCTAATTTCGGATTATTAAAAAAACCGATAGACACAGCACCGAAAATAAAAAGTGGATTAGAAGAATTTGTGAAAGAAACGAGGCGCTCCGCTTCAATCTGAGTTAAAAGGTTGCTTTTTCGTAGTCTAGCGCTTAGTTTGGCGCCTGCAGGGAAACCTGAAGCCATTCCCATTGCCCAAACGAATCCACCTATCCCTGGAACGCGAAAAAGTGGGCGCATGAGTGGTTCTAATATAACGCCAATAAATTTTACAACACCGATACTAATTAGAAGTTCCGCAATGATGAAAAACGGTAGTAGTGAAGGGAATACAACTTCCCACCATATATTTAACCCGCGAATAGAAGCTTGTAAAGCTGCTTGGGGGTGGAGTACAAGAGAAAAGGTTAAAAAAAGCGTTGATATGGTAAGGAAAGCGGTTTTCCATTTTTCATACATGTAAGTAAATCCCCCTTTGTCCCAAAAAACGTTCATTTCAGTATACGTGGATACGTAGTGAATTTAGACCATAAGTATGAAAAAGGAATGAAAAAAAATAAAGGGTGAGAAAAATGAAAGAACCAAAGATTGGTTTAGCACTTGGGTCTGGAGGAGCGAAAGGGTTTGCTCATATTGGTGTAATAAAGGTTTTAAGGGAAGCG
Organism: Bacillus sp. 22475; assembly: GCF_052044835.1. NCBI lineage: Bacteria > Bacillati > Bacillota > Bacilli > Caryophanales > Bacillaceae > Bacillus > Bacillus sp. 22475. Next base: position 231,501 of record NZ_JBQENW010000004.1, on the reverse strand, counting down.
GGTATCCCTATTCATATGATTGCAGGAAGTAGTATGGGGGCGCTAATAGGTACGTTTTATGCGGCAAGTAGTAACGTTGAAAGATTGTATAAATTGGCATCTGTTTTCAAGCGGAAGTATTATTTAGATTTCACGGTACCGAAAATGGGATTTATTGCTGGAAAACGTGTCAAAGATATGATTAAAATGTTTACATATAATAAAAATTTAGAAGAGTTAGATATCCCGACGGCTGTTGTGGCTACTGACATATTGAAGGGGGAAAAAGTGGTTTTTACAAGTGGGTCAGTTGCAGATGCGGTGAGGGCTAGCATATCTGTTCCTGGAGTGTTTGTACCAGAAAAAATAGATGGACGATTATTAGTGGATGGTGGAGTTATTGATCGCATCCCAGTATCGGTTGTGAAAGAGTTAGGGGCCGATATTGTTATCGCTGTTGATGTATCTCCAATTAAGGTGAATGGCGATGTTACGTCTATTTATGACGTAATCATGCAAAGTATTGAAATTATGCAGCATGAGCTTGTAATGAATCGGCAAATTGCATCGGATTTAATGATGCGACCAGCTGTAGAGCAATTTAGTTCACGTGCTTTTACAAACATTGAAGACATTATTCGAGTTGGAGAAGTAGAAGCGGAAAAACATGTTACAAATATTTATTTATTAATTGAGCAGTGGAAGGAGAAACATAATGTTTAAGCGTTTTCGGTTTATATATGCAATCTTAATAGGGGTTATATTGGCGATGTTACTTGTTTACGTGCGTTTACCGTATTATGTAACAAAACCAGGAATGGCTGCCAAATTAGAGCCTTACGTTCAAGTTGAGGGTGGAACGAAAGAATCTGGTGATTTTATGCTTGTTACGGTTTCAATGGGACCAGCAAATGTGGTGAATTTAATAGCGGCACAGTTTAATAAATATACACATATTTCAAAAGCGGAAGAAATATTGCAAAAAGGTGAGAGTGATGAAGAATATCAATTTCGCCAAAATTATGCGATGAAAGATTCACAAAATGCAGCAATTTATAATGCATATAAACGTGCAAATCGCTCCGTTTCTTTTGAAAATAAAGGTGTATTAGTTGCTGGTGTGGCAAAAGGAATGCCGTCAGAAGGAAAGCTTAAGCTTGGTGATGTTATTATAGCTGTTGATGGAAAAACATTTGAAAAGACGGAGCAATTTATTGAATATATGACTGGGAAAAAAGAAAGCGATGCTGTAAGTATTGAGTACATGAGAAATGGAAAACAATTGAAAGAAAATTTAAATGTAAAGACGATTCCTAATGGGAATGGACGTGTCGGTATAGGTGTTTCTATCGTTACGGAAAGAGAATTATTGGTCGATCCGAAAGTGAAAATTAATTCTCATGAAATTGGTGGACCATCCGCAGGTTTAATGTTCACATTAGAAATATATAATCAACTTGTGGAAGAAGACTTAACAAAAGGACATGAAATAGCTGGAACAGGTACGATAAATGAAAAAGGAGAAGTTGGCCCGATTGGTGGTATAAATCAAAAAGTGGTGGCTGCTAGCGATGCCGGGGCTGAAGTGTTCTTTGCGCCAAATGAAAAAGGTGCGGAGAAATCGAACTATAAAGATGCACTTGAGACTGCAAAGGATATTAAAACAAAAATGAAAATTGTACCAGTGGATACGCTAGATGATGCATTAACATATTTAGAAAAGATGGATAAAGAAAAAACCTCTCTGAAATAGAGAGGTTTTTTATAGAAATTTTGTAGTTGTTTCATCATAGCGAATAGGATGGTGTGTTATGTCTTGTTTTAATAGTTGCGTGCGTAACGGTTCGTGCATGATGGAGAAATATACAGAGGTTGCTTTTTTCTCTATATCTAAAGCAGCATGGTCAAATGTTTTTGTATGAGTAAGGATTGGAAGTTCGATTTTTTTCTTGTTTTTTGAAAGGTAAGTTTGCCCTTTTTGTGACATGCCTAGCAGGCGGATATATGGTGCATGTTGTTCTATATTTGCGCTACGTATTTCCTCTTTTGTTGTGTTTGTTAAAATGTGTGTACAAGCTCTTTGTAATCTAGTCCATGTATAACGTTTTGTTTTTAATGCTTCCATGAATGAATAGAAGGAGGAACTGTTTTGTATTTTTGATAAAATACGATGCTCTAAACCTTCTTCTATTTCATATATATGTCGTAAGTCCCCTGGAGACATCGTCATGAGTTTATATTTAAAAAATGAAAAGTATTGTTCCCAATTATGTAATATCCCGTAGTTTTGTTTGTAATTTGCTAAAAGCGAAGCGGTTGCCTGTGGGAGAAAAGGTTCAATTGTTGTAAATGATCCTTCTTCGCTAAAGAGTTGTTTTCGAATGCTTGTCGCGCTTGCAATATGTTGGTCATTAAATGTTTCATCATGATAATGAGAGGCGAATCTTTTTATAGTTTGAGCTTGTATAGAGCTATTTTGTGACAGAATTGCTTTAATGTATTGGAAGCCTAAAATATTATTTGGTTGTGACATATCTATGTTTTTTTCGGATGTTAAAATGTGTGAAAAAGCATCCGATGTTGCTTTTGCATAACTATTGCCAGCGTCCATGAATTGTTTTACAAGGCAGTTAAAAGTCTCTTCTTCGTTTTTTTGTACGGAGATGGTATTATAAAAATTTTCGATTTGTCCATCCTCACTACCGAAACAAATTTCAGAAACATGTAGGGCATTTAAAATGGAAATAGCACCATTTGCGAAGGTTTCAGCCTTTTGTGTTGCAAAGACGTATGGAAGCTCTACAACAAGGTCTACGCCGTTTGCTAAGGCCATTTTAGTGCGATACCATTTGGAAATGAGTGCGGGCTCACCACGCTGTAAAAAAGGACCACTCATAACGGCAATTATTATATCGGATTGTGTTAACTTTTTTGTCTGTTGCACATGATAAAGATGACCGTTATGAAAAGGGTTATATTCAACAACAATACCACCAGCTTTTATGGTAATCTCTCCTTTCGATGTAGCATCTTTTTGAAAAACGTGATACTCTATATATTATTTACTATGATGACTTCATTATAGTGTAAAGAAAAAACATTGACAAATATAAAATGGCTAGCTATAATTTTGTTTGTTGCCTTGAGGTGATATGATATGAAATGGTCCATCCATCAATTGAATAAATTGAGAAATAAAGGATTGACATTGGATGAGATGGTAGATGTAAGTGAGCTAAAAGAGGTCGAGAAAGATATTCGTGAAATTAATCCTGTTCATGTAACGGGAAGAGTTGATTTTGGCTCCGGTAAGTTTACGTTTCATCTACATATAACTGGAAGCATGGTTTTACCATGTTCTCGCTCTTTAGTAGATGTGACATTACCATTTGACATTAAAACAACTGAGGTGTTCCAAACTTCACAAGAAGAATTTGAAACTGAAGCTGAAATTCATTGTTTAGAAGGAGAAGTACTTGACTTACTGCCCGTAATCAAGGAAAATATACTTTTGGAGATTCCAATGCAAATTTTCAGTGATGATGTTTCTGGTGGAGCACCGACGCAAGGTCAAGACTGGCAAGTGATTTCGGAAGAAGACAAAGAAAAGACTGTTGATCCAAGATTGGCAGGACTTGCAAAGTTTTTTGACAAATAATCGGAAGACTGGTTCAGGCCTTCATATGAAAATAACTATTTCTTTTAAGGAGGTGGGAAGAATGGCTGTACCTTTTAGAAGAACTTCTAAAACAGTAAAAAGAAAGCGTCGTACGCATTTCAAATTATCAGTACCTGGTATGGTAGAGTGCCCAAGCTGTGGTGAAGCGAAATTAGCTCACCGTGTATGTAAAGCATGCGGTACTTACAAAGGTAAAGAAGTAATCAGCAAGTAATTGCGGGAAAATAAACGCAGAAGATATCTTCTGCGTTTATTTTTTTTGTCTTAATCTTTAGTTGTTGTATTCTATCTTTTCTAGTAACTGCATATGCTTAATAAAAAATGCATAGGGAGGACTAGAGAAATGGCGACAACAAGACAAGATGCTTGGACTGATGATGAAGATTTGCTTCTGGCAGAAGTAGTACTCCGGCATATTCGAGAAGGTGGAACACAACTTTCTGCCTTTAAGGAAGTGGGGAAAAATTTATCTCGTACACCAGCAGCATGTGGATTTAGATGGAATTCTTACGTAAGAAAGCAATATAAAGAACGTATTGAGGAAGCGAAGCAACTTCGTAAAGTAGAAAATTATGAAGTAAAAGAGACAAAAGTGTTAGAACCTACGTCAATTACGTTGAATGATGTTATTGATTTCTTGCAAAATTATAAAGATGAAAACTCTTTAACGGTGTTGCAACAACAAGTTGAATCATTACAAACAGAAAGAGAGCGTCTTCTGGAGCGATTATCAGTATATGAGGAAGAGTATAGGACATTGCTTGATTATATCGATCAAAAAAGAAGTGTAATGGTAGCGGAAAGAAACAATGCTCGCTCGACTGAGAAGTTAGAGAAGCTTAAGAAATAAAAAACAGCTGTTATACAGCTGTTTTTTTATTTCTTAAGCCGATTCTTCATTTGTAACCGCATTCAAATTTGTTTCTGGATGCCAAATATAAAAATCTCCATCAGTTACTGATACGGGGCTGAAATTTAATTTATCCCAAAAACCAGCTGAATGAATACGCGCTATCGTTTTAATAGGAAATTGCAGTTGTTTCGCATGATTTACAAGCATTTGTCCGAATCCTTGTTTTTGAAAAGTTGGTAATACTTCAAGTTTATAAAGTTCTAGGTAAGGACCTGTAATTTCGAATGGTTCTCCGCCGTTTCTTTTCATATATAGACTCATACGTGCGATTAGTGATCCGCCATAATAAATACCGTAAAATGGAGATTCACTGTCGTTTTCAATAATGTTTGCTTGCAATTCTTCCAGCATAGATAGTTCCTGGGCTCCGCACCCTTTAAATTTTTTGAATTCATCTAACGTTTTATAATTGATGAGCAAGCGCTCAACTTTTGGGAATCCCATTACATCACATCCTTTTCTTATCTCGTTGAATGCAGAAAAGTAAAAATATTTATAATAATAGTATAACTCATTTTTTTATTTTTATGAAGAAGATAGTATATTTCTTTTATTATTTTTTTGAGGATTTGCTAAACTAAGAGTATAAGTGTATTAATAGGCAGTATATACATAGTGAAAAGTGAGAGTGTATTTGTTTGGCAGAGGACAACGAAATTATAGGGTGTGCTTATGTACTTTAAAAAGATATAAAAAAGGGGGGAGGCAAGGGCGCTTAATGTGAATCCCTTGTGTGAAAATGAAAATTGGAATTGTCGGACCAGGTGCTATTGGTCTATTGTATACATTTTATTTACAAAAAAGTAACCAAGATGTTACGTTGTTTACAAGAACAGCTAAGCAAGCTGAAGAGTTAAATGAAACAGGTGTAACTTGTATTAGAGATGGAAGATGTGAAACAGTATATCCAGCTGTTTTACCGATAGAAAGTATGGTAGCGCAAAATTTAGATTATATATTTATTGCTGTGAAGCAATATCATATAGATGACATACTACCGTTTGTGGAAGGTGCATCATCATTAATCTTTTTGCAAAACGGAATGTCGCATCTTCGAAAGATGCTGCAAATAGGGAGTGAAAATATAGCTGTTGGTATTGTAGAACATGGTGCGAAAAAAGAGGGAGGGCACATCGTTCATCATACTGGAGTAGGTGTAACGAGATTTGGAGTGGTTTGTGGCCAATCTATACATTTTAAAAAAATATTTCATTCTTTTCCGGTTGCTTATTTTCCAGTTCAAATAGAAACAGATTGGGAAGAGATTATGCGCAAAAAATTAGTAGTAAATGTATGTATCAATCCGTTGACAGCGTTATTGGGAGTTAAGAATGGTGAATTAATCACGAATCGTTTTTTTTATCAAATGATGGAGCAAGTGTTTCAGGAGGTCGCATTTCTTATTAGAGGAGAAAAAGAAATGGTATGGCAAATGGTACGAAATGTGTGTGAAGGAACGTCTCGTAATACATCCTCTATGTTAGCGGATGTAAGAGCGAATAGACAGACGGAAATTAATGCGATTGTTGGGTATGTATTAGAAGAGGCTAAGAAACAGCAACGACCAGTTCCAACACTTCAATTTTTGTTCGATGCAATAAAAGGGTTAGAAACAAGAGTATAAGTGTTATTCTTTGCTTTTACGTGAAACATTGACTACAATGTGGATTGGTGAGAGAACTGGATACGAAAGGAAGAATTATATGGAGATAAAAGAAATCTCTGTTCCGCAACAAGGTGTTGTAGCGGACTATATGAACGGTAAAAAAGAGATACAGTCATGTTTTGATTATATGTTAACAGAAGATGCTTTTAAACAACGTTTACATGATTTGCGTGAAAGGGAGTTTTTCCGCCAAGATTTAGTAGCGCATTTATTAGAATATAATACAAAATTACAAGCGGGAGAATCTACACTTCAAAATGTAAAAGCGCTTGGAGATGAAAATACATATGTTGTTATAGCTGGACAACAAGCGGGGTTATTAACTGGACCGCTTTATACAATTCATAAAGTTATTTCAATTTTACAGCTTGCAAAGGAAAAGGAAAAAAGTTTAGGAGTTAAAGTTGTCCCTGTCTTCTGGATTGCGGGTGAAGACCATGATATGGATGAGATTAACCATACTTTTGTAGCGAAAAATAAAAAGGTGAAAAAAACTATTTTTTATGACCGTAATCCGAAAAAGGCGAGTGCTTCTGAGTCTGAACTTTCTGTTGAAGATTGTAGAAATTGGATTGAAGAGATTTTTAAAACATACCCAGAAACCAATTTTACAAAGGATGTATTAAAATTTGTTGATGATGCTTTGAAAAAATCGAATACGTATGTAGATTTCTTTGCTCATCTTATTACGAAAATCTTTGCTAATTCTGGTTTAATCCTTGTTGATTCACATCATCCTGAATTAAGAAAGTTAGAAATTCCATTTTTTAAGCGAATTATAAGTAAGTATAAAGAGGTACAAGAGGGGCTTCGTAATCAGCAGGAAGTAATTAAAGAACTAGGATACAAACCGATTATTGAAACGAAGTCTCATGCAGTGCATATATTCATGGAAATAGATAATGAACGAGTATTGCTTGAAGATCAACAAGGTAAGTTTGTTGGAAGGGATGGGGCGCATTCCTTTTCATACGAAGAGTTGATTGAAGAGATGGAGAGAAATCCGGCACGTTTTAGTAATAATGTTGTAACACGTCCTCTTATGCAAGAGTATGTATTTCCTACGCTCGCATTTATTGGAGGTCCAGGAGAATTAGCTTATTGGAGTGAATTACAACAAGTATTCCATACTGTCGGTTTTCAAATGCCACCTGTCGTTCCTCGTCTTACAATTACTTATGTGGAGAGAGATATAGCGACAGATTTATTTGATCTGCAATTGAGAGAAAGTGATCCGTTTTTAAATGATGTCGATAAATTGCGTGAAAACTGGTTGTCTAATCAAATAGAGGAACCGATTGATGATCATTTTGAAAAGGCGAAAAAAGAAATTGCCGATATTCATACATCTTTACAGCAATTTGTAAAGAAAATAGAGCCAGGGTTAGGTGCGTTTGCAGGGAAAAACGAATTGAAAATTAATGAACAAATTGAACTGCTGGAAAGAATGTTGAAAAGAAATGTTGCGAAAAAGTATGAGGTTCAGCTAAATAAATTCCGCCGTATACAATTTGCACTTCGTCCATTAGGTGCACCGCAAGAACGTGTGTGGAATGTATGTTATTATTTAAATCAGTTTGGTTTGGATTTCGTTGATCGTGTAATGGAAAACCCTTTTTCTTGGGACGGAAAACATCATGTTATAAAACTATAAAATCTTGCTCTTTGGAGCAGGATTTTATTTTTATTCCGTTGAATTTACTGTGAAGTGATTTTTTTCTGAATTGTCAATCAAAAGTGTTGGATATGGTAATTGTGTTGGATACTTAAATATATGACAAAATAGCACAAAATGTAAACGTATTATTCGCTTTTTCGACAGTTTTTTATTTAAATTCCCGCAAAAGATGATAAAATTTAGTATATAATAAAAGAAAATAGCGATTTGTATAGTATGTTGCCTTTGTTGGTAAGTTAAATGAGTCGTTCTTTCGTATTGTTTCATTCTCTAAGCGTGAAATATGTGTTTAGAGAAAGGGATACATTCAACATAATTAATTGGAAAAAGAGTAGGTGCAACAATGTTTAAACACGTAACAGTTCTTTTAAAGGAAACAGTAGACGGCTTAGATATAAAGCCAGATGGTACATATGTAGATTGTACACTGGGGGGAGGAGGACATAGTTCTTATTTATTATCCCAATTAACTGAAGGTGGAAAATTAATAGCGTTTGATCAAGATGAGATAGCGATTCAAAACGCGAAAGAAAAGTTCTCTTCATACGGTGAACAGTTTATAACAGTAAAGAGTAACTTCCGTTATTTAGCTGAAAAGCTGCAGGAAATAGGTATAACAGAAGTAGACGGTATTTTATTTGATTTAGGTGTTTCATCCCCACAATTAGATACACCAGAACGAGGCTTTAGTTATCATCATGATGCACCGCTAGATATGCGGATGGATCAAGATGCCCCATTAACAGCGTATGATGTTGTAAATAGCTGGTCATATGAACAACTTGTAAGGATTTTCTTCCAATACGGTGAAGAGAAATTTTCAAAACAAATTGCAAGAAAAATTGAAGCTTATCGTGAGAATAAAGCTATTGAAACGACAGGAGAATTAGTAGAGCTAATTAAAGAAGGTATTCCGGCTCCTGCTCGTAGAACGGGTGGGCATCCTGCTAAGCGAGTGTTTCAGGCAATTCGTATAGCTGTAAATGATGAATTAAAAGTATTTGAAGAAGCATTGGAATCTGCTATTGAGATGGTTAAGCCAGGTGGAAGGGTTAGTGTTATAACATTCCATTCATTAGAAGATCGTATTTGTAAAACAACGTTTAAGCGAAATAGTACAACGCCACAATTGCCGCCAGGATTACCGATTATTCCTGATGAATTTAAGCCGAAATTAAAGCTTATTACAAGAAAACCGATTTTACCTTCTGATATAGAGCTAGAAGAAAATAATCGTGCGCGTTCTGCGAAGTTGAGAATCGCTGAAAAACGATAAAAGGGAGAGAGAGGTATGACTAATTTAGCTGTAAAGTACAAACAACAAGCGCAAGAAGAGGTGCAAATTCAAACGCCCCCACAGCAGATGGCTAAGCCGAAGGTTAAAGCGAAAATTACAAGAATCGAAAAACTGTTGTATGTAGCGTTTATTGGCTTTTTATTGTATGCCTGTGTCGCGTTTATTGGAAATAAAGCAGGCCTTTATCAAGTTAATGTAGAAGCAGCGACGATAGAAGAAAAAATTGTACAGCAGCAAAAAGAAAATCAAGAATTACAAGCTGAAGTAGAGAAGTTAAGTCGCTATGAACGAATCGCTGAAGTTGCAAAAAAACACGGGCTAGAAATTAATGCGAATAATGTGAAAGGCCTCAAATAAGGCAATAGGTGTGAAGGAACGATGAAGAAGAATATGACTAAATTTCATACCAATAAGGGAGCAGGTTATTTTATGATATTTTTCCTCCTGCTCTTTTTGCTGTTATTAGCCCGATTTTTTTACATACAATCAACAGGAACAGTTCATAATCAGGATTTAGATGCACTTGCTAAACAAAAGCATAGTAAAAAAGGAGTTCTTGAAGCGAACCGAGGAACCATTTATGATCAAAACGGTCATGTGTTAGCACAAGACGCAAACTCTTATAAAATAGTAGCTGCGCTAAAAGGTGCTAACTCTGTTGAGAATAAAGAAGATACTGCAAAGAAAATTGCAGGAGTACTTGGAAAAGGCGAAGAGGATATTTTAGCTTCTTTAAATAAGGAAGGTAGAAGTCAAGTCGAATTTGGAACGTTAGGCAAGGATTTGACGAAAGAAAAGAAGGAACAAATAGAAGCGTTGAAGTTGCCGGGAATATCTTTTATTACAGAAAATGCAAGGGTGTATCCAAACGGTGATTTTGCATCTTACGTCATAGGTCATGCAAAACCAAATGAGAATGGAACATCTGTAGGTCAATTTGGCATAGAAAAAAGCTTGGATAAATACTTAAGTGCTTCTAATGGAGAAGTAGCATATACAGGTGATCGTAAAGGTGTATCCCTTGATGGTGGAAAAGTTAATGTAAAGGCACCTAAAAATGGAGATAACGCTTATTTAACAATTGATCAACGTGTCCAAAGTTATTTAGAAGACGCGATGAAAGCAGCAAGTAAGCAATATGAGCCAGAAAGTTTAATAGGGATTGTTGCAGATCCGAAAACCGGAAAAATATTAGCGATGTCTACTAAACCTAGTTATGACCCTAATGATCGTCAAATTAAATATTTCTTCAATGACGCAATTGCCAATGCATTTGAACCTGGATCAACAATGAAAATTTTCACGTTAGCGGCAGCTATTAATGAAGGTGTGTACAAAGGGCAAGATTATTATCAGTCCGGGACATATCAAGTCGGAAATAGGAAAATAAAAGATCATAACGGCGGTGCTGGTTGGGGCTCTATCACGTTTGATGAAGGGGTAGAGCGCTCTTCAAACGTAGCGTTTGCAATTTTAGGAGATCAAAAACTTGGTCCAGAACGTTTCCGGAAATATATTCATAGTTTTGGATTAGATGAAAAAACGAACATTGATTTATCAGGTGAAGGATCGAATACAATTTTATTTGATCAGCAAATACAACAAGTGACAACAGCTTTTGGACAAGGTTCCACTGTAACACCCATTCAGCTTGTACAAGCTGCAACGGCCATTGCAAATGATGGAAAAATGATGAAACCTTATGCAATTGATAAAATTGTAGATCCGATAACAGGGAAAGTAAAATTAGAACATAAGCCAGAAGAAGTAGGAAAACCTGTTACAAAGGAAACAGCAGCGCAAGTAAGACAGTTATTAGAACGTGTTGTTACATCTCCGAAAGGTACAGGGACAGCTTATAAAATTGATGGATATTCAGTTGGTGGTAAAACAGGGACAGCGCAAATTCCGGATGGAAAAGGCGGCTATATGACAGGAAGACAGAATTATATATTCTCATTCTTAGGTATGGCACCAATGGACGACCCACAACTTGTTGTGTATGTAGCTGTTAAACAGCCGAAATTAAAAGATGATGAGAACGGTGCACAGCCTTTAGCTGATATTTTTAAATATGTAACAAAAAATAGTTTAGAGTATTTAAAGATTAAGCCAAATGAAGTGAAAGATCCGAAAAAACATCTGAAAGAGCAACAAACTACTGTTCCAGATGTAACTGGTAAAACGATGGCTGAAGCGGGGAAAGCAATTGATAAAGCAAAACTTCGTCCAATCGTACTAGGTGAAGGGAAAGTACAGCAACAAGTACCAAAAGCGACTGAACAAACATTGAAAGGCGACCGAGTCTTCTTGGTAGGAGATAAGCCTACAATGCCAAATATACAAGGATGGGCACTGCGTGATGTTATGAATTTAGCGAAGACATTACAGCTTAACTTGAAGCCTTCTGGTACAGGATACGTAACAGAGCAAAGTGTGGCGGAAGGAACATTATTACAACCTGGTACAGAATTAGGTGTCACACTCGTACCGCCACTCGAACCACAACAAGAAGCAGAAAAGCCGTAATGGTAAAAGAGAAGAAGTTCTAATTAAATAAGTACAAGCATATATTGGAACAAGCTAGGCGTAAGGGAGGCTTGTTCCGATATGCGTGTATCAAATGTAACAGTTAGAAAACGACTTATTTTTATACTTATATCAGGTATACTTATTTTCACTATTATCGATATTCGTCTTGGATATGTGCAATTTTTTCTTGGGAATATGTTAACGGATCGTGCGAAAGATTCATGGAGTCGTAATATTACTTTTGAACCCGAACGTGGGAAAATTTTAGACCGAAATGGTGTGGAACTTGCCACGAATAAAAGTGCTCCAACTGTCTTTGTTGTACCGAGGCAAATTGAAAAACCAGCAGAGACTGCAGAGAAGTTAGCTGCAGTATTAGGTGTGGAAAAAGATGAGATTTATAAAAGGATTACAAAAAAAGAATCGATTGTAAGGTTAGATAAAGGCGGAAGGAAAATATCACATGACAAAGCGAAAGAAGTACGAGGATTAAGTTTGAAGGGCGTGTATATCGCAGAGGATTCTATCCGGTACTATCCATTTGGGAACTTTTTATCCCATGTATTAGGTTTTGCAGGTAGCGATAACCAAGGTCTTATGGGACTAGAAAAATATTATGATAAAGAGTTAAATGGGGACAAAGGTCATGTGCGTTTTTTTGCAGATGCGAAAGGGCAAAGGATGCCTAATGTTGGTGATGATTTCAAAAAACCAGAAGCCGGTTTAAATTTAGGATTAACAATCGATGCGCGTATTACAAGGATTATGGAAAGAGAAATGAATATTGCGGAGTCGACGTATAATCCAGACGGTATGATTGCAATTGCAATGAATCCTAAAAATGGTGAAATTTTAGGTATGTCTAGTCGGCCGAGTTTTGATCCAGCGGATTTTCAAAGTGTCTCTCCAGAAGTGTATAACAGAAATCTACCTGTGTGGAGTACGTATGAGCCTGGTTCAACATTTAAGATTATTACACTAGCTGCAGCATTGAATGAAAATTTAGTAGACTTAGAGAAGGATACGTTTTATGATGATGGAGCAGCTGAAGTCGGTGGAGCTAGATTGAAATGCTGGAAAGCAGGAGGTCATGGCAGTCAAACGTTTTTAGAAGTCGTTCAAAACTCATGTAACCCGGGATTTATTGAACTTGGTGATCGCCTTGGTAAAGACCGATTATTTAAATACATTCGTAATTTTGGTTTTGGGCAGAAGACTGGAATTGACTTGCAAGGTGAAGGTAGTGGGATTTTATTTAATTTAGATAAAGTTGGTCCAGTAGAGCAAGCAACAACTTCATTCGGCCAAGGGGTTTCTGTTACACCAATTCAACAAGTAGCAGCTGTAGCGGCGGCTGTAAATGGTGGAACATTGTATCAGCCGTATATAGCTAAGGAGTTTATTGATCCGAAAAATAATCAAGTTGTTAGTAAAAAGACACCTGTTGAGAAAAGAAAAGTTATTTCCAAGGAAACTTCAGAAAAAGTTCGTTATGCATTAGAGAATGTTGTAGCGAAAGGTTCTGGTAAAGGTGCTTATATTGATGGATATCGTGTAGGTGGAAAAACGGGTACTGCTCAAAAGGTGAAAGATGGTAAATATTTAGAGAATAATTATATTGTATCTTTTATCGGATTTGCTCCAGCGGATGATCCAGAGATTGTTGTGTATGTTGCTGTTGATAATCCAAAAGGGGTTACACAGTTTGGTGGAGTGGTAGCAGCTCCAATTGTCGGGAATATCCTTCGAGATGCGCTTCCTGTTATGGGAGTGAAACCGAGAAAAGAACAAGTTGAGAAAGAATATAAATGGGGCGATACACCAACTGTGGAAGTTCCGAATTTAATTGGAATGAAAAAGAAAGACTTACAAACACAACTCGTCGATTTGCAGCTTGATATAAGTGGAGATGGAGAGAAAGTAATTAAGCAATCACCAGAAGCGGGAGCTAAAGTAAAAGAAGGCTCAAAAATTAGAATTTACTTCGGGAATTAAAGGTAACATAGTACGTTTTATGGTACAATTGGTGGAAGTGAGTTCTTTATAGAACAGTTACTTAACTTGAGACAATAAGTGTCTCAGTCATAAATAGGCCAGTAGCACTTACCTCCTTATATAGGAGGTAATGTGTTGCTTACTGAAAAAAAGATAAATAAACAATGTAGAGAGGGTTTAGTGAAATGAAGTTGCATACACTTTTATCATGTTTGCATGATTTTCCAGTTGTTCCAAAAGAAAATCCAGAAATCACATCTATAGAAGCTGATTCACGTAAAGTGAAAGAGGGAAGCTTATTTGTATGTATGAAAGGATATACGGTTGATAGCCATGATTTTGCTAAGCAAGCAGCGGCACAAGGAGCGGCTGCTATTGTTGCGGAAAGACCAATTGATGTTGACGTTCCAGTTGTACTTGTGAAAAATACTTTTCGTTCGTTAGCGGTTTTAGCTGATTATTTTTATGGTCAACCGACACACAAGTTACATTTAATTGGAATTACAGGTACAAATGGAAAGACAACAACATCGCATATTATGGATGAGATTATGCGAGCACATGGTCATAAAACAGGGCTAATTGGAACGATTAATATGAAAATCGGTGATGAAACATTTGAGGTGAAAAATACAACACCAGATGCACTAACACTTCAACAGACGTTTTCAAAAATGGTTGAACAAGGTGTGGACAGCACGGTAATGGAAGTTTCGTCACATGCGTTAGATCTTGGTCGTGTACACGGATGTGATTACGATGTAGCGGTGTTTACGAATTTAACACAAGATCATTTAGACTATCATAAAACGATGGAAGAATATAAACATGCAAAAGGGTTACTATTTGCACAGCTTGGCAATAGTTATAATCATAATCGTGAAAAGTACGCTGTGCTGAATAGCGATGATAATGTAACAGAAGAGTATATGAGAAGTACTGCAGCAACAGTTGTAACATATGGTATTGATACAACAAGTGACATTATGGCAAAAAATATCGTTATGACGAGTGGCGGGACTACATTTACCCTTGTCACACCGTATGAAAGTGTAAATGTTACGATGAAATTAATAGGTAAATTTAATGTATATAACGTACTTGCAGCAACAGCAGCAGGGCTTGTTTCGGGTGTGAAATTAGAAACAATCATTGCTGTTATAAAGGAACTAGCTGGGGTTCCAGGGCGTTTTGAAGTTGTTGATGGAGGACAAAGTTATACAGTTATTGTTGATTACGCACATACGCCGGATAGTTTAGAAAATGTATTAAAAACTGCAAAACAATTTGCAAAAGGTGATGTGTATTGTATCGTTGGTTGTGGCGGCGATAGGGACCGAACGAAGAGACCGATAATGGCAAGTGTTGCAACAAAATATGCAACTCATGCAATTTACACATCAGATAATCCAAGAAGTGAAGATCCAGCGGCTATTTTAGATGATATGGTACATGGTGCAAGTGGAAATAATTATGAAGTGATTATTGATAGAAAAGAAGCGATACACCATGCAATCACTAAAGTGAAAGCAGATGATGTCATTATTATTGCTGGTAAGGGTCATGAAACGTATCAAATTATTGGTAAAGAAGTTCATCATTTTGATGATCGAGAAGTTGCGAAAGAAGCAATTACAGGGCGTTTAAACAACGGAGAGTAACAACGTGAGAGGAGGACTACATGTGCTTGAGCAAGGTTTATTAGTAACGGCTGGGGTAGCATTCTTAATTTCTGTTGCCCTTTCGCCATTGTTTATTCCATTTTTAAGAAAATTAAAGTTCGGACAGAGTATTCGTGATGAGGGACCAAAGTCACATCAAAAAAAATCAGGGACACCGACAATGGGTGGTATCGTCATATACGTATCTATGATGGTAACTTCACTTATTATGGCGATTAAGTTTAATTATTTAGGTGCAGAAGTTTCGTTATTATTATTAGTGACATTTGGTTACGGATTGATCGGATTTTTAGATGACTACATAAAGGTAGTTAAGAAGAGA
This sequence comes from Bacillus sp. 22475, assembly GCF_052044835.1. Lineage (NCBI taxonomy): Bacteria > Bacillati > Bacillota > Bacilli > Caryophanales > Bacillaceae > Bacillus > Bacillus sp. 22475. Next base: position 215,758 of record NZ_JBQENW010000004.1, on the reverse strand, counting down.
AATCTTGGTTTAACATCAAAACAAAAATTAGTAGGGCAGCTTGTTATTGCTATTGCATTCTTTTTAATTGGAAAAGGGCAAGCGTTCCACACATACATCATGATTCCGGGAACGGATGTTAAGTTTGAATTAGGTTGGGCGTATTTTGTACTTGTACTATTTATGCTTATTGGTGGATCAAATGCAGTTAACTTAACTGACGGTTTAGATGGTTTATTATCAGGAACAGCTGCTATTGCATTTGGAGCATTTAGTATTATTGCTGTGGCACAAGAGCAATTTGGAGTAGCGATATTCTGTATGGCAGTGGTAGGAGCTGTACTTGGATTTTTAGTATTCAATGCGAATCCAGCAAAAGTGTTTATGGGAGATACAGGTTCATTAGCTTTAGGTGGAGCCATTGCAGCTGTAGCGATTTTATTAAAACAAGAATTGCTACTTGTAATTATTGGCGGAGTATTCGTAATGGAAACTTTATCGGTTATTATTCAGGTCATTTCATTTAAAACAACAGGAAAACGTGTCTTTAAAATGAGTCCATTACACCATCATTATGAATTATGTGGTTGGTCAGAGTGGCGTGTTGTTGTGACGTTTTGGTCTGCAGGATTTTTATTAGCTGTGTTAGGAATTTATATCGGGGTGTGGATGTAATTGAAAACTGTAACTGAATTTCAAAATAAGAATATTCTTGTATTAGGCATTGCAAAAAGTGGTTATGCAGCAGCTACATTGTTACAAAAGTTAGGGGCGAATGTCATTGTAAATGACGGAAAGCCTTTAGCAGACAATGTACTTGCTGCAGAATTACAAGCAAAAGGAATGGACGTTGTATGCGGTGGCCATCCTTTAGAATTATTAGAGAGAAATATTTCTCTTGTCGTTAAAAATCCAGGAATCCCGTATTCTAATCCAATATTAGTTGCTGCGAAAGAAAAGCAAATTCCAATTGTTACGGAAGTTGAGTTAGCATATCGTATTTCAAAAGCGCCATTTGTTGGAATTACAGGATCTAATGGTAAAACGACGACAACAATGCTGACATTTGAAATGTTAAAAGAAGGACAAAAGCATCCTGTTATTGCAGGGAATATAGGAACTGTAGCTTGTGAAGTAGCACAGGATGCAAAAGAAAATGAAGTTGTAGTTACAGAACTTTCATCGTTCCAATTGATGGGAGTAGAATCGTTCCAACCTAAAATTGCAGCGTTCTTAAACTTATTTGAAGCCCACTTAGATTATCATGGGACGAAGAAGGAATATGGTTTAGCAAAAGCAAATGTTTTTAAAAACCAAACAGAAAACGATTATAGTGTAATAAACGCGGATGATGCAGATGTGATGGCTTTATCTGCGGATACTAAAGGTCAAAAAATCTTGTTTTCGACAACGAAAGAAATTGAAGATGGCGCGTGTATAAAAGATAACGCTCTTTATTTCAAAGGTGAAAAAGTTGTTGAAGTAAGCGATATCGTTTTACCTGGTCAACATAATCTAGAAAATATTTTAGCTGCGATGAGTATTGCGAAATTATTAGGTACTTCTAATGAAGCAATTACGGTCGTGTTAAAACGTTTTACGGGTGTAAAACATCGTTTAGAATATGTAACAACGATTAACAACCGTAAGTTTTATAATGACTCAAAAGCAACGAATATGTTAGCGACTGAGAAAGCACTATCTGCATTTACACAACCGATTGTGTTACTAGCAGGTGGGCTTGACCGCGGAAATGAATTCGATGATTTAATTCCGTATTTCAAAAATGTAAAAGCGATTGTAACATTTGGACAAACAGCTCCCAAACTAGTAAGAGCGGCAGAAAAAGCGGGATTAGATATAATTGAAAGTGTCGATACTTTAGATGAAGCAGTGGTGAAAGCTTATGCTCATTCTAAAGAAGGTGATGTTGTTCTTCTTTCTCCAGCGTGTGCAAGCTGGGATCAATTTAAAACATTTGAAGAAAGAGGAGACATTTTTATACAAGCTGTGCATAAACTTATATAAAGTAAATCAAAACATCAGTAGGCTAACACCTACTGATGTTTTGTTACATAGGGCAAAAGGTTCTGCCTAAAGAGGTGGTGTTTGTGGGTAATGAAGAAAACGCCTGATTTTATGCTCATCATCGTAACACTTTCATTGTTGACAATCGGAATGATTATGGTTTATAGTGCGAGTGCAGTTTGGGCCTCTTATAAAATGGGGGACTCATTCTTTTTTGCAAAAAGACAATTACTGTTTGCGGGTCTTGGTGTAGTAGCTATGTTTTTTATTATGAAAATTGATTATTGGGTGTGGCGTACGTATTCAAAAGTAATTTTGCTAGTTTGCTTCATTCTTCTTATTCTCGTTCTTATTCCTGGAGTAGGTCTTGTTCGAGGAGGAGCACGAAGTTGGATTGGGATCGGAGCATTTTCGATTCAACCGTCAGAATTTATGAAGTTTGCGATGATTATTTTCTTGGCAAAGTTTTTAGCGGAACGGCAAAAATTGATTACATCTTTTAAACGTGGTTTATTACCGGCTCTTAGTTTTGTGTTTCTTGCTTTTGGGATGATTATGTTACAGCCAGACCTTGGGACAGGAACGGTAATGGTTGGGACATGTATCATTATGATATTTATTTCGGGAGCGAGGGTCTTTCACTTTGCAATGTTTGGTTTGATTGGGGTAGCAGGATTTGTAGGGTTAATTGCATCAGCACCGTATCGAATGAAACGCATTACATCATATTTAGATCCGTGGTCAGATCCGCTTGGAAGTGGATTTCAAATTATCCAATCATTACTCGCAATTGGACCTGGTGGATTATTTGGGCTTGGACTTGGACAAAGTAGACAAAAATTTCTTTATTTACCTGAACCACAAACTGACTTTATATTTGCGATCTTATCCGAGGAATTAGGTTTTATTGGTGGTTCATTTGTGTTATTATTATTTAGTCTATTATTATGGCGCGGGATTCGTATCGCATTAGGAGCGCCAGATTTATATGGTACGTTTTTAGCAGTAGGTATTGTGGCGATGATTGCGATTCAAGTAATGATTAATGTTGGTGTTGTAACAGGACTGATGCCTGTTACGGGTATTACCTTGCCGTTTTTAAGTTATGGTGGATCAAGTTTGACATTAATGTTAATGGCAGTAGGTGTATTATTAAATATAAGTCGCCATTCTCGCTACTAAACCCTGTTTATAAGACAGGGTTTTTCGTATGTGTGTAAAAATGCAATATGTATATAGAAATACATATAATGGAAATAAGAAAAGAGAAGCGGAGGAGTTAGTAGTGCGTGTATTAGTGAGTGGTGGGGGTACTGGTGGTCATATTTATCCAGCTCTTGCTTTAATTAGAGAAATAAAAAAGTTAAATCCAGAAGCAAGATTTTTATATATTGGTACGGAAAATGGACTAGAGAGTACAATCGTTCCAAAAGCAGGTATACCATTTCAATCTATTGTTATAAGTGGATTTAAACGAAAAATATCATTAGATAATGTGAAAACAGTAATGCGTTTTCTAAAAGGTGTACAGGATAGTAAACGATATATTCGTCGTTTTAATCCGGATATCGTAATTGGAACGGGTGGATATGTATGTGGACCAGTTGTATACGCTGCAGCCAAATTAGGTATTCCAACTATTGTACATGAACAAAATAGTGTACCAGGTGTAACGAACAAATTTTTAAGTCGTTATGTTGATAAAGTTGCTGTTTGTTTTGAAGCAGCTACAGAGCATTTTCCAGAGTCAAAAGTGGTAATGACAGGTAATCCGCGAGCATCAGAGGTAATGGATCAAAATGGAATGAAAGGGAAACGTTCAGTTGGGCTTTCTCTTCCTAAAAAGTCTGTACTTATATTTGGTGGAAGTCGTGGAGCTAGACCGATTAACGATGCCTTCGTTGAAGCAATTGAACAGTTTGGGAACAAAAGCTACGAAATACTATATGTAACAGGTGAAGTACATTATGACAAAGTGATGGAAGCCGTGAAGCAAAAAGGGAACCCGAACAATGTTATTATTAAGCCGTTCATTCATAATATGCCAGAGGTACTAACTGGTGTAGACCTTGTTGTTTCAAGGGCTGGGGCAACAACACTTGCAGAATTAACAGCGTTAGGAAAACCAAGTGTGTTAATACCGAGTCCGTACGTAACAAATAATCATCAGGAAAAGAATGCACGTTCAGTTGTTGATAAAGGAGCGGCAAAAATGTTACTTGAAAAAGATTTAACAGCTGAAACGCTTATTCGTGATATTGATGAGATTTTATTGGATGCACAAACATTACAAAATATGAAGCTAGCTGCTAAGCAACTAGGTATTCCAGATGCAGCAAATAAGCTGTATGAAGTAATGAATAAGCTTGTAAAAAAATAAAGTGAGGCTTTAATCAGTGGGGAGTGATTCTTTCTCGTTGATTATTACCTTTCACTAATCGGATGTTTACTGGCATCCCGATTCCGCCTAATTTCTTTGTTATCGCCTAATTTTGATTTAGGAGCTGTACTGCCCGTAAATAGAGGGATAACGTTAGGTGAACGCCCTGCATATTATTGTCATAAGGAGACTTAATATGGGGGAGATTGTCTATGGAACAATTAGTAAATGAGCTTATAGAAGCAGACGTTGGTCGTGTTTTAGTTAACGAGTTGTTAGCACGTTATACAACTATGAAAATAGGTGGACCAGCGGATATTTTAATTGTGCCAAAGCATGTAGCCGGTATTGAAAAAACATTACAGTTAGTAAAGCAATACAAAACGAAGTGGACTGTAATTGGGCGCGGTTCAAACCTTCTTGTATCTGATCAAGGCATAGAAGGTGTTGTTATTCGTTTAGGAGAAGGATTAGATCACTTAGAGGTCGAAAAACATAAGGTAAGAGTTGGTAGTGGATATCCTCTTATTAAATTGTCAACTTTACTTAGTCGTCAAGGGTTAGCTGGATTGGAGTTTGCAAGCGGTATTCCTGGAAGTGTCGGTGGTGCAGTATATATGAATGCAGGTGCACATAAATCGGATATATCGAGTGTATTATCGAAGGCTCTCATTCTGTTTGAAGACGGTACAATTGACTGGTTAATGAATAAAGAACTGGAGTTTTCTTATCGGGCATCTGTATTGCAAACGAAACGTCCTGGTATTGTTTTAGAGGCGGAGTTTCAATTACAGGCGGGAAAACGTGAAGAAATTGTACGTAGCATGCAAAATAATAAAGATTACCGCCGTGAAACGCAACCATGGAATCACCCGTGTGCAGGAAGTGTATTTCGGAATCCAATCCCACATTTTGCAGGAGATTTAGTAGAAAAAGCAGGGCTTCGTGGTTATAGGATTGGTGGAGCTCAAATTTCTGAAATGCATGGCAATTTTATTGTTAATACCGGGGGAGCTTCAGCGCAAGATGTATTGTCCTTAATTGAATTAATAAAACATACAATTAAGGATAAATTTGATGTAGATATGCATACAGAAGTAGAAATCATTGGAAGATAACGGTTATTCGTTCCGCTCATTATCATTTATGTTATAATAAGAAGATAAGAACGGCATGAGGAACATGCCGTTCTTTATGTTACATAGGGGGATCGTACATGAATAATAGTAAAGTGATTAAACTACAAGATCGTGTACCAAAATTGAAAAATCAAAAGAAAAAAAACAAAAAAAATGTTAATCATCGATTGATTTTATACATATCAATTTTATTTTTATTAGTGCTCTTTTTAATTTATTTTCGGTCTCCGCTTAGTAATATAAAAAAGATTAGTGTGTTTGGAAATCACTATATGACGGATGAGCAAGTAATGAAGGATTCAGGCGTGACATATGATACAAGTTATTTCCGAGTGACAGCACATAAAGCTGAAGAAAACTTAACGAAGCGAAAAGAAATTAAAGCAGTAAATGTAAAAAAACGTTTTCCAAACAAGATTGATATTCATATCGAAGAATATTTAACGATTGGTTATATAAATAAAGAGGGAAAATTACAACCGTTATTAGAAAATGGAAAAACGCTTGATGTACTACCTAATGGAAAACTTCCTGTTGCAGCACCGATTTTCGAACCTTTTAAAGAAGAGAAAATGAAGGAGTTAATCGCTGAACTAGAAAAATTAACACCAGCTATTTTAAAATCTATTTCGGAGATTCGCTATTCACCAACGAATGCGAATGAAGATCATCTTACTTTATATATGAATGAAGGTTATGAAGTGAGCACTACGATTCAAAATTTTGCAAAACGTATGGAAGCCTATCCGCTTATTTTAAAAACAATTGAGCCAGGTAAGAAGGTATTAATTGACTTAGAAGTAGGTGCATATACGAAAGAATTAGGTGCGGAAGAAAAAAAAGAATAGAATGGTAGTTTTCGTTGATTATAGCAGAAAAAACGAAACAAATGTTCTGTTATATGTATACGAATTTAGAAGAATGGTTCATTTGATGAAAAATATGTAAAAATTCTTAGATTCATACTAGTATTGGTACAAGTTTCACTTTTCTATGAGTACATCTTAGTGTAGACTTATACTTGGCGGTAAACTTTACACTCGAAATAGAATTATTTCAAGATAAGCAGTTATTCATAGTTTACTGCGATATTCTTAATTGAATGCTAAATAAAAATAAGAAAAATATAGGGTTAAAAAAGGGAAACGTATAAAGACGTTGAATATTTTTCTTATAAATAGTAAAGTTGCGATTGTTGTTCCATATATTGAGTTGTATGGTATAAATAAAGAAGGAGGTGCCAAAGAATGAACAGCAATGAAATATATGTTAGTCTTGACATCGGTACATCCAATGTTAAAGTCATCATTGGTGAAATGGTTAATGACAGCTTAAACATTATTGGTGTTGGAAATGTAAAATCAAATGGTTTAAAGAAGGGATCGATAGTTGATATAGACGAGACTGTTCGATCAATTAAAAAAGCAATTGAACAAGCTGAGCGCATGGTGGGAATCCACATTGAGCAAGTTGTAGTAGGTGTCAATGCAAACCAGGTACAGCTACTTCCTTGTCACGGAGTAGTCGCTGTTTCAAATGAAGATCGTGAAATCGGGAATGAAGATGTCTTACGCGTTCTAGATGCAGCACAAGTTGTGTCAATTGCTCCAGAACGTGAGTTTATTGATGTGGTACCTCGACAGTTCATCGTAGACGGTCTTGACGAGATTAACGATCCACGCGGGATGATCGGTGTAAGATTAGAAATGGAAGGTACACTTATTACAGGCTCGAGAACTTTACTACATAACCTACTTCGTTGTGTAGAAAAAGCAGGTCTTGAAATTGTTGATATTTGTCTTCAACCTTTAGCGGCTGCAACAGTTGCTATATCTTCAGATGAAAAAAATAGAGGAGTAGCCCTTGTTGATATGGGGGGAGGATCTACAACTTTATCTATTTTTAAAGATGGAGAGTTACAAGCGACGAGCGTATTACCATTAGGTGGAGACCATATAACGAAGGATATTGCGATTGGGTTGAAAACTTCAACAGAAAATGCAGATCAAATTAAGTTGAAATATGGACATGCTTTTTATGATACAGCATCTGAAGAAGAGATGTTTACGGTTCCTATTATGGGAAGTGATCAAACAGAACAATATTCTCAGTTGGAATTATCGGATATAATAGAGGCTCGTGTAGAGGAAATTTTAATGTTTGTTCAAGATGAAGTGCGTAAGTTAGGAGTAAAGCAAGTGGCTTCTGGTTATGTACTAACTGGTGGAATTGCTTCTATGCCAGGTGTTCTTGACCTTGCATATGATATTTTACATGAAAATGTTCGTGTAGCAACTCCTGATTATATTGGTGTGCGTGAGCCCCAATATACAAGTGGAGTTGGATTAATTAAACATTCTTATCAAAAAGCTAAATTACGTGGGAAAAATGTGCAGGAAAAGCAAGAGCATTTTGAACCAGTACCAGCACCAGCACCAACGCCGGTACAACAGCAACCTGCAAAACAAAAAACTCGTAATCAAAACAATAATAATCAAAATGATGACCGCATGATGTCAAAAGTAAAACGTGTATTCCGTTATTTATGGGATTAAAATTGGACACGAAAAATGAGGTTCTAGGGGGATTTCGACATGTTAGAGTTTGATACTACTCAAGATCAATTAGCGAATATAAAAGTTATCGGTGTCGGCGGTGGCGGAAACAATGCTGTAAACCGTATGATTGAACACGGTGTACAAGGTGTAGACTTTATCGCTGTGAACACTGATGCACAAGCATTAAATCTATCAAAAGCTGAAACGAAAATGCAAATTGGTGGAAAATTAACGCGTGGACTTGGTGCAGGCGCAAACCCTGAAGTAGGGAAAAAAGCTGCAGAAGAAAGTAAAGAACAGATCCAAGAAGCACTTCGTGGTGCGGATATGGTCTTCGTAACTGCCGGTATGGGCGGTGGAACTGGAACTGGTGCAGCTCCAGTTGTCGCTCAAGTTGCAAAAGAATTAGGTGCTTTAACAGTTGGTGTTGTAACACGTCCATTTACTTTTGAAGGGCGTAAGCGTGCGACGCAAGCAGCATCTGGTATTGCAGCATTTAAAGAAAATGTAGATACTCTTATTGTAATTCCAAACGATCGCTTATTAGAGATTGTTGATAAAAATACGCCAATGTTAGAAGCATTCCGTGAAGCTGATAACGTATTACGTCAAGGTGTTCAAGGTATTTCGGATTTAATTGCAACGCCAGGTTTAATTAACTTAGACTTTGCAGACGTAAAGACAATTATGTCTAATAGAGGTTCTGCTTTAATGGGGATTGGTTCTGGTAACGGGGAAAATCGTGCTGCAGAAGCTGCGAAAAAAGCGATTTCTAGTCCATTACTAGAAACATCTATTGATGGAGCTCAAGGTGTTATCATGAACATTACGGGTGGCGCTAACTTAAGCTTATATGAAGTACAAGAAGCGGCAGATATCGTAGCTTCAGCTTCAGATCCAGAAGTAAATATGATCTTCGGTTCTGTTATTAACGAAGGATTAAAAGATGATATCGTTGTAACTGTAATTGCAACTGGTTTTGATGATAGCATTGCAACTCAACCACCAAAACCAATTATTCGTCCGAATGCGAACCACACGCAACAACAGCAACAACCAGTAGCTCAACCTTCAAAACACCGTGAAGTAAAACGTGAAATGAAGCGTGAAGAGCCAGTTGTACATGAGCGTCATTCAGATTCAGATGATATCGATATTCCAGCATTTTTACGTAACCGTCGTAGACGATAAAAAAAGGAGCTTTCATGCTCCTTTTTTGTTTTTTAAATGGAAAAGACCTGCTAAGCAGGTCTTTTTTTATTTCGTATATTTCAATATATTTTGTTGGTGAAAATAAGAGTATATCATTCTATGAATTTGTACTTTTATTTTTTACCGACAGATTATGTCTAGAAATCACAAAATAACAAAAAAACACCTCCGCAAATTGACACACTTTCCTATTGGATATGCATTATACTAGTCTCAACTTGAAAAAAGAGGTGAATTGTTTGGTTGTTTACGCCGACGTTGTTTGGTTGTTAAACGCCTGCATTGATTTTCTTTTGCTTTTATTAACAGCTACCGTGTTAAAAAAGAAGATCAAAAGATGGAGGCTTGTGTTAGGGGCATTTATAGGTTCAACTATTGTTATTTTTGCCTTTACTCCTTTTGCTTCTATGATGACACATCCAATTATGAAACTACTGTACTCGTTACTTATTGTGTATACAGCATTTGGGTTTACAACATTTAGAAATTATGCACAAACTGTTTTTACTTTTTATTTTGTAACCTTTATGGTTGGCGGAGGATTAATTGGAACTCATTTCTTTTTGCAAACAAATGAAATGGTAAATGGATTGGTTCAATCTCAGTCAATTTCTTACGGCGATCCAATTAGTTGGTTATTTGTTATTTTTGGTTTTCCGGTAATTTATTATTTTTCTAAAAAGCGTATTGAAAGCGTAGAGGTCACGAAAATACACTATGACCAAATTGTGAAAGTGAAAATTCAATTAGCCGAAGAAGAACTAGAACTGGCAGGTCTTATTGACAGTGGGAACCAACTTTACGACCCATTAACAAAAACACCCGTTATGATTATGCATGTTTCATCATTAGAACATTGCTTACCATCTTGGTTAACAGAACAAATTTATTCCAAAACAGAAATTCCTCAAATACCAGAAAATGATTCTGGTTGGGCGACAAAATTACGTTTAATTCCTTTCCGTGCAATAGGAGTAGAAAGTCAATTTTTGTGGGCAATTAAGCCTGACAGTGTGCAAGTTGATCATGAAGGTAGTTCTATTGTTGTAAACAAAGTATTAATTGGATTAAATACACAACAGCTGTCTACTAATGGGGAGTATCAATGTATTGTGCATCCAAAAATGTTGATTTCACAAAAAATGGTGATCGCTTAATAATGAGAGGCGGGATAATATGATGAAATTAAAATTTTATTTAGTATACCTTTGGTATAAAGTATTGCTGAAATTAGGAATTAAGACCGATGAAATTTATTATATTGGTGGAAGTGAAGCGTTGCCACCACCGTTAACGAAAGAAGAAGAGGAAGTTCTTTTGAATAAATTGCCAAAAGGAGATCAGGCAGCAAGGTCATTACTTATTGAACGTAACTTAAGGCTCGTTGTATATATAGCAAGAAAGTTTGAAAATACAGGGATAAATATTGAAGATTTAATTAGTATAGGAACAATCGGCCTTATTAAAGCGGTAAATACATTTAATCCAGAAAAGAAAATAAAATTAGCAACATATGCATCGCGTTGTATAGAAAATGAAATTTTAATGCATTTACGTCGGAATAACAAAAATCGTTCGGAAGTTTCTTTTGATGAACCGCTAAACATTGATTGGGATGGGAATGAACTGTTGTTGTCTGACGTGTTAGGTACAGATGATGATATTATTACAAAAGATTTAGAAGCTACTGTAGATCGTCACCTTTTAATGAAAGCATTACACCAATTAAATGATCGTGAAAAACAAATTATGGAACTTCGGTTTGGGCTTGCTGGAGGAGAGGAAAAGACGCAAAAAGATGTGGCGGATATGCTTGGGATTTCACAGTCATACATTTCGCGTTTAGAAAAAAGAATTATAAAAAGATTACGAAAAGAATTCAATAAAATGGTGTGAAGAATAAGACCAGCCGTTATGTAGGCTGGTCTTATTCTATTTAGTTGTATTAGGAAAGATAATTTAAATAAAAAATCGTGAAAAAACCATATGCATAAAATCCCCTTCAAAGGAAATACTTTACACTGTACAGCAACTCCCGATAGGAGGGAACACTTTGACGAGAAACAAAGTAGAAATTTGCGGTGTTGATACAGCTAAACTTCCAGTATTAAAAAATGAAGAGATGCGTAAATTATTTCGTGAAATGCAAAGTGGAGAGATAAGCGCAAGAGAAAAATTAGTGAATGGAAACTTACGTCTTGTACTGAGCGTCATCCAAAGATTTAATAACAGAGGAGAATATGTTGACGATTTATTCCAAGTTGGTTGCATCGGACTTATGAAATCAATTGATAATTTTGATTTAGGCCAAAATGTAAAATTTTCAACGTATGCTGTGCCGATGATTATTGGGGAGATACGCAGATATTTGCGTGATAATAATCCGATTCGCGTATCGCGCTCATTGCGAGATATTGCGTATAAAGCTTTGCAAGTAAGAGAAAAGTTAATTGCAGAAAATTCAAAAGAACCAACAGCAATGGATATTGCAAAAGTGCTAGAAGTAACTCATGAAGAGATAGTATTTGCTTTAGATGCGATTCAAGATCCAGTTTCATTATTTGAACCGATTTATAATGATGGAGGAGATCCTATCTTTGTTATGGATCAGTTAAGTGATGAAAAACAAAAGGACGAGCAGTGGGTTGAAGAACTAGCATTGAAAGAAGGAATGAAGCGTTTAAATGATCGAGAGAAAATGATTATTAGAAAACGTTTCTTCCAAGGAAAGACACAGATGGAAGTTGCAGAAGAAATTGGGATTTCCCAAGCGCAAGTATCACGTTTAGAGAAGTCAGCCATTAAACAAATGAATAAGACGATTCAAGGATAAGGTCTCACCAATTATGGTGAGACCTTTTTATATGTAATATGGTTTGTGCTCATAGTAGGGGATTAGTGTTCATATAATGAAACTAGCATGGTGTTTCGTATAGGTGGCTTCCTGTAAATATGAGGAACAGCTTCCAATTCGTCATATAAGGGAGAGGGTAAAAATGGTGATACGAATTTCAGAGTTACAGATGAAGGATGTTATAAATATTTCAGATGGAAAAAGGATTGGGAATATTGGAGATATTGAAATTGATATGAACACAGGGAAAATTTGTTCTGTTATTATTTCCAAACAGACACGTATGCTAGGTATTTTTGGAAAAGATGTTGAGATTGTAATTCCTTGGAAGGAAATTGTGAAAATTGGGGAGGATGTCATACTTGTAAGAGTAGATCCTGTTAATACTGTAACAGAATCAATACAAACACCGACAATTTCATAAAGAATATTACAAATTCCTCTTTTTTTTCTGTTAGGATTATGAAAAAATAAAAGTATGGTAAAATAGACAGGAAGTACCATGCTTTTTTCTGTTATTTTAATTAAAAGGAGCCGCTTTATTATGAGAGAACCATTTAAATATGTGGACGGTATACTGTATTTACAAGCGTGGAAAGAACTTGGAAACATTACTGCTGGATTTACGACAAAAGATGGTGGGATAAGTACGGGCTCCTTTCATGCGATGAATTTAGGATTACATGTGAATGATATCGTGGAGAACGTTCATGAAAACAGACGCATTTTAGCAAATAAGTTACAAAAACCATTAGAAAACTGGATTTGCTCTGAACAAGTTCATGATCATCATGTTGAAAAAGTAGGGCAACAGGAAAAAGGAAGTGGCGTTTATTCATATGAGGACGGCATTTCAAAAACAGATGGCATTTATACGAGTAATGAAGATGTTCTGTTAACGTCTTGTTACGCGGATTGTGTTCCGCTCTATTTTTATGCACCATCACATGGTATGATAGGACTTGCGCATGCTGGATGGAAAGGCACTGTACAAGAGATTGCAAAGGAAATGATTCAAAAGTGGAATGCAGAAGGTATTTCAAGTGATGAAATTCATGTTGCAATTGGACCGTCGATTGGATCTTGTTGTTATGTTGTGGATGATCGTGTATTAACAGCAGCACAGAAAGTAATTAACGGTGCTGTTCCTCATCAAAAAATTTCTGACGGGCAGTACGCAATTAATTTAAAAGAAATTAATCGTATATTATGTGTACAAGCAGGCATAAAAGAAGCGCATATTGTAATGTCATCTCTTTGTACAAGCTGTGAAGAGCAACTATTTTTCTCTCATCGTCGTGATCAAGGTAAGACAGGAAGAATGTTGAGTTTCATAGGTTTTAAGGAGGAAGGAAGCAAGTGACAGTACAAGAAAATTTAGTAATTGTAAACGAAGCTATTAAAGAATCTTGCGTTCGAGCTGGACGTTCGTTGCAAGATATTAAACTTGTTGCAGTGACAAAAACTGTAGGGATTGAAAAAACAAACGAAGTAATTGAAACTGGAATTATCGATTTAGGTGAAAATAGAAATGAAGGTTTCTTACAGAAATATGAGTATTTCGGTTCAAAAGTTAATTGGCACTTTATTGGCTCATTACAAACGAGAAAAGTAAAAGAAATCATTAATGAAATTGATTATTTACATTCGTTAGATCGTCTTTCCCTGGCGAAAGAAATTCAGAAACGTGCTGATAAGAAAGTGAAATGCTTTATTCAAGTGAAAACCTCATCTGAAGAATCGAAGCAAGGATTGGCAATAGAAGAGGTTGTTTCTTTTATTCAAAGTTTGCAAGAATTCGATAAAATTGAAGTGGTTGGACTAATGACGATGGCTCCATTTACAGAAGAAGAGGAAGAAATCAGACGCTGTTTTAAGGAATTACGTATGTTGCAAACAAAGGTGCAGGAGCTAGAGTTATTACATGCGCCATGTAAAGAATTATCAATGGGAATGTCCAACGATTACACGATTGCAATTGAAGAAGGGGCTACATATATTCGTTTGGGAACGATTTTAGTAGGAAAAGCGTAAAAGGAAGGAGAATCTTATTATGAGTTGGTCAAAAGTAAAATACTTCTTTTTTGATACACCGGAAGAAAAAGAAGCAGCTCAATATGGTTATGAAAAGGAGCAAACAGACATGAAAAAGCAGCAAGATCCACCAGAACAACAAGATGTTACGTTTCCGAAAGCGCAACCGAAGCAAAATGTTGTGAGTATTGAAACAGCAAAGCAATCTTCAAAAGTTGTTTTATTAGAACCACGCACATATTCGGAAGCACAAGGGATTGCGGACCACTTAAAAGGTAGACGAGCTGTTGTAATTAATTTGCAGAGAATGTCTACTGATCAAGCGGTACGTATCGTTGACTTTTTAAGTGGTACTGTATACGCTATAGGCGGGGACATTCAAAAAATAGGACCGAAAACATTTATGTGTACACCTGAAAATGTTGATATTGTTGGTGCAATTTCAGAGTTATTCGGTGAAGAAGAAGAAACAAATATAAAGAGGTGGTAATACGCCATGACAACAGTTTTAATGGTGTTAAGTTCTGCTATCGAGATTTACTCGTGGGCACTGATTATTTACATTCTCCTATCATGGTTTCCTGGTGCAAAGGAATCATCTTTTGGAGAGTTCTTGGCGCGAATTTGTGAACCGTATTTAGAACCATTCCGCAGATTTATTCCGCCGCTTGGTATGATTGATATTTCTCCACTCGTTGCGATTTTTGCGTTAAAACTTGCTAAAAGTGGTTTGTTCAGTTTGTTCAGCTATTTCTTATAGTAAGAGGTTAAATACATGAGCATTTACGAACATTTTAGGCCTGATGAAGAGGTCTTTGTAGATAAAGTGCTAGAGTGGAAGCGAACGGCGGAGTACCATCAAGTGAAATTAACAGATTTCCTTGATCCAAGACAGCAACAAATTGTTTCTATGGTAATTGGACAAGGAGATGTTGCTGTGCAATTTGGTGGTGCAGCGCCTAATGCAGAGCGTAAAAGAGCACTCATTTATCCAGACTATCTAGAATTAAATGAAGAAGAATTTCAAATAGAAGTATTAGAAATTGACTATCCTTCCAAGTTTTATACGCTAGAACATAGGCAAATATTAGGTACATTTATGTCTCTTGGTTTAACGAGAGAAAAATGTGGTGATATTTTGCTGCAAGAAAATCGTGCCCAAATTGTAGTTGCGAAAGAAATCGTATCGTACATTGAGATGAACTTACAAGCAATAGGAAAAGTAAAAGTCTCCTTATCAGCAGTACAAGGAGAACAAATTCTACAAATACATGAAACGTGGGGGGAGAAATCTGGAACGGTTTCTTCACTTCGTTTAGATGTTATGTTAGCTGAAATGTTACATTTATCTAGACAGAAAGTACAACCTTTCATAAAAAATGGTTTAGTAAAAGTCAATTGGAAAACAGTGGAGCAAACTTCTTATGAATGTTATCCAGGAGACGTTTTTTCTGTTAGAGGATATGGCCGAAGTAAATTATTTTCTGTAGAAGGTAGAACAAAACGCGACAAATGGAGAATTTTGTATGGTATACTAAAATGATTGGTTTTTTAGAAGGAAATCCTCCTATTTTGTCGAAGAAAAGATATAATTGAAAGAGGAAATTTAGATAACTACTTGGAGGTGGCGTTGTGCCGTTAACACCATTAGATATTCATAACAAAGAATTTGGTCGCGGATTCCGTGGCTATGATGAAGATCAAGTAAATGAGTTTCTTGATCAAATTATCAAAGATTATGAATTGGTCATTCGTGAGAAAAAAGCTTTAGAAGAAAAAGTTGCGCAGTTAGAAGGGAAGTTAGATCATTTCTCTAATATTGAAGATACGTTAAACAAATCTATCGTTGTTGCGCAAGAAGCAGCGGAAGAAGTAAAACGTAATGCGCAAAAAGAAGCGAAATTAATTGTGCGTGAAGCTGAAAAGAATGCTGATCGTATTATTAACGAAGCATTAGTAAAATCAAGAAAAGTTGCTTTTGATATTGAAGAGCTAAAGAAACAAGCGAAAGTATTCCGAACTCGTTTCCGTATGTTATTAGAAACACAGCTTGAAATGTTAAACAACGATGATTGGGATAAACTAATTGAGTTAGAAGACGAAGTAGATGAACTGTTGAAAAAAGAAGAAACAGTGTAAGCTTGACGTTTTTCTCATTATTACATATAATTTTAAACAACATATTTATTAAGAAAAACGAAGATAGGGATAAGTACCTTTTCAAACCTTATATAGCGAACTGAGGATGGTGTAAGCTCAGGATAAGGAGATAGTGGGAATATCACCCTGGAGTTCCGCGCTGAACAAATAGAGTAAGCGTAGGCGTGTATTCGCGTTAAGAATATAAAGAGGATTCTATACATATGTATATGATCTACTAGGGTGGTACCGCGGGAGACTTTCTCGTCCCTTTTTGGGATGAGAAAGTCTCTTTTTTATTCCGTTTTTTAAGTATTTCTTTTATACATGTAAGGAGGAATTGAGCATGGAGTACAAAAATACATTACTGATGCCGAAAACAGAGTTCCCAATGCGTGGGAACTTACCAAAACGTGAGCCTGCAATGCAAGAAAAATGGGCTGAAATGAATATTTACGAAAAAGTACAAGAACATACAAAAGGTCGTCCTTTATTTGTATTGCATGATGGACCTCCATATGCGAATGGTGACATTCATATGGGACATGCATTAAATAAAGTATTAAAAGACTTTATTGTTCGTTATAAATCAATGACTGGTTTTAGTGCGCCATATGTTCCAGGATGGGATACGCACGGTTTACCAATTGAACAAGCTTTAACAAATAAAGGCGTAAAACGTAAAGAAATGACAGTTGCTGAGTTCCGTAAGTTATGTGCAGAGTATGCATATGAACAAGTAGAACGTCAACGTGAACAATTTAAGCGTTTAGGTGTACGTGCAGATTGGGATAATCCATATATTACTTTAGAGCCAGCTTATGAAGCACAACAAATTAAAGTGTTTGGTGACATGGCGAAAAAAGGTTATATCTATAAAGGTCAAAAACCAGTTTACTGGTCTCCAACGAGTGAATCTGCTTTAGCAGAAGCTGAAATTGAATATCAAGATAAAAAATCAGCATCTATTTACGTAGCATTCCCTGTAAAAGATGGAAAGAATGTATTAGAAGGTGATGAAAAGTACATCATTTGGACAACAACACCTTGGACATTACCTGCAAACTTAGGTATTTCTGTTCACCCAGAGCTTGAATATAGTATTGTAAAAGTAAATGATGAGAAATATATCATTGCTTCTGAGCTGTTTGAGACAGTTGCAAAAACGTTAGAGTGGGAAAATGCTGAAGTTGTGAAAACAGTAAAAGGTAGCGAACTTGAGTACACAGTTGCAAAACATCCATTCTACGATCGTGATTCATTAGTTATGCTAGGAGATCACGTAACAACAGATGCAGGTACAGGTTGTGTTCATACAGCACCAGGACACGGGGAAGATGACTTCGTTGTTGGTAAAAAGTATGGATTAGAAGTACTTTGCCCAGTCGATGATAAAGGTGTATTAACAAATGAAGCACCTGGATTTGAAGGCTTATTCTATGATAAAGCTAACAAGCCAATTACAGAAAAATTAGAAGAAGTAGGCGCGTTACTGAAACTAACATTCATTACACATTCATACCCACATGATTGGAGAACGAAAAAACCAATTATTTTCCGTGCGACAGCACAGTGGTTTGCATCTATTGAAGCATTCCGTAAAGAATTAATAGAAGCTGTAGCGGAAACGAAATGGGTACCAGCATGGGGAGAAACTCGTCTTCATAATATGGTTCGTGACCGTGGTGACTGGTGTATTTCTCGTCAGCGTGCATGGGGTGTGCCAATTCCGGTATTCTATGCTGAGAATGGTGATCCAATTATTACGGATGAAACAATTAACCATGTAGCAGATTTATTCCGTGAACACGGTTCTAACGTATGGTTCGAGCGTGAAGCGAAAGATCTATTACCAGAAGGATTTACACATCCGGGTAGCCCAAATGGCGAATTCCGTAAAGAAACAGACATCATGGATGTATGGTTCGATTCAGGTTCTTCTCACCAAGCGGTATTAGAAGAGCGCGAAGATTTACAGCGTCCAGCTGATTTATATTTAGAAGGATCTGACCAGTATCGTGGTTGGTTTAACTCTTCATTATCAACAGCAGTTGCTGTAACAGGTAAAGCTCCATATAAAGGCGTATTAAGTCACGGTTTCGTACTAGATGGTGAAGGACGTAAAATGAGTAAGTCGATTGGAAACATCGTCGTACCGAAGAAAATTATGGATCAATTAGGCGGAGACATTTTACGCTTATGGGTATCTTCTGTTGACTATCAATCTGATGTACGTATTTCAGATGATATTTTAAAACAAGTAGCAGAAGTGTATCGTAAAATCCGTAACACATTCCGTTTCTTATTAGGAAACTTAGACGACTTTAAGCCAAGTGAAAATGCAGTAGCTGTAGCTGAACTTCGTGAAGTAGATCGTTACATGTTAGTGAAATTAAATGACTTAATTACAAAAGTTAAAGAAGCATATGAGACATACGACTTCGCTGCTGTGTATCATGCAATTCATAACTTCTGTACAATTGATTTAAGTTCATTCTACTTAGACTTTGCAAAAGACATTTTATACATTGAAGGTGCAAATCACGAAGATCGTCGTGCAATTCAAACTGTATTATATGATGTTCTTGTTGCGTTAACGAAACTTGTAACACCAATCTTACCGCATACAGCTGATGAAGTATGGCCATACATTCCAGGCGTAACAGAAGAAAGTGTACAATTAACTGATATGCCAGAAGCTGTACAATTAGATGACGCGGAAGCGTTAAAAACAAAATGGGATGCATTTATGACATTACGTGATGACGTGTTAAAAGCACTAGAAGTAGCTCGTAATGAAAAAGTAATCGGTAAGTCATTAAATGCAAGCATTACGCTATATCCAACTGCAGAAATGAAAGCTATGTTAGAGTCTATTAGCGAAGACTTAAAGCAATTATTCATCGTTTCTGAGTATAAACTTGGTGGTATGATGGATGAAGCGCCAGCAGATGCACCGAAGTATGAACATACAGCGGTTGTTGTTGCTCAAGCAACTGGTGAAACATGTGAACGTTGTTGGGTAGTTTCAGAAACAATTGGTAAAGATGCTGAACATGAAACATTATGTGAGCGTTGTGCAACAGTTGTTAAAGAAAACTATGTAAAATAATAAAAAACTGACTGCTATTCATGCAGTCAGTTTTTTTGTTGATGGCATATCAAAAAAACTTTTAAGACTCTTTCCTGTGAAGGAAAAATGTGTGTGAGGTAAGCAAATAAATTTCGGACACACTAACTGTACATTACAGCTAGGAGGAATGTACACGTGAATGAAATTTACATGGAAATAAAAGAAGAATTGCAATTGATGAGAAAAGAGTTGCAAGAGAGACTAGCTAAAGAAGTAATGCACAAATATGATGTCGAGTTCAGCCAAGAGCTTGGATATGAAATTAAGGAAGAGATAAAGAAAAAATTGCTATTACATGATATAAAAGAGGATTTAAAGGATGTAGAACGCGCATTATTTAAAATGGAAATAGACATGTACGGTATTTGTGAAGAGACGGGGAGATTAATTTCGACAAAGCAAATGAAGACAATGCCGACTGCTCGTACGATTCATGAATTCTTCTATGAAAAGGTAAATGTATGAATACGCACAACGATATTATATTACCTTTTTTTAATTTATTTTATTCTTCTATAAAGGTTCATTGTGAAAAGGTAGCAGCTATGCTAAAATTTTGAGGTACACTGTCTTTGTGGGGGAAATGAAAATGATATATTATGTAATAGCGTTATTTGTCATTGCTATCGATCAAATATCGAAGTGGTTAATTGTAAAGAACATGGAATTGGGTACGAGTATTCCGATTATCGACAATGTATTATACATAACATCACATCGAAATAGAGGCGCTGCTTGGGGTATTTTAGAAAATAAAATGTGGTTCTTCTACATTATTACAGTTGTTTTTGTAGTGTTTATCGTATTTTATATGAAAAAGTATGCGAAAACAGACAAGCTTCTAGGTATTTCGTTAGGTCTAATTTTGGGCGGGGCAATTGGTAACTTTATTGATCGTGTATTTAGACAAGAAGTAGTGGATTTCATTCACGTGTATATTTTCTCGTACAACTATCCAGTATTCAATATAGCTGATTCAGCATTATGTATTGGTGTTGTATTAATTATTATTCAAACATTATTAGAAGGCAAGAAAGCGAAGGAGTAATTGAATGAGTGAAGTAGTACAAGTAACAGTTGCAGCAGAGCAAAAAAACGAGCGAATTGATAAATTCGTTACAGGGATAAATAACGAATGGTCACGTTCACAAGTACAGCAATGGATTAAAGATGATGTTGTGACAGTGAACGGGAAAGCAGTAAAAGTGAATTATAAAGTAAAAGAAGAAGATGAAATTACAGTAACGATTCCTGAGCCAGAAGCGCTAGATATTCAACCAGAGGATTTAAATTTAGAAATTTATTATGAAGATGCAGATGTGCTTGTTGTAAATAAGCCACGTGGCATGGTTGTACATCCAGCACCAGGGCATACAAGTGGTACACTTGTAAACGGCCTTATGCACCATTGTACAGACTTATCAGGCATTAACGGTGTAATGCGTCCAGGTATCGTGCATCGTATTGATAAAGATACATCTGGACTATTAATGGTTGCTAAAAATGATATGGCACATGAATCGCTTGTAAATCAGCTTGTAGCCAAAACAGTAACGAGACGTTACAAAGCGATTGTACACGGTGTGATTCCGCATGATAAGGGGACTATTGATGCACCAATTGGTCGTGATAAGAAAGAGCGTCAAAGTATGACAGTTGATGAAAATGGTAAGAACGCTGTTACGCACTTCCAAGTGTTAGAACGTTTTAAAGACTTTACACTTGTAGAATGTCGCTTAGAAACGGGACGTACGCACCAAATTCGTGTTCATATGAAATATATTGGCTATCCACTTGCAGGAGATCCGAAGTATGGTCCGAAGAAAACGTTAGATATGAATGGACAAGCACTTCATGCGGGTATTTTAGGCTTTGATCATCCTCGTACTGGTGAATATATTCAGTTTGAGGCACCGATTCCAGAAGTGTTTGAAGACGCATTAAATATTTTACGAAAATAGTATTGACAAATCATAAGAAAACTGAGATACTGACAACAGTTAAATAATGATCCTTTAACACAGCCCCGTGAGGTTGAGAAGGTAACGGTTTGAAATACTTAGGGTATGTTGTACCCTTTTTTCAAAAGTCCTCTCGCACACGCTGAGAGGACTTTTTTTATACCATTACTCTCACGCAAGAAAAAAAGCTTGGAGGTGTAGAGCATGCAAGAGAAAGCTGTCGTTTTAGATGACCAAATGATTCGCCGCGCTTTAACACGAATTAGTCATGAAATCGTGGAACGAAATAAAGGTGTCGATAATTGTGTTCTTGTCGGAATTAAAACTCGTGGAATTTTTATTGCACAACGTTTGGCAGAACGAATTGGTCAAATTGAAGGAAAAGAAATGGAAGTTGGAGAGTTAGACATTACGTTATATCGTGATGATTTAACACTACAATCCAAAAATAAAGAACCACTTGTAAAAGGTTCTGATATCCCTGTAGATATTACGAAGAAAAAAGTTATCCTCGTGGATGACGTATTATATACAGGAAGAACAGTTCGAGCAGCAATGGATGCTCTTATGGATTTAGGTAGACCATCTCAAATTCAATTGGCGGTTCTTGTTGATAGAGGTCATCGTGAATTACCAATTCGCGCTGATTATGTAGGAAAGAACATTCCAACATCAAGTGAAGAGCGTATCGAAGTTGATTTGCAAGAGACAGATCAACAAGATCGAGTAAGCATATACGATAAGTAAAGCCCTTTTAAATGTAGTCCTGTGAGGCTGCCAAAGGGTCTTGGCTTTCATATGTCAAATTTGGCATACGAAAGTATAGGACTCTTTGTGCACAGGCACAAAGAGTTTTTTTATTGCAAAGATTTAAACTGAAGGAGGATGTAACAATGGAACAAAAGCCAGTGTTAGACGTTAATGAAGTACCGAAACCGGGAAAATGGTTATTTTTAAGTATACAACATTTGTTCGCGATGTTTGGATCAACAGTGCTTGTTCCGTTTTTAACAGGATTGAATCCATCAGTAGCATTAATATCAAGTGGATTAGGAACACTAGCGTTTCTTCTTATAACGAAAGGTCAAGTACCAGCATATTTAGGATCATCATTCGCCTTTATCGCACCGATTATAACAGCGAAAACGGCAGGTGGGCCGGGAGCAGCAATGCTTGGTGGTTTGCTAGCAGGGCTTGTGTACATCTTAATCTCACTCGGAATTAAGAAATCAGGGTCAGAGTGGATTATGAAACTACTACCACCAATCGTAGTTGGTCCAGTAGTAATGGTAATCGGTCTAGCTTTAGCACATACAGCAGTTAACATGGCGATGAACGGTGCGGATGGCAAATACAGCTTTACACATTTTTCAGTAGCATTAGTAACATTAGCAATTACAATCATTTGCTCGATATTCGGAAGAGGATTTTTCAGTATCATACCAGTGTTACTTGGCATTATCGGCGGATATATCTTCGCTTACTTCCAAGGGCTAGTAGACTTAAAGCCGGTAGCTGAGGCAAAATGGTTTGTTGTACCAGATTTCACAGTACCATTTGTAACATACACACCAGAGTTTTCATGGAAGATCGTACTTTTGATGGTACCAGTTGCACTAGTAACAATATCAGAACATATCGGACATCAAATTGTACTTGGAAATGTTATTAAAAGAGATTTAATTGAAAAACCAGGTTTACACCGTTCGATCTTCGGTGACGGAGTAGCAACATTAATTGCATCACTAATCGGTGGGCCACCGAATACAACGTATGGTGAAAACATCGGTGTGCTAGCAATTACGAGAGCATACAGTGTATACTTATTCATCGGTTCAGCAGTATTCGCAATCATGTTCGGATTTATCGGTAAGATTTCTGCACTGATTCATTCGATCCCAACACCAGTTATGGGCGGGGTATCAATCTTACTATTCGGTGTAATCGCATCAAGCGGATTACGCATGATGGTAGATGATAAAACAGATTTAAGTGACAAACGAAACTTAATGATTGCATCAGTAATACTAGTAATCGGTATTGGTGGAGCGGTACTTCACGTAGGGGATTCATTCCAAGTTGAAGGAATGGCGCTTGCAGCAATTGTAGGTGTACTGTTAAATCTACTACTACCAGAAACAAAACAAGAAAAACATACAAAACAATCTAAGCAGATTGCTTCATAAAAATAACCTTTTAATTCAGTCCTGTGAGACAGAAAAGGGTGGCTTCTTCCTTGCACCCTAGTCTTACATGATTAGGGTATTTTTATGCAAAGATTGTTATGAAAATACAAAAGTGGTAACATAAAAATCAGAAAGATGAGGGATGACGATGAGCCATTTGTTAACGATGAGTGAATTATCGGAAGTAGAAATTTCAGAAATCCTAAAAGACGCAGAAGATTTTGCGAATGGAAAAGAGAGCAAAACGACAGAGCAAACTTTTGTTGCAAACTTGTTCTTTGAGAATAGTACGAGAACGAGATTTAGCTTTGAAGTTGCTGAGAAGAGATTAGGACTAGATGTTTTAAACTTTTCAGCTGATGCATCTAGCGTACAAAAAGGAGAAACTTTATACGATACGATAAGAACACTAGAATCAATCGGAACAAAAGCAGTGGTCATCCGCCATGAGCAAGATCGCTACTTCGATGAACTAAAAGATCAGGTGAATATCCCGATCTTAAACGCTGGAGATGGATGTGGAAACCACCCAACGCAGTGCCTACTCGACCTTCTTACAATTAAACAAGAGTTTGGAAGATTTGAAGGTTTGAAGATTGCAATAGTAGGAGATGTTCGTCATAGCCGAGTAGCACGTTCTAATGCAGAAGCATTAACGAAGCTTGGTGCAACAATTTACTTTGCAAGTCCAGAAGAGTGGAAAGGTGAAGACAACACATTTGGAACATACAAACCATTAGATGAACTTGTTCCAGAAGTGGATGTAATGATGTTACTCCGTGTACAACATGAGCGTCATGATCATTATGAAACAGACATTATGAAAGAATATCATGAGAAACACGGATTAACAGTAGAAAGAGAAAAGCGTATGAAAGAAGGAAGCATTATTATGCATCCAGCTCCTGTAAACCGTGATGTTGAAATTGCAAGTGAACTTGTTGAGTGTGAGCGTTCACGCATATTTAAACAAATGGAAAATGGAGTTTACGTAAGAATGGCTGTACTAAAACGCGCCTTACCAAATGTATTAGGAGGAATGAAACATGAATTACTTGTTTAAAAATGGTCGTTATATGAATGAAGAAGGAAAAATTGTAGCAACAGATCTTCTCGTACAAGACGGTAAAATCGCTAAGGTAGCAGAAAATATTACGGCAGATAACGCTGAAGTAATCGATGTGAACGGAAAGTTAATCGCACCTGGATTAGTAGATGTACACGTACATCTTCGTGAACCAGGTGGTGAACATAAAGAAACAATTGAAACAGGTACACTAGCAGCGGCAAAAGGTGGATTCACTACAATTTGTGCAATGCCAAATACACGTCCAGTACCAGATTGCAGAGAACATATGGAAGACTTGCAAAATCGTATTAAAGAAAAAGCCCATGTCAATGTACTACCATACGGAGCAATTACAGTACGTCAAGCTGGTTCTGAAATGACAGATTTCGAAACATTAAAAGAACTTGGAGCATTTGCTTTCACAGATGACGGCGTAGGCGTACAAGATGCGAGCATGATGTTAGCGGCTATGAAACGTGCAGCAAAATTAGATATGGCAGTAGTTGCGCACTGTGAAGAGAATACGCTTATTAATAAAGGTTGTGTACATGAAGGGAAGTTTTCTGAGAAACACGGATTAAACGGTATCCCATCAGTATGTGAATCTGTACATATTGCAAGGGATATATTGCTTGCGGAAGCAGCAGATTGTCACTATCACGTATGTCACGTAAGTACGAAAGGTTCAGTACGTGTAATCCGTGATGCGAAACGCGCTGGAATTAAAGTAACAGCAGAAGTAACACCACATCACCTAGTGTTATGTGAAGATGATATCCCATCAGTTGATCCTAATTTTAAAATGAACCCACCGCTTCGTGGAAAAGAAGACCATGCAGCATTAATTGAAGGTTTATTAGATGGAACGATCGATATGATCGCAACTGACCATGCACCGCATACAGCGGAAGAGAAAGCACAAGGAATTGAAAGAGCACCATTCGGAATTACTGGTTTTGAAACAGCATTCCCGCTTCTATACACAAACCTTGTGAAAAAAGGAGTTATTACGCTAGAACAATTAATTCAATATTTAACAGAAAAGCCAGCTGATACATTCGGCTTAGAAGCAGGTCGCCTGAAAGAAGGTAGAACAGCTGATATTACAATCATTGATTTGGAACAAGAAGAAGAGATTGATCCAACAACATTCTTATCAAAAGGAAAAAATACACCATTCGCAGGTTGGAAATGCCAAGGATGGCCGGTAATGACAATCGTTGGTGGTAAGATCGCATGGCAAAAGGAGAGTGCATTAGTATGAAAAGACAACTTATCTTAGAAGATGGAACAGTATTAATTGGAAAAGGTTTCGGAGGAGAAATCGAAAAGTCAGGTGAGGTTGTATTTACAACAGGAATGACTGGATATCAAGAAACATTATCTGATCCATCATATTGCGGTCAAATCGTAACATTCACGTACCCATTAATCGGAAACTACGGCATTAACCGTGACGATTTCGAATCGATTCACCCATCTGTAAATGGTTTAATCGTAAACGAAATTTGTGATCATCCATCAAACTTCCGTAATGAAATTTCGTTAAATGATTACTTAAAAGAAAGAAACATCCCGGGATTAGCAGGAATTGATACGAGAAAATTAACGAGAAAAATTCGTCAATACGGTACATTACGCGGACGCCTTTGTAACATGGATGCAGATGTAGAATACATCGTGAGCCAATTAAAAGCGACAGTATTTACAGATCACGTGAAACGCGTATCAACGAAAGATCCATACCCAAGTCCAGGACGCGGACACCGAGTTGTACTTGTAGACTTCGGAATGAAACATGGTATTTTACGAGAATTAAATAAGCGTGACTGTGATGTAATTGTAGTTCCTTACAACACAACAGCAGAAGAAATTTTACGCCTTAGCCCAGATGGAATTATGTTAAGTAACGGACCTGGGGATCCAAAAGATGTACCAGAAGCAATTGAAATGTTAAAAGACATTATCGGTAAAGTTCCTTTATTCGGAATTTGCCTAGGACATCAATTGTTCGCTCTAGCATCTGGTGCAAATACAAGTAAGTTGAAATTCGGTCACCGTGGTTTAAACCATCCAGTAAAAAATCTTGCAACTGGAAAAGTAGCAATTACATCTCAAAACCATGGTTACGCAGTAGAAGAAGAATCAGTTGAAAATACAGAGCTTGAAATTACACATGTTGCTTTAAATGATGGAACAGTAGAAGGTCTTCGTCATAAGAAGTTCCCAGCATTTACAGTACAATACCATCCAGAAGCTTCAGCAGGACCTGAAGATGCAAATGATTTATTCGAAGATTTCTTAGCAATGATTGAAAACTTCAAGAAAGAAGGGGAAGAGTTATGCCAAAACGCCTAGACATTAACACAATTTTAGTAATCGGATCAGGACCAATTGTAATTGGGCAAGCAGCGGAGTTTGACTACTCTGGTACACAAGCTTGTCAATCTCTAAGAGAAGAAGGTTACAAAGTAATCCTTGTTAACTCTAACCCAGCAACAATTATGACAGATACTGCAACAGCAGATAAAGTATATATCGAACCATTAACATTAGAATTCGTAAGCCGTATTATTCGTAAAGAACGTCCAGATGCAATCTTACCAACATTAGGTGGTCAAACAGGGTTAAATATGGCTGTTGAACTTGCGAAATCAGGCATACTTGAAGAATGCGGAGTTGAAATTTTAGGAACGAAATTATCAGCTATCGAGCAAGCGGAAGATCGCGATTTATTCCGTACATTAATGCAGGATTTAAATGAACCAATTCCATCTAGTACGATCATTCATACGCTGGAAGAAGCACATGAATTTGTAAAAGAAATTGGTTATCCAGTTATTGTTCGCCCAGCATTTACAATGGGAGGAACAGGTGGCGGAATTTGTAGTAATGAAGAAGAACTAATTGAAATCGTATCTGGTGGATTAAAACATAGTCCAGTAACACAATGTTTATTAGAAAAGAGCATTGCTGGTTGTAAGGAAATTGAATATGAAGTAATGCGTGATTCGAATGATAATGCGATTGTAGTATGTAACATGGAAAACATCGATCCAGTTGGGGTTCACACAGGTGATTCTATCGTAGTAGCACCAAGCCAAACATTAAGCGACCGTGAATATCAAATGTTACGAAACACTTCATTACGAATTATTCGTGCATTAGGAATTGAAGGTGGATGTAACGTTCAGCTTGCACTAGATCCACATAGCTTCCAATACTATGTAATCGAAGTAAACCCACGTGTAAGTCGTTCATCTGCACTAGCATCTAAAGCGACTGGATATCCAATTGCAAAATTAGCAGCGAAAATTGCAGTCGGCTTAACATTAGATGAAATCATAAACCCAGTAACACAAAAAACTTACGCTTGCTTCGAGCCAGCATTAGACTATGTTGTTTCAAAAATTCCACGCTGGCCATTTGATAAGTTTGAATCAGCAAACAGAACACTTGGTACACAAATGAAGGCAACTGGTGAAGTTATGTCAATCGGACGTAACTTAGAGCAATCATTATTAAAAGCGGTTCGTTCTTTAGAGCTTGGCATTTATCACTTAGAATTAGACCACTTAAAAGAACTTGATAAAGAAACAATGAAAAAACGCATTATTAAAGCAGACGATGAGCGACTGTTTATTGTAGCAGAAGCAATTCGTCAAGGTGTAACGAAAGAAGAAATCAACGAATGGTGTGAAATGGACTTCTTCTTCTTACAAAAAATTGAAAACATCGTAAATATGGAACGCGAAGTAAAAGCGAATGTAGGAAATATGGAAGTACTACAAGCTGCGAAAGAAATGGGCTTCAGTGATCACTACATTGCAGCTGCTTGGAACAAAACGGAGCGTGAAATTTACGATATGCGTAAAGAAAGCAATATAACTCCTGTTTATAAAATGGTAGATACTTGTGCGGCAGAGTTTGAATCTGCAACACCATACTACTACAGCACATATGGTGATGAGAATGAATCGGTTATAACAGATCGTAAGAGTGTTGTTGTACTAGGGTCTGGTCCAATCCGTATCGGTCAAGGGGTTGAGTTTGACTATGCAACAGTTCACTCTGTATGGGCAATTAAAGAAGCTGGATATGAGGCAATCATTGTTAATAACAATCCAGAAACAGTTTCAACAGACTTCAGTATTTCTGACAAATTATACTTTGAACCATTAACAATCGAAGATGTAATGCACATCATTGATTTAGAAAAACCAGAAGGCGTTATTGTTCAGTTCGGTGGACAAACGGCAATTAACTTAGCGGCGAAATTAGAGGCTCACGGTGTGAAAATCTTAGGAACATCACTTGAAGACTTAGACCGTGCAGAAGATCGTGATAAATTTGAAGCTGCTTTAACAAAACTTGGTATCCCGCAACCAGTTGGTAAAACAGCAACGACTGTAGAACAAGCAGTAGCAATCGCAGAAGAAATTGGTTATCCAGTATTAGTAAGACCATCTTACGTACTAGGTGGACGTGCGATGGAAATCGTATATCGTCAAGAAGAACTGCTGCACTACATGAAAAATGCAGTTAAAGTTCATGCAGATCACCCAGTATTAATCGACCGTTACATGGTTGGTAAAGAAATTGAAGTAGATGCAATTTCGGATGGTGAGAATGTATTCATTCCAGGTATTATGGAACATATTGAACGCGCTGGAGTTCACTCTGGTGACTCAATTGGAGTATATCCACCACAAAGTTTATCTGAAAAACTAAAAGAACAAATCATTGAACATACAATTGCACTTGGAAAAGGATTAAACATTGTTGGATTACTAAATATCCAGTTTGTAGTATTCAAAGATCAAGTGTACGTAATTGAAGTAAACCCACGTGCAAGCCGTACAGTACCGTTCTTAAGTAAAATTACAGGCGTACCGATGGCGAATGTTGCAACGAAAGTTATTTTAGGGCAAGACCTAGTAGAGCAAGGATACGGAACGGGCTATCACCCAGAAGAGAAAGAAGTATATGTAAAAGCTCCGGTATTCTCGTTCGCGAAACTACGTTCAGTTGATACAACATTAGGACCTGAAATGAAATCAACAGGGGAAGTAATGGGTAAAGACTTAACGCTTGAAAAAGCATTATATAAAGGATTAGTTGCTTCTGGAATTAACATCCCAACGCACGGATCAGTAATCATTACTGTAGCGGATAAAGATAAAGAAGAGGCGATGGAAATTGCAAAACGTTTCCACGAAATCGGCTATAACTTATTAGCAACAGCTGGAACAGCACAATCATTAGAAGAGCAAAATATCCCAGTACAAGTTGTAAACAAAATTGATTCTGAAGACTACAACTTACTAGATATTATCCGTCAAGGAAAAGCACAGTTTGTAATTAACACATTAACAAAAGGTAAACAACCAGCGCGTGATGGTTTCCGCATTCGCCGTGAATCAGTAGAAAATGGTGTGGCTTGCTTAACATCACTTGATACAACAAGAGCAATCTTACGAGTATTAGAATCTATGACATTCTCAGCTCATTCAATGAAAGAAATTACGCAAACAAAGCGTCACGAGGTGGTACATGCATGATGCAAAAGCAAAATATGATCGTCGTTAATCAAAAAGAAATCGCAAAAAACATTTACGAGTTAGTGCTTCAAGGAACTTTAGTACAGCAAATGAACGAACCAGGGCAGTTTGTACACATTAAGGTAGCAGAGGGCATTGCGCCTCTTCTGCGCCGCCCGATTAGTATTTGTAATGTAGATCAAGAGAAGAACGAATTTACAATGCTATATCGTGCGGAAGGACAAGGGACAAAAACATTAGCAACTAGAAAACAAGGTGAAATGGTAGACGTACTAGGACCACTAGGACACGGTTTTCCTGTAGAAGAAGCAGAAGCTGGTCAAACAGCTTTACTAGTAGGCGGGGGGATTGGTGTACCACCACTTTATGAACTATCACAGCGCCTCGTTGCAAAAGGTGTACGTGTAATTCACATCTTAGGTTTTCAAACGAAAGATGTAGTTTTCTATGAAGAAAAATTTGCAGAACTTGGTGATACGTACGTTGCGACAGTAGATGGTACACACGGTACAAAAGGATTTGTCACAGATGTAATTGATGATTACGGAATTGACTTTGATATTCTTTATTCATGTGGTCCGTTAGCGATGCTTCGTGCATTAGAAGGACGTTACAAAGAGAAAAAAGCCTATATTTCATTAGAAGAACGTATGGGCTGCGGTATTGGAGCTTGTTTCGCATGTGTATGCCACTTACAAGAAGATCCAAGTGGACATTCTTACAAGAAGGTGTGTAGCGACGGACCAGTATTTCCAATCGGGGAGGTTGTACTATGAACAGATTGCAAGTTGAATTACCAGGATTATCATTAAAAAATCCAATTATACCGGCATCTGGATGCTTTGGATTTGGTCGTGAATATGCACAGTTTTACGATTTAAGTGTACTAGGATCAATCATGATTAAAGCGACGACAGAACAACCACGCTATGGAAATCCAACGCCTCGTGTTGCTGAAACACCGGGCGGCATGTTAAATGCGATCGGACTTCAAAACCCAGGGTTAGAAAAAGTAATGAATTCTGAATTACCATGGTTAGAACAATTTGACCTTCCAATCATTGCGAACGTTGCAGGCTCACAAGCTGAGGATTATGTAGCGGTTGCAAAGGAAATTTCTAAAGCGCCTAATGTCCATGCACTAGAATTAAATATTTCTTGTCCGAACGTAAAAACAGGTGGTATCGCCTTTGGTACAAATCCTGAAATTGCTGCTGATTTAACGAAGCGAGTAAAAGAGGTTTCTGAAGTACCTGTATACGTGAAGTTGTCACCGAACGTGGCAAACATAGTGGAAATTGCAAAAGCGATTGAAAATGCAGGTGCAGATGGTTTAACGATGATTAATACATTGCTTGGTATGCGTTTAGATTTAAAAACAGCTAAACCAATTTTAGCAAACCGTACAGGCGGATTATCAGGTCCTGCGATTAAGCCAGTAGCAATTCGTATGGTACATGAAGTAAGCCAAGCGGTTAACATTCCAATTATCGGAATGGGTGGTATTGAAACAGCGGAAGATGTAATTGAATTCTTCTACGCTGGCGCAAGCGCAGTTGCAGTAGGTACAGCGAACTTTATCGATCCGTTCGTATGTCCGACAATTATTGAAGAGTTACCAGCATTACTAGATGAATTAGGATTCGATCACATTTCGGAATGTCAAGGAAGGAGCTGGAAGCAAACATGTCACAGTCGTTAATCGTTGCACTAGATTTTCCAGGGAAACAAGATGTAGAACAATTCTTGCGCCACTTTGAAGGGGAAGAGTTATTTGTCAAAGTTGGTATGGAGTTATTTTACAAAGAAGGCCCTGCAATTATTACGTACTTAAAAGAAAAAGGACATAAGATTTTTCTAGATTTAAAACTTCATGATATTCCGAATACAGTAAAAAGCGCTATGCGTAGCCTAGCTAGTCTAGATGTTGATATGGTAAATGTTCATGCTGCTGGGGGAAGCAGCATGATGAAAGCTGCGATTGAGGGATTAGAGGAAGGTAAGCAAGAAGGAAAAGAGAGACCGATTTGTATTGCAGTTACACAACTAACAAGCACTTCGGAAGCTATGATGAAAAAAGAGATCGGCATTGAGAAGACGTTAGAAGAAGCCGTTGCTCATTATGCAAAACTAACGAAAGAAAGTGGACTTGATGGCGTTGTTTGCTCAACGCTTGAAGTTCCAAAATTACGTGAAGTATGCGGAAATGAATTTGTAACAGTAACACCGGGGATTCGTCTTGCAAGCGATGATGTAAATGACCAGGTGCGCGTAGCAACACCGAAACGTGCGAGGGAACTTGGCTCAAGCTACATCGTAGTTGGACGTAGTATTACAAAAGCAGAAAATCCGCTTGAAGCGTATAAAACAGTAAAACAACAGTGGGAAGGTGTAACAGTATGAAAAAAGAAATCGCATCGCATTTATTAGAAATTGGAGCAGTATTTTTACAACCGAATGATCCATTCACATGGTCTTCAGGTATGAAATCACCAATTTATTGTGATAACCGTTTAACTTTATCTTATCCAAAAGTACGTCAAGCGATTGCAGCTGGATTAGAAGAGTTAATTAAAGAGCACTTCCAAACTGTAGAAGTTATTGCAGGAACAGCAACTGCTGGTATTGCGCACGCTGCATGGGTAAGCGATCGTATGGATTTACCAATGTGCTACGTACGTAGTAAAGCAAAAGGCCACGGTAAAGGGAATCAAATTGAAGGAAAAGCTGAAAAAGGTCAAAAAGTTGTAGTAGTAGAAGACTTAATTTCAACTGGCGGAAGTGCAATTACATGTGTAGAAGCACTTCGCGAAGCTGGCTGTGAAGTATTAGGAATCGTATCAATCTTCACATACGAGCTAGAAGCAGGAAAAGAAAAGTTAGAAGCAGCGAACGTAGCATCATATTCTTTAAGTGATTACAGTGCATTAACTGAAGTTGCAGCAGAAAAAGGTATGATTGGACAAGCTGAAACGAAGAAATTACAAGAGTGGCGTAAAAATCCAGCTAACGAAGCTTGGATCACAGCGTAACACGAAAAAAGACGACCGCGGGGGAACGCGGTCGTTTTTTATATCATTGTTAAAACTTCATGTAAAGAATAGATAGTAGGAACATCGCACTTGAGTTGCGAGTTATCTCGATTTAACCATATCCCTTGCATTCCAGCTGCTGTACTACTAATTGCATCAGTCTCTAATCGATCGCCAATATAATAGCAATCTTTCATTTCAAGATTCAATTGTAATACGGCTCTGTGAAAAATTTCAGGATCTGGTTTCGATATACCAAGTTCACTAGAAGTAAATATATATTTGAAATGTTTTAAAATGTTTAGGGCAGTTAATTTTTCGACTTGTTGTTCATAGTCACCATTACTAATGATACCTAATGAATGACCGCCTTGCTGCAAGGTCTGTAATGTATAGTGTACATCTTCAAACGCGGTCCAGTTGTTCTTATATAGTTCTATATATTGATTGAATCTATGCTGAGATTCTTTGGGTGATAGGTTTACTCCATATGTTTTAAATAAATGATACATTCGCATTACTTGTTGTTCTTGAAAAGATAATTCCCTGGATAAAAATTTGTTGAAATATTCTTCTGATAATTCATGCCAGACTTTCGTTGCCTCTAATTCATTGCCTGAAAAAATAGTATTATATATTTGAAAAAAATCTATAATACCATTTCTTTCAGCAGCCTCATAATCAAGTAAAGTTCCATCAATATCAAAGAAAATCATATTGCTGTCTCCTTGCTAACAACTATTTAGCGTTTTCAGCAACCTCATATCCTTTCACAAACAATAGCGTCATATAAGAAACGATAAACGAGAAGATGCTGTACATGCCAACCCAAAAGAAAAATTTTGGAGTAAAGGCGATAACACCTATTATTAAAAAACTAGCAAACGTTACAATCGGCATTACGTAATACGTTTTCGTTTTGCGTGTTCCAATAACAGATACGATAAAGATAAATAATGGACAAATTAATAAGACGAAAATCAATTCATTCATAGGTATGTCCCCTTTTCTAATTGCAGTAATCTGTTTCTCGTAAACGTTTTGAAATAATTACTCTCCTAATATAATTTCGCTAAGTAATAACGAATCCCTCTTGAAAACTGATAATTCATGATGAATTTTACAAGCAAAAAACGTAAGCAAGAGAACACTTGCTTACGTTATAGGATAAACATCGCAACGATCGTGGTGACAATTAAACCGATAACAACCGGTA
Organism: Bacillus sp. 22475; assembly: GCF_052044835.1. Lineage (NCBI taxonomy): Bacteria > Bacillati > Bacillota > Bacilli > Caryophanales > Bacillaceae > Bacillus > Bacillus sp. 22475. The sequence continues at coordinate 181,277 of NZ_JBQENW010000004.1, read as the reverse complement.
AAAAGTTTCGGCGTGCAAGTTCAAATGGATCAACTTTACAAATCGCAGCAGCAGGAATAAGTGCCCAAGGAATTAACGTCCCGCCCCCGGTCCATATAGCTGCAATTTGCCCGAGTGCTGTTAATGTAGCTGTTCCATGGCCAAGTGCTGTTCCAAAAAGATTGGCAATGGAACCAGCAAGTGATATACCTGAAAAACCTGATCCATCTAAGCCGGTAATGACACCAACGATGGTTAATGTCCCTGCCGATACATATTGATTCAAAGGAACAGTTTGAGATAAAGCGATGCCTAAGTCGTTAATGATTCCGTGTGAACCTTTCGATAAATAGTCCCCGATAATTTTCACAAAGCCACTATCTCCTAAATAAAAGAGTGCAGCGATAGGAATAACTGGTCCGAAAATTTTAAAGCCAAATTGGAGCCCTTCTATGAAATAATCGGTCGTTTTATTCAGTCCATTACCTTTGTAGGCGATGAGAGAAATGATGATAATCATAATAACAGTTGTTCCGCCGATAAGTGCAGTTGCGTCGCTTCCTTGTAGTTGAAATTGAATCATGCAAAGGATATCAATGATATATACGATAGGGATACAAATAGCGAGCCATTTCTTTGTGCGAGGAGATAATGAAGTGAGCGTTTTAGAAGACTCAGTTGATAGAATAGATTCTTGTATAGCTAAGCCTGTATGAAACTCTTTTCGTAAGAAGAAAAAAGCGACGGAAGTTGTCACAACGCCCATAACGATAACGAGTGGAACACTTGCAGATACGACGCTGGAAACAGGGAGACCAGCAGCGTCTGCGGTTAATTTTGGTGCGCCTTGTATAACGAAGTCGCCGGATAAAGCAATCCCATGACCGAATAAGTTCATAGCAATTGCTACTCCAATTGGGGGGAGACCGACGCGTACAGCAACCGGTAATAAAATAGCTCCCATTAAGGCGACAGCGGGAGAAGGCCAAAAGAAGAAAGAAATTGTCATCATCAAAAGGCCAATAATCCAGTAGGCGAGGGTAGGGGTACGGATCATCTTTGTAAATGGTAAAATCATTGTATCATTTATACCGGTATGAACGAGTAAATTGCTCATGGATACAATAATAGAAATGATTAATATAGTTGGTAATAGCTCAGTAATGGCGTAAATAAAACTTTGAAAAATGCCGCTAACGGCAAGAGGGATAGAACTTGTAGCAGTTAATGCTAATAAAAAGATAAAAACGATACAAATAATTGTAGTATCTTTCCGGAGAATAAAAAAGGTAATAATAGTGAGTAAACAAATAACATAGAGAGCGTGTAATAGCGTTAATTCAACTCCCATAACATTCACATCCTTAGGCAATCGTGTAGTTTATTGTATGAAAGTAGGGAAAGTATGTGAGTATAAGAAACAGAAAAAAGGTAAAATTTCATGTACTGCAATGGTAAGGATAAAAAATGGATGTTACAATACAATTAATCCTAAAAATGGAATTCGAGGAGGGCTTATGCACAAAAAAATTGGATTTTGGGGATTTATCATATCTTGTAGTCTATTAATCATTTTAAAGCTATTTACAAACAATGAATGGATAAGTATTATACCTGTTTTCGGGTTTGTATTTATACTTTTATATAACTGGGATGGTATGAAACAATATAGTAAGAAAAGTATCGGAATTATGATAGGTATCATCGTTGTTTGCTCATTGTTCGCAGGGGTTATTTTAATAGAGGGTCAGAAACAAATGGAGAAAATGTCTATTTTTCAAGAATGGATGTCTTCTGCAAACGGGCTTTATCTTGTAATTATAGTTGTTATTTTTCTAAGAATTGTTATAAGTATAGCAAGTTACATATTAAAGGAGAAGTAGAATGGTGGAGTATGAATGAGAGAAAAAATAGGATATTATGGTGTGCTAGTTTGTTTACTATTATCAGTTATTTCAGGACAATTTCTTAACAGTGAATGGGTACCAGTTATATTATGTATAGGAGTATTGATTTTTGCTCCTATGTATCGCTGGAATGAATGGAAAGCATATAGTCGAAAAAAGAAAATGGTTTTCAGCATCGAATTTGTCATTATAATCAGCACAATTCCGTTTTTGTTATGGAAAGGAAATGAGATAATAGATGGAATTGTAATGTTTCAAGGGTGGTTGTTTATTGCGAAAATGCTATATTTAATATGCATTTTAATGTTGGTAGTGGTAGTCACTAAAATAGTAAACGAAAAGCTATTCGTTAATGAATAAAAGAAAATGCCACCTTATTCGGTGGCATTTCCTCATTTTACTGCATGAGCTTTTTGCATCTTTTTAATTAAACGAATTTGTCCACGATGATTGATTTCATCTTCAAAAACGTGAAACCACTTAAAATAGTTATTTGCTGGTTTGTCATACCAAAAGTCTGTCGTTTTAAATAACCATTCATCAGGTAACAATTGAAAAGTCTCGATTGTTTTGGAACGTACTTCTTGTAATGTATTTATGTAAAATTCTATAGCGTTTCCTTTTATTTTCTCACGCCCAAGATCGCCTAATTCAATGCCAGGTAACCAGCGTTCTAATTCAGCCTCCGTTGGTTCACGGTCTTCAAAAGTATGAATCTGGTAGTAAAATTCAATAGCAGCCATATGATACAATAACATGCCAATTGAATTTGCTTCCTTATCATATAAATAATCAAGTTCTTCAATTGTTAAACTTTCCACTGCTTGCATTGTTGTATAGCGAGCGTAATTCATCATGGAAACAAGCTTTGAAAATTCTACATGTAAACCCTCCAATTTATCAATTACAAAATTCAATTAAAATTCCCCCTCTTTAAATGAATACTCCAGAGAAGGAATTCTATGTGCAAAAAAAGTTTTGTTTAAACCTTCATAATATTAACAAGGGATTATAATTAGTTCTCTATTTGATTTTGTAATAACGTCATAACCATCTTTGGTGATGACAATATCATCTTCGATTCTACAACCGCCCCAGTTCGGTATGTAAATGCCCGGCTCAACTGTAACAACCATACCTTCTTGTAAAGTTGCCTTGCTTTCTTGGGATAGGCGAAGTGGTTCATGTATTTCTAACCCAAGACCGTGCCCGGTAGAGTGGCCAAAGTATTGACCGTATCCATGTTCTGTAATGTAATTCCTCGTTATATCATCGATACTTTTCGCAGTTTCTCCAGGCTTAATTGCTTCAGTCCCACGCTTTAACGCTTCTCGTACAACATTGTATATTTTTTGGAATTCTTCCGATGGTTCCCCGATTGCTACGGTACGTGTTATATCGGAACAATATCCGTCGTAAAGTGCACCGAAGTCTAATGTAACGATATCGCCTCGTTCGATTATTTTATTTGATGCAACTCCATGGGGAAGTGAAGAACGAACGCCTGAGGCTACAATGATTTGGAATGAAGAAGATGTAGCCCCTTTTTTTCGCATGAAAAATTCTAACTCATCTCGAACGTCAGTCTCGCTTATTCCAGGCTTTAGAAATGTAACAATATGGTGAAATGCTTCGTCAGCGATCGTAGCTGCGATTTTCATTGTTTCTATTTCAGATGTGTCTTTAATAAGTCGAATATCTTCAATGATCTCACACACTGGAACCATTTCTGTATGTATATATTTTTGTAGTTTCTTAAATTGTTGCAAAGTCATATTATTGTCTTCTATACCAAGTTTTTGAATGTTTAATTTTGATACTTGATTTGCAACTTCTTCTTCTAAATTTCCTTTATGCATAATAATTTCTGCTGCTTTTATTTCCGTTTTTGCTTGATCTACGTAACGGAAATCAGTAATGAAAATAGCTTTATGCGCAGCGATTAAGACAACGCCTGCGCTACCTGTAAAGTTTGTTGCGTATTGACGGTTTTCTTTTTTTGTAATAAGTAACCCGTCGATTCCGTAATTATGTAGTTGTTTTTGGATGTTAGTTATTCTTACATTCATTTTAATTCCTCCTTTTTACATTAATAAAGCAAGAATTGTGCCAGTATATTTATTTAGAATAAAAGAGAAGAGGGTAGCTGTGTGTCAAAAAAACTAGACGAATGTAAAATAAATATATATAAAATTTTTACAGTAAGTTTTTATGTGACTGAACAATAATATAAACTCGCAAACGAAAATCTTTTTAATTTAAATATTATATTTTTTGTATAAATAAATTAAGTTAATTGGTATAATAAGGGATTGTTACGTTTTTTATAGGTAAAGAGATGTAACGAAAAAAACTGGGTTAAGGAATGTGAGTGTATGAAGAAATTAAGTAAAGTAATGTCATTTTGTTTGGCCGCTAGTATGCTTGTTATAACGGGGTGTGAAACAAGTGAACACAAAGTTCAAGTAAATGAAACGATTGAACAGCTTGATGAAGCGCCAGAAGTGACAGAAAAAGAAGCGAAAAAGATTGTAAGAAAGAGTGTAGATGGAATAGCAAATGCGTTTAGTGAGATGGAAAAAGAAAATGGATGGAGCCGAAATAATCCTGGGGATTTAGAGACAGCTAAAAAAGGAGTTAAAGGATTGGTTTCAGAAAAGTTTGTAGAGAATCAGCTTCCTAAGTCGCTTGCAACATTTAATCGATCAAGAGAGACGGATATGTTACCATTCCCTACTAATATTAAACCGAACATGAGATTAACATATTCACAGAAAAAAGATATTTTAACGATTGAGACTATCACACCTTCAAATGATATGGGAAATGAAGCAGAGATATGGGAATTTATTTTCGTTTATAAAGATGGAAAATGGTTAATAGATAAATGGTCATCGCATATACCTAGCGATTTAAAACTTACGAAGGAAGAAGCTAGTGAATTTCTGAAAATTCAAGGTTTTAAGAATGTTGATTTTGTTAAAGAAGAAGACAGTGGTGACAAAAAATATATTTTTAAAGAAAATGCTAGATTAATTGCTGTAGATGCAAAAACATCGGTTATTACATATAATTTAGATGAGCAAAAACAGGAAAAGGTAGCAAGAGAAAATAATAGTCAAGATCAAGAAACGGTTAAGGCAAATAGTGTGAGTTCACAAGTTACATCTAAAGAAGAGAAGCAACCTAAAAAAGAAACTTCGTCAGCGATAGGTAAAACTAAGGTTTTAAATGAGTTAGCTGCTCTAGAAAATCAAGAAACACATGCAAATGTTGCGTCAGATAATGACATATTAAATGAAATAGAAGGAAATTATGAACTGTGGGATAATAAACTAAATGAAATTTACAGTACATTAAAAAGTACGATGTCACCTGATGCGTTTCAGTCGTTAAAAACGAAACAAATTGCGTGGGTTAAAGAAAAGGAAAGTAAAGTTAAAGCAATTGATACTGATACAAATAACGGAACGATGAGGCGTATAGAAGCTTCAGAAGAGAAATATAAGATGACAAAAGCAAGATGTTATGAATTAGTAAATGGGTATATGAACTAGTGTGAACGAATATAAAAAATGCGTTGCTTATAAGCAACGCATTTTTGTATTTACGCTTTTAATTTCATTACAATATCAGCATCTGGTGTTACATATACGGTTTGCTGATTGTCGTACGTAACAAAACCAAGTTTTGCACCACTCGGTTTTTTCACATGGCGTATTTTAGTGAAATCAACAGGTACAGAGCTAGACTCTTTCGCTTTACTGTAATAAGCGGCAATTTTGGCAGCTTCTAGTAAAGTTTCTTCAGCAGGCTCTAAAGAACGAATGACAACGTGAGAGCCAGGTATGTCTTTCGTATGTAACCAAATTTCATCACGGCGGGCAAACTTCGTTGTTAAATAATCATTTTGTTTATTGTTTTTACCAACGAAAATCTCTGTGCCATCACTTGCTAAATATTTATCTAATACTGGCTTAGTAGGCTTTTTCTTTGCGTTTTTCGTTTTGCGATTGCGCACATAACCTTCTTCAGCTAATTCCTCACGAATTTCTTCAATATCTTTTGAAGAAGCAGCTTCCATTTGTTGAAGTAAGCTATCAAAATAAAGAATTTCTTCATTGGTTTTTTCGATTTGTTCTTCTACAACAACAACTGAATTTTTTGCTTTTTGATACTTTTGGAAATAGCGTTGTGCATTGTCAGATGGTGTTTTTAAAGGATCTAATGTGATTTTTACAGTTCCGCCATTTTCATCGTAATAATTAACGACCTCAATATCTTTATCGCCTTTTTTCAAAGCGTACATATTAGCTGTAAGTAGCTCTCCAAATAGTTGATATTTATCTGCTTTTCCAGCATCTTGCAGTGTTTTTTCGAGTTTAATGAGTTTTTTCTCGTTTTTATTTTTTTCATTTTGCATAAAGCGTTCTAAATCATGAGCTTGTTGTTTTACACGATCGCGCTCTGCTTTTCCGAAAAAGAAACGATCAAGCAATTCACTAACAGATGAGAACGTCTTATCTTCTCCTTGCAAGTGTGCAAGAGGGAAAAGATAAAAGAATTCTTTCCCATTTGAAGTAGTCATCGCTGGTGAATATGTATGAGTTAATAATGGTTTTTGTATGGAGAAAAATGCATCCGCTAATGCTTTTTCATTTACCATACCAGCTTTTCTCACTACTTCTTTTGCGAATAACGGGGATATTCCCGTAAAGGTGCCGACAAGCTGTTTATCCATGTTTCCAGATAGAAAGTCAAGTGGTCTAATAAATTCATCATTTGTTTCAATCTGAAGTGGGTTAATTTTATGTTGTGCTGGTGGTGCAATATATTCAGCTCCAGCGTATACAGTACGATGGCGGTTTACCGCTAAAGATATGTGTTTTAAGCTATCTAAAATAACGTTTGTTTTCGTATCTACTAATATAATGTTACTATGTCGGCCCATTATTTCGATTACTAATGTTTTTAATGATTCGTCTCCAATTTCATTCCGACTGCGAACTGTAATTTGAATAATACGTTCTAAGTCAATTTGTTCAATTTTTTCAATAAACCCACCTTCTAAATGTTTACGAAGAAGCATACAAAACATTGGCGGTATTGCTGGTGAATCGTAGTTTTGATTCGTTAAGTGCAGACGCGCATATGTAGGGTGAGACGACAGAATTAGTTTTTGGTTCTTTCCGTTTGCTCGAATATGTAATAAAATCTCATACTTTGAAGGTTGATATATTTTGGAAATTCTTCCTGTGTAAAGAGAATTTGCAATTTCATGTGTAATTGCTCTTGTAAATAATCCATCGAATGCCATAAATGAACACTCCTTTCTAACTAAAAGTTAATTATAGCATTTTTTTGGACGAGGCTGAATAAGCTTTCAATAGAGTATGTCTGGAATCAGGAGGTCGATGGCAGGATGAACTGGTATGGAATGCGGGCACATGAAGTGGAAGAAAGAACGAATACGAATGTAAAGGTTGGACTTACAGAGAAAGAAGCAGAAGGGCGCGTAAAGAAATTTGGTACTAATGAATTAGAAGAAGCAAAAAGGCCTTCTGCACTAATGGTATTTTTAGCACAGTTTAAAGATTTCATGGTACTCGTTTTGTTTGGAGCAACAATTGTTTCTGCGTTTTTAGGTGAATACATTGATTCTATTGCTATTGTTGCCATTGTTATTATCAATGGTATTCTCGGATTTTTTCAAGAAAGAAAAGCTGAAAAATCATTGGAAGCTTTAAAGGAACTAGCCGCTCCACAAGTTACTGTAATGCGGAATGGAAAGTGGGTAAAAGCACCATCTAAAGCACTTGTTTTAGGTGATATTATTAAGTTTTCCAGTGGTGATCGTATTGGGGCTGATGTGCGTCTTGTTGAAGCATCAAGTTTATATATTGAAGAGTCTGCTTTGACAGGGGAGTCCGTACCTGTACAAAAGAAGGTAGAAGCATTGCAAGGGCAAGATGTTGCAATTGGTGATCAAAAAAATATGGCTTTTATGGGGACAATGATTACGCGAGGATCTGGTACAGGAGTCGTTGTAGCAACTGGTATGAATACAGCGATGGGGCAAATTGCAAATATGTTACAAAATGCAGAGCAAATGGAAACACCACTGCAAAGAAGGTTAGAACAGCTCGGAAAAATATTAATTATTGTGGCTCTTATTTTGACAGCACTCGTTGTATTAGCTGGTGTGTATCAAGGGAATGAAGTATATCATATGTTTTTAGCTGGTGTGTCTCTGGCTGTTGCGGCTATTCCAGAAGGGTTGCCAGCAATTGTTACAGTAGCTTTATCACTTGGTGTACAGCGTATGATAAAAAAGAGAGCAATTGTACGAAAGTTACCAGCCGTAGAAACGTTAGGTTGTGCTTCCGTTATATGTTCTGATAAAACGGGAACAATGACGCAAAACAAAATGATGGTAACACATATGTGGTCAGGCGGAGAATTGTGGAAAGTGACAGGGCAAGGATATGAACCTAATGGCTCTTTTATGAAAGGTGAAAAAGAAGTGAATCCAGCTAAGACAAAAGCACTTTATCAGCTACTTACATTTGGTTCACTATGTAACAATGCAAATATTATTCAAAAGAAAAAGGCGTACGTATTAGATGGAGATCCAACAGAGGGAGCGCTTGTAGCTGCAGCAATGAAAGCTGGGATAACACGTGAGGCATTGAAAGGGAAATTTGAAGTTATTCGTGAATTTCCATTTGATTCAACTCGAAAAATGATGAGTGTTATTGTACGAGATCGAGAGGGGAAAAAGTTTATTGTTACGAAGGGAGCACCGGATGTTCTTTTACAAATGAGTCAAACGATTTTATGGGGGGATAAGCAACAGCCGTTAAGTGAGCTATATAGAAAAGAAGTACAGGCTGCTATTCATAGCTTAGGTAGTCAAGCGCTTCGAACAATTGCAGTTGCGTTTAAACCTTTAAAAATAACGGATTCTATTGAACATGAAAGAGACGTTGAAAAAGATTTTATGTTGGTTGGGATACAAGGTATGATTGACCCACCAAGACCAGAAGTGGCGCAGGCGGTAAAAGAGTGTAAAGAAGCTGGTATTCGAACAGTAATGATTACAGGTGATCATAAAGTGACAGCAATGGCGATTGCTGAACAATTAGGAGTTTTGCCACCAGATGGACGCGTTGTTGAAGGAGTAGAACTCGCGAATATGGATGTGGAGGAATTAGAAAATGTTGTAGAAGATACGTATGTATTCGCTCGTGTATCACCTGAACATAAATTAAAAATTGTTAAGGCACTGCAAAATCAAGGGCATATAGTAGCGATGACAGGTGATGGAGTGAACGATGCTCCAGCTATAAAAACAGCGGATATTGGGATAGCGATGGGGATTACAGGGACAGATGTTGCAAAAGAAGCCTCTTCACTTGTTTTACTAGACGATAATTTTGCTACAATTAAGTCAGCGATTAAAGAAGGAAGAAATATATACGAGAACATACGTAAGTTCATCCGATATTTATTAGCATCAAATGTTGGAGAAATTTTAGTTATGTTATTTGCGATGTTACTTGCATTACCCCTGCCGATGGTTCCTATTCAAATTTTATGGGTGAACTTAGTTACTGACGGTTTACCAGCGATGGCATTAGGTTTGGATAAGGCTGAAGGAGATGTGATGAAGAGAACGCCGCGCCACCCGAAAGAAGGGGTATTCGCTAGAGGGCTTGCGTGGAAAATAATAAGTCGAGGTTTTTTAATTGGGGCAGTGACGTTAGTAGCGTTTATTATTGCATATAACCAACATCCAAATGAACTGAAATATGCACAAACTGTAGCGTTCGCGACGTTGGTACTTGCTCAGCTTATTCATGTATTTGATTGTCGTAGTGAGCATTCTGTCTTTCATCGTAATCCATTTGGGAACGTGTATTTAGTAGGGGCGGTTATCATTTCATTACTACTCATGCTAGTGGTGATATATTATCCACCGTTACAACCGATTTTTAGCACAATGCCGATACAAGCAAGAGATTGGTTATTAATTGGAGGTTTGTCATCAATTCCGACTTTCTTACTAGTAGGTTCTTTATTAACAGGGAAAAAGGCGAAAAAGAAAAAGCCAATGTTATATAAGAAGGGATTAAACTTGAAATAGTCAATGTTATGAAAATGTGATATAATTTACAGAAGGTAGTAGAGCCTTGTCTCTATTACCTTTTTCATTGAGTTATTTTATGGCTTGGATGTGATAAAAATGATTTCTAGTATGACAGGGTTTGGAAGATCGAAAGTAGAAAGTGATACTTTTCAAATTACAGTAGAAATGAAATCGGTGAACCACCGTTTTTTAGAGATGAGTATTCGACTTCCTAAGCAAATGATGGTATTTGAGGACAAAATTCGTAAAATAATTGCACAGCAAGTTCGACGTGGACGCATTGAAGTGTCTATTAGTATAGCAGGTGAAGGACTTGTTGAAAGAAAATTAAGTGTGAATTGGTCACTTCTTGAGCAGTACCAATCGATGATGGAAGATATAAAAGGAAAGTTTCAATTACAAGATTCTATTACACTCGAGCAATTAATGGCAATGCCAGAAGTAACAGCAATTGAAGAAATAGAAAATGTAAATGAACATTTTGAGAACAGTTTATATGAGGCTGTTCGTCAAGCTGCTCATATGTTGAAAACGATGAGAGATGACGAAGGAGAACGATTACATAAAGATATAGCGTATCGTTTACAAGAGATTAGCAATTGTGTAAATGCAATTATTCCACATGCACCAATTGTTACACAAAAATATCGTGAACGATTAGAAAATCGCTTAAAAGAATTACATAATCAAGAGTTAGATGAACAAAGATTGCTAACAGAAGTCGCAATCTTTGCAGAGCGTTGTGATATTCATGAAGAGTTAGTTCGTTTGCAAAGTCATTTAGAGCAATTTCGTGAAACATTGCAGATTGAAGAGCCTGTTGGAAGGAAAATGGATTTCATCGTGCAAGAGATGCATAGAGAAATTAATACGATTGGTTCTAAGGCAAATGACTTAACAATTTCAAAATATGTTGTAGAAATGAAAAATAACCTTGAAAAAATTCGTGAACAAGTACAAAATATTGAGTAGCTTTCAAAAAATATATAAAGTTATACGTGGTGGAGAAATCGGATAGACTTACTAGGAGGCGCAAACTATGGCCATGCGGTTTTTAAATATTGGATACGGAAATATTGTATCTGCTCATCGAATTATTGCTATTGTAAGTCCGGAGTCAGCTCCTATTAAACGAACAGTACAAGAAGCACGCGAACATAATGCTTTGCTTGATGCTACGTATGGGAGAAAAACAAGGGCGGTTATTGTTATGGATGATGGGCATGTTGTATTAAGTCCAATTCAACCAGAGACGATTGCACATCGTTTGAATAATAAAGAAGATTTAAGTGAGGAAGGGTAGGTTTTACATATTTATGAGAAGTAGAAGAGGATTGCTCATCGTTCTTTCAGGGCCTTCTGGGGTTGGAAAAGGAACGGTTCGTAAAGAGCTGTTTAGCCATGAGGATACACGTTTTCAGTACTCTATTTCAGTAACGACACGTAAACCGCGTGAAGGTGAAGTAGATGGTGTGGATTATTTCTTTAAAGAAAGAGAAGAATTTGAGGAAATGATTCGTAATGAAAGATTACTTGAGTGGGCTGAGTTCGTAGGTAATTATTACGGAACACCAATTGACTATGTTGAAAAAACATTACAAGAAGGAAAAGATGTATTCTTAGAAATTGAAGTGCAAGGAGCAATTCAAGTTAAGAAAGCTTTCCCAGAAGGTGTATTTATTTTCTTAGCACCTCCAAGTTTATCTGAACTAAAGAGCCGTATTGTCGGACGTGGTACAGAGACTGAAGATGTTATTGAAAATCGTTTAACTGTAGCGAAAGAAGAAATCGAGATGATGGACGCTTACGACTATGTAGTAGAAAACGATCAAGTTGAATTAGCTTGTGATAGAATTAAAGCAATTGTGGTTGGCGAACATTGCCGCCGCGAAAGGGTAGCAAAATATTATAAAGAAATGACGGAGGGTCTATAATTATGTTAAATCCATCAATTGACTCATTACTACAAAAAATCGATTCTAAGTACACATTAGTAACAGTGGCTGCAAAACGCGCACGTGAAATGCAACTTGCTAATAACTGTGTTGTAGAGCAACCTGTTTCTCATAAATGTGTAGGTAAAGCATTAGAAGAAATCGATGCAGAAGCATTAAGCTACGTACCAAGTGAAGATAAAGTAGCTGAATAAGCCTTTGCCTTCGACAAAATAAAACATAGACTTTATAATTTTCTATGTAACGGTAACAACCTATTTACAAGTAGGTTGTTATTTTTTTACGAAAGGAATGAAATATTGGTACTGACGAGCTGGGAATTCTATTTCAGTATTATAAGTTTGAAAAAGAAAGAGGACGAGTCATATGCTAAAAGGGAAAAAGATACTTCTATGTGTAACAGGAGGCATTGCGGTTTTTAAAGCAGCTGCGTTAACGAGTAAATTGACACAATCTGGCGCGATTGTAAAAGTAATGATGAGTGAGTCGGCAATGAAGTTTGTTACGCCTCTTACATTCCAAGCGCTTTCTCGCCATGATGTATATACGGATACGTTTGATGAGAAAGACTCGGCTGTTATTGCTCATATTGATTTAGCAGATTGGGCGGATGTTGTACTTGTCGCACCTGCTACTGCCAATTGTATTGGAAAGTTAGCTGGTGGTATTGCAGATGATATGATTACAACTACTCTGTTAGCTACTACAGCCCCGGTATGGATTGCGCCTGCTATGAATGTGCATATGTATGAAAATAAAATTGTTCAAAAAAATATGATGACATTGAAAACGCTAGGATATACATTTATTGAGCCTGGGGAAGGCTTTTTAGCATGTGGATATGTAGCGAAGGGACGACTAGAAGAACCTGAAGCGATTATTGCACGGTTAGAGGAAGCTTTCTCAGAACACAAACCATTGCAGGGAAAAAGAATATTAATAACTGCTGGCCCAACACGTGAAAAAGTTGATCCAGTTCGTTTTATGACGAATTTTTCTTCTGGAAAAATGGGGTATGCGATTGCAGAAGTGGCGGCGAATTTAGGCGCTGATGTTATACTCGTTTCAGGACCGACAGCATTAAATCCACCGTTACATGTAACGACAGTGCAAGTGGAATCTGCACAAGATATGTTAGAAGCAGTTCTTCAACATTATCAAAACGTAGACGTTGTCATTAAAACAGCAGCAGTTGCAGATTATCGTCCAAAATATGTTCATGATAATAAAATGAAAAAGCAAAATGGTGATGCTGTCATTGAACTCGAAAGAACGGTGGATATTTTAAAAACGTTAGGTCAGAAAAAGGATAAACAGTTACTTATCGGTTTTGCTGCTGAAACGACAAATGTAGAGGAATATGCAACGAAAAAACTACGTGAGAAAAATGCAGATATGATTGTCGCGAATGATGTAAAAGCGCAAGGAGCTGGATTTGGCACGGATACGAATATTGTAACAATGTATAGAAAAGATGGAAAAGTTATTGAGTTACCACTTTTACTGAAAAAAGAGGTAGCTCGTGAAATATTAAAGCAAATTGAAATGATGTTAGAAGATGATCGTTTATGAAATTTGCAAGTGTAATTGTTGATGTACCTGCGCGTCAGACAGATCGACCATTTGATTACATTATCCCTGAAAAATGGGAAGATATTGTACAGACAGGAATGCGTGTAGTAGTTCCGTTTGGGCCAAGGAAATTGCAAGGTTTTATTATTGGGATTAAAGATTCGGTGGATGTAGAAAGTAATAAGTTAAAGACAATCCATGAAATATTAGATGTAACACCGGTTTTAAATGATGAATTATTAAAGCTTGGATATTGGCTTACAAGTGAAACGTTATGCTACATGATTTCAGCTTTTCAAGTGATGCTTCCAACTGCGATAAAAGCAACGTATAAAAAACGTCTACAAATTTGTAAGCAGGAAGAAATAGCACCTGAAATACTATATTTATTTCAGGATAAAGAAGCAATTGATTTTGAAGTAATCGAGCAGCAGCCACATTTATACCGGACTATTCAACAAGAAATTAAAAATGGTACGGTTGAAGTCGTTTATCAAGTGAAAGATAAAGTACAAAAGAAGAAGCAAAGAGTTGTTCAGCCGGAGTTGCCAGAAGATAAATTGGAATTAGCGGCATTTGAACTGAAAAGTAAAAAACAACAAGATGTACTTTATTATTTTGTGGAAAATTATAAAAGTGTACCGTTGAAAATCATTACAGAAGAGTTACAAATAACAGATGCTCCAATAAAAGCACTTGTTAAAAAGGGCTTCATTTCAGAAAAGTATGTGGAAGTATACCGAAATCCGTATGACGATGATCATTTTGAACAAACGAAACCATTTCCACTTACGGAGGAACAAAAACAAGTTATTACACCGATTTTATCATCAATTACAAATGAAACTTATAATCCATTTTTACTATATGGTGTTACAGGAAGTGGAAAGACAGAAGTATATTTACAATCTATAGCAGCAGTGCTCGAGAAAGGAAAAGAAGCCATCGTTCTTGTTCCTGAAATTGCACTAACGCCCCAAATGGTGGATCGTTTTAAAGGTAGGTTTGGCTCGCAAGTTGCAGTTCTTCATAGTGCGTTGTCTGTTGGAGAAAAGTATGACGAGTGGCGTAAGATTTTAAGAAAAGAAGTGAAAGTTGTAGTTGGTGCGCGTTCAGCCGTTTTTGCGCCTTTTGAGAATTTAGGGATTATTATTATTGATGAAGAGCATGAATCAAGTTACAAACAAGAAGATAATCCGAGGTATCATGCAAGAGATGTAGCTGTCTGGAGAGGGCAATATCATAAATGTCCTATCGTTCTTGGTAGTGCGACACCAACACTTGAATCGTTTGCAAGGGCGAAAAAAGGTGTTTATGAACTACTAACAATGGAAAAACGTATGAATGAACAAGCTTTACCAACGGTAGAGATTGTTGACATGCGAGAAGAACTTCGTGACGGGAATCGATCAATGTTTTCTAAGGTGCTGCATGAAAAAATAGCAGATCGATTAGAAAAGAAAGAACAGATGGTACTCTTTTTAAATAGAAGAGGTCATTCTACATTTGTTATGTGCCGTGATTGTGGGTATGTTGTACAATGTCCGCATTGTGATATTTCATTGACATATCATAAAATGAATCATCGTTTAAAATGTCATTATTGTAGTTACGAAGAAAATATGCCAACTGAGTGTCCTGCTTGTCAAAGTACATACATTCGTTTCTTTGGTACAGGTACACAAAAGGTAGAAGAAGAAATTACAAAACTATTTCCAGAGGCGCGAGTCATTCGAATGGATGTAGATACGACAAGTCGAAAAGGAATGCATGAAAAATTATTAAAGGCGTTTGGGGAAGAAAAAGCAGATATATTACTTGGAACACAAATGATTGCTAAAGGATTAGATTTTCCGAAAGTAACGCTTGTTGGGGTTTTAACTGCAGATACGATGCTTCACTTACCTGATTTTCGAGCAAGTGAAAAGACATATCAGTTATTGACGCAAGTAAGTGGACGAGCGGGTAGACATGAATTGCCAGGGGAAGTTGTGATTCAAACGTATACGCCAGAACATTACAGTATAGAGTTAGCGAAGAACCAACAATATGATGTGTTTTTTGACCAAGAAATGCAAATGAGGCGAACAAGACAATATCCCCCATATTACTATGTTGTACTCATAACCGTATCTCATCCAGAATTATTAAAAGCGGTGCAAGTGACGGAAAAAATTGCCTCGTATTTACGAACGCATTGCTCACAGCAAACAATGGTATTAGGACCAGTTGCTTCAGCAATTCCAAGGATAAAAGATAGATATCGTTATCAATGCATGATAAAATACAAACGGGAACCAAACTTAAAGAACGTGCTCAAAATGGTAAATGAACATTATCAAGCAGAAATGCAAAAAGAGCTACAAATCTCAATTGATTTTAATCCAACAATGTTAATGTAGCGGAGGGAAATATGGCAGTTTTAGAAATAATAAAGCATCCAAATGAAGTGTTAGAAACACCATGCGAAAGAGTAATTAACTTTGATAAAAAGTTAGTGAAATTGTTGAAAGATATGCATGAAACAATGTTAATTGCGGACGGAGTCGGTTTAGCTGCGCCTCAAGTAGGTGTAAGCTTGCAAGTAGCGGTTGTTGATGTCGATGATGATACTGGGAAAATCGAGTTAATCAATCCATCAATATTAGAAAAACGTGGTGAACAAGTAGGTCCCGAAGGCTGTTTAAGCTTCCCGGGACTTTATGGTGAAGTAGAACGTGCCGATTATATTAAAGTAAGAGCGCAAAATCGCCGTGGGAAAGTATTTTTATTAGAAGCGGAAGGATTTTTAGCGCGTGCAATTCAACATGAAATCGATCATTTACACGGTGTTTTATTTACATCGAAAGTGACAAGATATTATGAAGAAAACGAACTAGAATAGGTGTTAAAAGGAGCGGTTTTTAAATGATAAAAGTAGTGTTTATGGGAACACCGGACTTTTCAGTGCCGGTGCTTCGTCGTCTTATTGAAGATGGCTATGAGGTAGTAGGTGTTGTGACGCAACCTGATCGTCCGGTAGGTAGAAAAAAAGTATTAACACCTACACCTGTTAAAGTTGAAGCGGAAAAACATGGTATCCCTGTGTTACAGCCGTTAAAAATTCGTGAAAAAGATGAATATGAAAAAGTATTGGCATTAGAGCCAGATTTAATTGTAACAGCTGCATTTGGTCAGATTGTACCAAATGAAATTTTAGAAGCACCGAAGTATGGATGTATTAATGTCCACGCTTCTTTACTTCCTGAACTTCGTGGTGGTGCACCAATTCATTATGCCATTATGGAAGGTAAAGAAAAAACTGGTATTACAATTATGTATATGGTAGAAAAATTGGATGCTGGTGATATCTTAACGCAAGTGGAAGTGGAAATTGAAGAGCGTGAAACGACAGGCTCATTATTTGATAAATTAAGTGAAGCCGGAGCACACCTTCTATCTAAAACAGTACCTTTATTAATTCAAGGTAAGTTAGAACCGATTAAACAAAACGAAGAAGAAGTAACGTTTGCGTACAATATAAAACGTGAACAAGAGAAAATTGATTGGACAAAAACAGGTGAAGAAGTATACAATCACATTCGCGGATTGAATCCATGGCCAGTTGCTTATACAACTTTAGCAGGACAAGTTGTTAAAGTATGGTGGGGAGAAAAAGTGCCTGTAACTGAACCGGCTGAAGCAGGTACGATTGTTGCAATCGAAGAAGATGGTTTTGTTGTAGCAACTAGTAATGAAACAGGTGTTAAAATTACTGAATTGCAACCTTCTGGTAAAAAGCGTATGAGTTGTTCACAATTTTTACGTGGAACAAAACCTGAAATTGGAACGAAGTTAGGAGAAAATGCATGAGACAAAATGTTCGTGAATTAGCTCTTGATGGTTTAATTCAAGTGGAAAAAAGTGGTGCATATAGCAACTTACTTTTAAATAATCTAATTGAAAAAAGTGCAATTGATAGAAAAGATATTGGTTTATTAACTGAAATTGTATATGGAACGATTCAACGTCGTGACACATTAGATTATTATTTACAGCCTTTTTTAAAAAAGAAGGTTGAGGCGTGGGTAAGAGTATTGCTTCGCTTATCTTTATATCAAATGATTTATTTAGACCGAGTGCCAGAAAGAGCGGCTATTCATGAAGCGGTTGAGATTGCAAAGCGTCGCGGGCATAAAGGAATTGCTGGTATGGTGAACGGTGTATTACGTTCGATTCAGAGAGAAGGTGTGCCTTCTGTAGATGAAATCAAGGATCCAGTAGAACGTCTTGCAATTGCGACGAGTCATCCAGTTTGGCTTGTACAAGAGTGGACTTCTGCATATGGCTTAGAAACTGCAGAGAAAATGTGCGAAGTAAACATGTTACCACCTGTACCAACAGCACGTGTGAATGTTGATAAGGTAACGGTAGAAGAAGCGATTGAGTTGTTGGCAAGTGAAGGTATAGAAGCAAAACGTGGTGACTTGTCAGATGATGCAATTCAGATTGAAAGAGGAAATGTAGCGCATACAGAAGCGTTTAAAAAAGGATTTCTTTCTATTCAAGATGAAAGTTCTATGCTTGTAGCACGCGCTTTAGAACCAAATGAGGGAGAGACAGTTCTTGATAGTTGTGCGGCTCCTGGTGGTAAAACTACGCATATAGCAGAGCGTTTAAAGGGAACTGGTAAAGTAATGTCCCTTGATTTACATGCACACAAAGTACGTTTAATTAAACAGCAAGCAGAGCGACTTGGTCTAGAAAATGTCGAAACAAAAGCGCTAGATGCTAGAAAAGTGCAAGAGCACTTTGCAAATGAAACGTTTGATAAAATATTGGTAGATGCACCGTGTTCTGGATTTGGTGTAATTAGACGTAAGCCTGATATTAAGTTAGGAAAAGATAAAGGCGATAGTGAAAGATTATCGACGATTCAACTTGCGATACTAGAAAAAATAGCACCATTATTAAAACAAGGCGGTCGTCTTGTTTATAGTACGTGCACAATTGAGAAAATAGAAAATGAACAAGTAATAGATAAATTTTTAAAAGAACATCCTGAATTTGAATGGGATACTACGATAAAAGAACGTATGCCAGAAAAATTAAGTCCGTATATTAATGAAGGTCAAGTACAAATTTTACCGCATTATTTTGCAACGGATGGCTTTTATATTGCTTGTTTAAGGAAGAAGGTGTAGCATCATGGAAACAACTGTAAGAAAACAAAAGAAAAATGTAGAAACGAAGAAACCATCAATTTACTCTTTACAACTTCATGAAATGCAAGATTGGTTAAAGGAACAAGGAGAACCGAAGTTCCGCGCTGGACAAATTTTTGACTGGCTATATAAAAAACGTGTAAAAAATTATGAGGATATGTCAAACCTTTCTAAAGGATTGCGTGATAAATTGTCGAATTCCTTTGATATTACTACTTTAAACACGTTAGTAAAACAAACGTCTTCAGATGGAACGATTAAATTCTTATTCCAATTATATGACGGATATTCTATTGAAACGGTATTAATGCGACATGAATATGGAAATTCCATTTGTGTAACAACGCAAGTTGGTTGTCGTATTGGATGTACGTTCTGTGCTTCGACACTTGGTGGACTAAAACGAAACCTAGAAGCTGGAGAAATCGTAGCGCAAGTAGTAGAAGTTCAGCGTGCGCTTGATGAAACAGAAGAACGTGTAAGTTCTCTTGTTGTTATGGGAATTGGAGAACCATTTGATAATTACGATAATTTAATGGGATTCTTACGCATCACTAACCATGAAAAAGGACTTCATATTGGTGCTAGACATATGACTGTTTCGACGAGTGGAATTATCCCGAAAATTTATAAGTTTGCTGAAGAAGAACTACAAATTAATTTTGCGATTTCATTGCATGCTCCAAACTCAGAATTACGTTCAAAATTAATGCCGATTAACCGTGCTTATAAATTACCGGATTTAATGGAAGCTATTAAATACTATGTAAATAGAACAGGGCGCCGTATTACTTTTGAATATGGATTATTTGGAGGAGAAAATGACCAAGTTGAGCACGCTGAAGAGCTTGCTGCGCTCTTAAAAGGTGTAAAATGTCATGTAAACTTAATCCCGGTAAACTACGTACCTGAACGTGATTATGTACGTACACCACGTGAGCAAATTTTCTTGTTCGAGAAAACGTTAAAAGATCGTGGAGTGAATGTAACGATTCGCCGTGAACAAGGTCATGATATTGACGCAGCCTGCGGTCAGTTGCGTGCGAAGGAGCGCAAAGAAGAGACGAGGTGACGAGATGAAAGCCGTATTTCTATCGGATAAAGGAAAAGTTCGTCAACATAATGAAGATAGTGCAGGAGTTTTTCACAATTTAGATGGAAATGTTTTAGCGGTAGTAGCAGATGGAATGGGAGGTCATCGAGCTGGTGATGTAGCTAGCTCGATGGCCATTCAATTATTCCATGATTATTGGAAGCAAACGCATAATATGAATGAACCGAAAAAAGTAGAACAATGGTTACATACTAGTGTTGGGATTATTAATGAGCGCATATATGAATACGCTCAGCAAAATGTAGAATGTAATGGTATGGGAACAACGCTTATAATAGCTGTTTGTACACCAAGTTTTGTGACGATAGGGCATATAGGAGATAGTCGTTGCTATATGGTATCAGAAGGAGAAATGACGCTTGTAACGGAAGATCATTCGCTTGTAAATGAGCTTGTGAGACATGGTGAAATTTCAAAGGAAGATGCAGAGTATCATCCGAAAAAGAATGTGTTATTAAGAGCGCTAGGAACAGAAGAAAAAGTTGGATTAGATGTTAAAACGTTGGTGCTTGAGGAAGATGATCAATTACTTCTTTGCTCTGATGGGTTATCAAACAAAGTTTCTATTGATGATATGCAACAAATTTTACAGTTAAATGAACAGCTTGAAGGTAAAGGGCAGCGTCTCATTCAATTGGCGAATGATCGCGGTGGAGAAGATAATATCACACTTGTTCTTATTGATTATGCGGGTTCGACAAACGAAAGTAGGTGAAGTGCAACGTGCTGATTGGAAAACGCTTAAATGACCGTTATAAGCTGCTGAAAATGATTGGTGGTGGCGGAATGGCCAATGTATATTTAGCTCATGATGATATACTTGGCCGAGATGTAGCGGTAAAAATATTAAGACTCGACTACTCAAATAACGAAGAGTTTATTAAACGTTTCCATCGAGAAGCGCAGTCTGTTACAACGTTGTCGCATCCAAATATTGTGAATATGTATGATGTCGGAGAAGAAGATGGTATATATTATCTTGTCATGGAATATGTACCCGGGCAAACATTGAAGCAATACATAATTGAGCGAGGTATGTTACCTATAGGAGAAGCTCTTGATATTATGGAGCAGTTAACATCCGCCATGGCACACGCCCATCATTTTGAAATTGTGCATCGTGATATAAAGCCGCACAATATTTTAATTCGAGCTGATGGAATAATAAAAGTAACAGATTTTGGAATTGCGACAGCTACAAGTGCAACAACAATTACACATACAAATTCAGTACTGGGTTCAGTCCATTATTTATCACCAGAACAGGCACGTGGCGGGATAGCAAATAAACAATCGGATATTTATTCTCTTGGAATAGTTATGTTTGAATTGTTAACAGGAAGACAACCGTTTTCTGGCGAATCTGCTGTTGCTATAGCTTTAAAACATTTACAAAGTGAAATCCCATCACCAAAAAGATGGAATGAAAATATTCCGCAAAGTGTTGAAAATATTATATTAAAGGCAACTGCAAAAGATCCTTTCCATCGATATCAATCTGCCAATGCGATGAAGCGAGATATTGAAACTGCGCTATATCCAGAGAGGATAAATGAGCAACCATTTTACATACCAGAAGATATGGAAGCGACGAAAGCGATTCCGATTATTCAACAAGAACAATTATTTGAAAATGTAAGTGATGAAACGATTGTTTTAAAAGGGAGTAAGGTGGAAGAACCGATAAGAGCAGAAGCAGCTGAGTTAGATAAGAAGAAAAAACGGAGTAACAAGTGGCTTAAAGTTTTAATTTCAACATTTTTATTTTTAGCAATAGGAATAACATTAGCGCTTACGGTTATTCCAGGATTATTTATTCCGAAAGATGTGAAAGTTCCTGATGTGGCTGGTATGAAATACACGACAGCTGTAAATACGTTAGTAGAAAAGGGCTTTGAGGTGACGGAGCCTAATATTGTATATACAGATGATGTTGAAGTTGGGGATGTAATAAAAACGGAACCTGTAGCAGGAAGAGTCGTAAAAGAAAACGCTAAAATTACTATCTATCAATCAGGTGGAAAAAAGAAAAGTAAGATGGCGAATTTCACAGGGCAAAACTTTGAGAGTGTAAAAGCTGAGTTAGAAGAAAAATATAAACAAGTTACAGTAAATTATATTGAAAATGATAAGCCGAAAGGTGAAATTGTAGAGCAAATTCCGACGCCTGATCAAATGGTTATAGAAGCGGAGCAAGAACTGAAAATCTGGGTAAGTAAAGGTCCTTATCAAATTAGACCAGGTGACTTTTCGGGGTGGACTGAAAATAGTGTAACTGGTTATTTGAATGAGAGAAAACTAACGTCAGATATAAAACGAGAGTACTCAGATTCAGTCGAAAAAGGACTTGTAATTTCGCAATTTCCAAAACCAGGTACACCATTAAAAGAGGGAGATAAAGTAACTATTATTATCTCTGATGGTCAAAAGCCTAAAGTGACTAAAACGGTAAAAGTGGACAATATCTCTATCCCATATGAGCCTGCTGTAACAGGTGAAAAAAAGCCGCAAACAATAGAAATTTATAAAGAAGACATGCAGCAAAAAATGGATAGACCGGTTGAAACGAGAACAATTACTGAATCAGCGACTATTTCTTTAGAATTTGTAATTCAAGAAGGTTCAAAGGGACACTATAAAATTGTACGAGATGGAGTAACGATTATTGATAAAGAAGTACCATATCCAACTCAATAATAGTGAAAGTCTACTTATTATTATTGCCTGTTATGCTGTCTACAAAGTGGACGGTATAGCAGGCAAAAATATATGATTCAAAAAGCTAGTAAAGTGATGCAGCTGTAAATGTTTTTTTGCATTTAATGGGAAATTTAATGTATATTAGCGAAAGTATATATGGTAGGTTTTGAAATCGTTATTTGGAAAATTTAAATCCATTCATTTTTAAATTCAGCATCACCTTATACAAAAAAGGAGAATTCTATGCCAGAAGGAAAAATTATAAAAGCTTTAAGTGGGTTTTATTACGTGCAGCATGAAGAAGGGGTTACGCAATGTCGTGGGCGAGGTGTATTTAGAAAAAATAAAATTACACCACTTGTAGGAGACCAAGTTGTTTTTCAGGCAGATAATCCAACTGAAGGTTATGTGCTTGAAGTGTTTGATCGAAAAAATGAACTTGTTAGACCTCCTATTGCTAATGTCGATCAAGCGATCCTTGTGTTCTCTGCAGTAGAACCAGATTTTAATCCTGGACTGTTAGATCGATTTTTAGTGCTGATTGAATATCATAACATTAAGCCAATTATTTGTATTAGCAAGATGGATTTAGTAGATGAAAAGATGAAAGCAACTGTTGAAGCTTATGCGAATGATTATCGTGAGATGGGTTATGATGTTTTATTTACTTCTATTAATATGTCAGAAAGTATTGATATATTAAAACCATACTTAGAAAATTGTGTTTCTGTTGTTGCGGGTCAATCTGGTGTTGGGAAATCTTCAATGCTTAATGTGCTACGTCCAGAATTAGAGCTGAAAACAAATGATATTTCCTCCCATTTAGGACGCGGGAAGCATACGACAAGACACGTAGAATTAATTGCAATTGGGAGTGGACTAGTAGCAGATACACCGGGTTTTAGTTCACTAGATTTCATTGATATAGAAGTAGAAGATCTTACATATTGTTTTCCAGAGTTGAAAGAAGCGAGCCAATACTGTAAATTTAGAGGGTGTACACATCTTTCTGAACCGAAATGTGCTGTGAAAGCTGCGGTTGAAGAAGGGAAGATTACAGAATATCGCTATAAGAACTATAAACAATTCGTAGAAGAAATTAGAGAGAGAAAGCCGAGGTATTAGTTATGATTAAAATTGCACCATCGATTTTATCAGCAGATTTTTCAAAATTAGGGGAAGAGATTAAAGATGTAGAAAAGGGTGGAGCGGATTACATTCACGTTGACGTAATGGATGGACATTTCGTACCAAATATTACGATTGGACCATTAATTGTAGAAGCTATCCGTCCAATTACATCATTACCATTAGATGTACATTTAATGATTGAAAATCCTGATAACTATATCCCGACTTTCGCAGAAGCGGGAGCGGATATTATTACTGTTCACGTAGAGGCGTGTCCACATCTGCATCGTACAATTCAGTTAATTAAATCTCACGGTATTAAAGCGGGCGTTGTATTAAATCCACATACGCCAGTTTCAGTGATTGAGCATGTATTAGAAGATATAGATATGGTATTACTTATGACAGTAAACCCTGGATTTGGTGGACAGAAGTTTATCCATTCTGTATTACCGAAAATTAAACAAGTTGCAGACATGGTGAAAGAGCGCAATCTAGAAGTAGAAATTGAAGTTGATGGTGGTGTAAATGCTGAAACAGCAAGACTTTGTGTGGAAGCAGGAGCAAATGTACTTGTAGCTGGATCAGCAGTATACAATCAAAAAGACCGCGGTGAAGCAATTCGCGTAATTCGTGGGTAGTGATGAACTTTTATCCTAGTAAGGTATTCATAGGATAGGGTAAAAATATGTAAAAAGGCAATCTACCGAATGGCAGATTGCCTTTTTACAATGGAAGGGGAAGAAAAAATGATTATTCATATTTTGGCAGGAGGACCTTCGGAATATTGCGCAGATTTTGCTCGATATGAGAATGAGGAAGTAGTGTGGGCTGCGGTTGATAGGGGAGTATACCGTCTATTAAAGAAAGGGATTACCCCGGCTGTTGCGTTTGGAGATTACGATTCAGTTACTGAAGAAGAATTAGTATGGATGGGACAGCAAACGAACGAATTACATATTGTTCCGCGGGAAAAAGATCAAACGGATTTAGAAATTGCAATCAACTGGGCATTAGGACAGAAGCCGGCACTAATTCGTATTTTTGGTGCTACCGGTGGAAGACTTGATCACGGTTTGGCAAATATACAAATGCTTTTAAAAGGGTTAGAAGTAGAGATAGAAATGTGTATTGTGGACAATAAAAATGAAATAACAGTTAAAAAAGTGGGTACACATATAATTGAAGAAAATAAAAATTTTCCTTATGTATCTTTTGTACCAGTTACTGAAATAGTGGAAGGGATTACATTGTTTGGTTTTAAGTACCCTCTTACTAATAAAACAATAGAGTGGGGATCAACACTTTGTATTAGTAACGAACTCGTTGAGGAAAAAGGTACTTTTTCATTTACTTCTGGCATATTAATGTTGATAAGAAGCACTGATTGAAGAAACAATTTTGCTCCTTACATCATATAGTGACCAAGTGGAGTAATGGGGATTAGGAGGGAAACCATGAGATTTTATACAATTAAGTTACCTAAATTTCTTGGTGGAATTGTTCGTGCAATGTTAAATACCTTCAAAAAAGATTAAAAAAAGCACCTATCACCGGTGCTTTTTCCATTGTTATAGTAAAAAAAGAGCCTATCGGCTCTTTTTTTTATTATTA
Organism: Bacillus sp. 22475; assembly: GCF_052044835.1. Taxonomy (NCBI): domain Bacteria; kingdom Bacillati; phylum Bacillota; class Bacilli; order Caryophanales; family Bacillaceae; genus Bacillus; species Bacillus sp. 22475. Next base: position 155,952 of record NZ_JBQENW010000004.1, on the reverse strand, counting down.
AACACGTTCGATTTTGCCAGATTTTAATGCTCTAGCAGAAACGTAAACACGTTGAACTTTTCCGTCGATGCGTACGCGAACTTTTTGAAGGTTAGCGCCCCACTTACGTTTTGTAGCGTTCATTGCGTGAGAACGAGAGTTACCAGAACGAGCTTTTCTTCCAGTAATAGCACAAACACGAGCCATTTATATTTCCCTCCCTTGATACCTTACCATACGTAATTTTTCAATGTTAGTCTTTTATGCGATGCTAAAAACACTACTATAATTTAACACAACTAAAAAGAGAATGCAACACCGTAGAAAAAAGAAATCAAGAAAATTTACTTGACACTATATGTCAATGAAGAAAAGTTAAAATCCATAAAAATTGCTTGACATATTATAGTGGTACATGTTGTATAATAACAATGGACTATTTTGCTCATCATAAAAAAGTGTAATTTAAAACATAAAATATGAGAGTGAAAAGAAAGAACGATGGAATTTTCTTTAAAAAGATTATATGATAGTAACTAAAGTAGTCTAGCTCACTTTCACCATTTATGAAGGGGGAAACGAGATGTCAATTGAAATTAAAACGAAGTACGGTCAAATTGATATTAGTACAGATGTAATTGCAACAATTGCTGGAGGTGCCGCGGTAGATTGCTACGGTATCGTAGGTATGGCATCAAAAAATCAGTTAAAAGATGGATTAACAGACATTTTACGAAAAGAAAACTTCACTAGAGGTGTTATTGTTCGTAAAGATGAAGATGAAGTACATATTGATATGTATATTATTGTGAGCTATGGTACGAAAATTTCAGAAGTGGCACATAATGTGCAGACGAAAGTGAAATATACATTAGATCAAACTGTAGGACTAGCAGTAGATTCTGTAAACATCTACGTACAAGGAGTTAAAGTAATAAACTTGTAATGTGCATTAAGGAGGAAAATCTGTGTCAATTCAAAAAATTGATGGAAAACGTTTATCACAAATGATCATGCAAGGAGCGAATAATTTAACAAATAATGTTCAGCTTGTTGATGCATTAAACGTATTTCCAGTTCCAGATGGCGATACCGGTACAAACATGAACTTATCTATGACTTCAGGTGCGCGTGAAGTGAAAGCAAATCCTTCACAGCATGCTGGTAAAGTCGGCGTAAGTTTAGCCAAAGGATTATTAATGGGAGCTCGTGGTAACTCTGGAGTTATTCTATCTCAGTTGTTCCGTGGTTTCTCTAAATCCATTGAACAAAAAGAAGAATTAACAACAGTTGATTTTGCTGCAGCACTAGAAGCTGGAGTAGAGGCGGCTTATAAAGCGGTTATGAAACCGATTGAAGGAACGATTTTAACGGTTGCAAGAGAAACGGCTAAATATGCAGTAACAGTTGCGAAAAAACAGCGCGACTTTGTTTTGTTTATGGAAGACGTTGTGAAAGAAGCAAACGCATCGTTAAATCGTACGCCAGATTTATTACCTGTATTAAAACAAGTTGGCGTTGTAGATAGCGGTGGTAAAGGTCTTGTAGTGGTATACGAAGGATTTTTAGCTGACTTAAAAGGAGAAACGATTTCTTCTGATGCACCGACGCAAACATCTATGAATGAGATGGTACGCGCAGAACATCACCGTAGTGTACAAAGCCAATTGAGTACAGAAGATATTAAGTATGGATATTGTACGGAGTTCATGGTGAAATTAGAGGCTGAAAAGGTTAAAGAGCATAATTTCTCTGAACAAAAATTCCGTGAAGATATTAGTGTACATGGTGATTCTCTACTAGTTGTGTCTGATGATGAAATTGTAAAAGTTCATATCCACGCAGAACATCCTGGAGACGCTATGAACTACGGGCAAAAATACGGTAGTTTAATTAAGATTAAAGTAGAAAATATGCGTGAACAGCATACTGCTTTATTAGATGAACCTGCTATGGTTCCTGAACAACCAGCTCAATCGAAAGAAAAACAACCATATGGTATCGTAACTGTGGCAATGGGGTCTGGTATTAAAACTTTATTTGAGAGCATCGGCGCAACGAAAGTTATCGAAGGTGGTCAAACGATGAATCCAAGTACGGAGGATATCGTGAAGGCAATTGAAGAAGCAAATGCTGAAAAAATCATTATTTTACCGAATAACGGAAATATTGTAATGGCAGCAGAACAAGCGGCATCAGTTGTAGATCAAGAAGTTATTGTTGTTCGTTCGAAAACAGTTCCTCAAGGTATGGCAGCAATGTTAGCATTTAACCCAGTTGGAACGTTAGAAGAGAATGAAGAAAACATGCAAGAAGCTTTATCTCATGTGAAAACAGGTCAAATTACGTATGCTGTACGTGATACGGAAATTGATGGTGTAGCAATTCAAAAAGATGACTTCATGTGTATTGCAGATGGAAAAATTGTATCTACAAATGCTGAAAAAGTAGGAGCTGCGAAGCAATTACTAGAAGCGCTTATTGATGAAGATTCTGAAATCGTAACGATTCTACAAGGTGAAGATGCAACTGACGAAGAAGTAGCGGAGTTAGTTGAATTTGTAGAAGAGAAATTTGAAGATGCAGAAGTAGAAGTGCATGCTGGAAACCAACCAGTGTATTCTTTCATCTTCTCTGTAGAATAAGATAAGATTTGTTTTGAAAATAAATGGATTACTTACTTGCTAATGGATAAGAAGTAGTAATATGAAGTTTATTACTAGTTTTTATTCAAAAGGCTAGCATATTGAAGAGAGAAAAGAGCCTTGCTGCTAATAGTGAGGCTCTTTTTTACTTGTTTTATATAAGGGATTTGAGTAGTTTCTCTTAGAATGCCTATGATAGAATATATAAGGTGAAAGAGAGCGATTACAGATGCTAATTGGTACTCAAATAAAATGCAATAAAGAAAATAATGTGACGGGGTGTGAGAATCTTGAATGATGTTGTACAAGTTCCTGTTACGGATGTAAAGGGGATCGGAGGAGAAACATCTGAGTTACTACATGAGATGGGGATTTATACAGTTTCTCATCTATTAGAACATTTTCCGTACCGTTATGAAGATTATGCGATGAAAGATCTTGCTGAAGTAAAGCATGATGAACGTGTAACGGTTGAAGGGAAGGTTCATAGTGCTCCTTTGCTGCAATATTATGGTAAGAAGAAATCGCGTCTAACAGTTCGTGTTCTCGTCGGTCGTTATTTAATTACGGCGGTATGTTTTAATAGGCCTTACTATAAGCAAAAATTAACGTTAGATGAAACGGTAACGATTACTGGTAAATGGGATCAACATCGTCAAACAATTGCTGTATCAGAACTTCATTTTGGGCCAGTTGTACGTCAACAAGAAGTGGAGCCTGTTTACTCAGTAAAGGGGAAACTTACAGTAAAACAGATGCGTCGTTTTATTGCTCAAGCGTTAAAGGAATATGGAGATTCTATAGTCGAAGTGTTACCGGATGGTTTGTTAGGCCGGTATAAATTATTACCAAGATATGAAGCACTTAAGGCTTTGCATTTTCCGGTAGGACAGGAGGATTTAAAGCAAGCGCGTCGCCGTTTTGTATATGAGGAATTTTTCTTATTTCAGCTGAAAATGCAAACACTGAGGAAAATGGAGAGGGAAAATTCAAAAGGGACGAAGAAAGAGATTCCGTCAGTAGAATTACAAGAATTTATCGATGCACTGCCGTTCCCGTTAACTGGTGCGCAGCGCCGAGTTGTAGATGAAATTTTAAAAGATATGACATCTCCTTATCGGATGAACCGACTATTACAAGGTGACGTTGGTTCTGGGAAAACAGTTGTTGCTGCGATTGGCCTTTATGCATCGAAATTAGCTCATTATCAAGGTGCTTTAATGGTTCCTACAGAAATTTTAGCTGAGCAACATTATCAGTCGCTTGCTGAAACGTTTTCGCATTTTGGTATGAAGGTGGAACTGCTAACAAGTTCTGTTAAAGGTGCAAGACGCCGAGAAATTTTAGCGAAGTTAGAACAAGGAGAAATAGATATTCTTGTTGGAACGCACGCTTTAATTCAAGATGAAGTTATATTTCATAGGTTGGGTCTCGTTATTACAGATGAACAGCATCGATTTGGTGTAGCGCAGCGCCGAGTTTTACGGGAGAAAGGTGAAAGTCCAGATGTATTATTTATGACAGCGACACCAATTCCGCGTACGCTTGCAATTACTGCATTTGGAGAGATGGATGTTTCGATAATCGATGAGATGCCAGCAGGTAGAAAGGTGATTGAAACATACTGGGCAAAACATGATATGTTAGATCGCGTCCTCGGTTTTGTTGAGAAGGAAATAAAAAAAGGAAGACAGGCATACGTTATTTGTCCTCTAATTGAAGAATCTGAGAAACTTGATGTGCAAAATGCTATCGACTTACATAGTATGCTGACGCATCATTACCAAGGGAAATGCCAAGTTGGATTGATGCATGGGAGATTATCGTCTCAGGAAAAAGAAGAGATAATGGGCCAGTTTAGTGAAAATAAAGTGCAAATTCTTGTATCGACAACGGTTGTTGAGGTGGGTGTGAACGTACCGAATGCGACTGTGATGGTTATTTATGATGCAGAACGTTTCGGTTTATCGCAGCTTCATCAGCTTAGAGGGCGTGTCGGGCGTGGTAGTGAACAATCATATTGTTTATTAATAGCAGACCCTAAATCAGAAACAGGAAAAGAAAGAATGCGCATAATGACTGAAACAAATGATGGATTTGTATTGTCAGAAAAAGATTTAGAATTACGAGGTCCTGGAGATTTCTTTGGGAGTAAGCAAAGTGGCTTACCAGAATTTAAGGTTGCTGACATGGTACACGATTATCGAGCGTTAGAAACAGCAAGGCAAGATGCGGCGATACTAGTAGATTCAGAAGCATTTTGGCACAATGATCAGTACGCTGCCTTGCGTACGTATCTTGATGGGACAGGTGTGTTCCAAGGAGAGAAGCTCGATTAAAGGGAGTCAACAAAAATTTTTGTTGCATTCTACTTTTAATGATTATATACTACTGTTAGTACCTAGTCATAAAAATGGATGGTGCGGTATGAAGAAAAGAAGAAGTAAAAAAGAAAGACAAGAATTATTACAACAAACAATCGAATCAAATCCTTTTATTACGGATGAAGATTTAGCGGAAAAATTTCAAGTGAGTATACAAACAGTACGACTGGATCGTATGGAATTGTCTATTCCTGAATTAAGAGAGAGAATTAAACATGTAGCTACAAAGCAACATGAAGAAGATGTGAAATCTTTACCGTTAGAAGAGGTTGTCGGAGAAATTATTGATATTGAATTAGATAGACATGCAATCTCTATCTTTGAAGTAAAGGTAGAACATGTATTTAAAAGAAATCAAATTGCCCGTGGGCATCATCTGTTTGCGCAAGCAAACTCACTAGCTGTTGCGGTTATTGATGAAGAATTAGCTTTAACTGCAAAGTCTACCATTCGATACATTCGCCCTGTAAAATTAGGAGAGCGTGTTGTTGCAAAAGCGCGTGTTGAAGACGTAGAGAATGATAAGGGACGGACGGTTGTCAAAGTGCGTAGCTTCGTTGGAGAAGAACTTGTTTTTACAGGCACTTTTGAAATGTATCGATCTAGTAATTATAGTGAGGAAGGTAACAACTTATGAAAATCGCAATAGATGCAATGGGCGGAGATCACGCTCCAAAGGCTGTAGTATTAGGGGCAATGAAAGCTATTAAGGAATATTCTGATCTACATATTACGTTAGTAGGGAAAGAAGAGGAAATTCGTCAATATTTAACGAGTGATGAACGAATTACTATTCTTCATACAGACGAAAAAATAGAATCGACGGAGGAACCAGTAAGAGCGGTTCGTCGAAAAAAACAAGCTTCAATGGTACTTGCGGCACAGCAAGTAAAGGATGGAGAAGCAGACGCTTGTATATCCGCAGGTAGTACAGGAGCTTTAATGGCAGCTGGATTATTTGTTGTCGGTCGTATGGAAGGAATTGAGCGACCAGCTTTATCGCCTACAATGCCAACTGTAGATGGAAAAGGTTTTGTTATGTTAGATGTTGGAGCAAATGTTGATGCAAAACCAATTCATTTATATCAATATGCAGTAATGGGATCTGTTTATGCTGAGAAGGTAAGAGGAATTGAAAATCCTCGTGTTGGACTATTAAACGTTGGAACAGAGGATGGAAAAGGAAACGAGCTTTCAAAGCAAGTATTTGCAATGCTTAAGGATGCGCCAATTAATTTCGTTGGGAACGTTGAATCGAGAGATTTATTGCAAGGTGTAGCAGATGTTGTTGTATGTGATGGTTTTACAGGGAATGTAGCGTTGAAATCATTAGAAGGAACAGCACTTGCGCTATTCTCTATGTTGAAAGAACAACTAATGAGTTCGTTTACGAGCAAATTAGCAGCGGCGGTATTAAAGCCAAAACTTATGGTATTAAAAGATAAAATGGATTATTCGGAGTATGGGGGAGCTGCATTATTTGGATTGAAAGCACCTGTCATTAAGGCTCACGGTTCTTCTAATGACCAGTCGATATTTAGTGCGATTCGTCAAACGAGAGAAATGGTAGCGAAAGAAGTAATTCCTACAATTTCAAGCGTAATGGAGAAAGAGTCACTCCAATAAGAGGAGGATTTGAAATGGGAAAAATAGCATTTCTTTTTCCGGGCCAAGGTTCACAGGCAGTTGGAATGGGTAAACAATTAGCAGAGAATAATAAAGAGGTTGCAAAAGTGTTTGCAAAAGCAGATGAGGTGTTACAAGATTCACTTTCAGAAGTGATTTTTGAAGGACCGCAGGAAAAGCTTACATTAACAACAAATGCTCAGCCTGCATTATTAACAACGAGTTTTGCTATTTTGACAGCTTTGAAAGAGTATGACATTACACCTGACTTTGTCGCTGGTCATAGTTTAGGTGAATATAGCGCTCTTGTAGCAGCTGGTGCATTAACTTTTGAAGATGCGGTATATGCTGTAAGGAAACGCGGGGAATATATGGAAGAAGCTGTTCCGGGCGGGGAAGGTGCAATGGCAGCTATATTAGGTGCTGACCCACATATGCTGAAACAAGTTACAGAAGAAGTAACAAGTGAAGGATATGCAGTGCAAATCGCTAATATGAATAGTACGAAGCAAATTGTAATTTCTGGAACGAAGCAAGGCGTAGAGCTTGCTTCTCAAAGAGCGAAAGAAAATGGTGCAAAGAGAGCAATTCCACTAAAAGTAAGTGGGCCATTCCATTCTTCACTTATGAAGCCGGCAGCTGAGAAGTTCCAAAGTGTTTTAAATGAAATTACAATCCATGATACGAATATTCCTGTTATTGCAAATGTTACGGCGGATGTTATTACACGTGGTGCCGACATTCAAGAAAAGTTAATCGAACAGCTTTATTCGCCTGTATTATGGTACCCGTCTATTGAATGTATGGTGAAGCAGGGAGTAGATACATTTATTGAAATTGGACCTGGAAAAGTACTTGCTGGACTTATGAAGTCAATTGATTCATCAGTGAAAGCATATGCGATATATGATGAAGAGACATTAAAAGATACCATTTCAAATTTGAGAGGAGAAAACTGATGTTAAAAGGGAAGGTAGCATTAGTAACTGGCGCTTCACGTGGAATTGGTCGCGCGATTGCGATCGATTTAGCGAAACAAGGGGCAAATGTAGTAGTAAATTATGCAGGTAATGAACAAAAAGCAAATGAAGTAGTAGATGAAATTAAGAAATTAGGTTCTGATGCAATTGCGGTAAAAGCAGATGTTGCAAATGCTGATGATGTTACAAATATGGTGAAACAAACAGTAGATACATTTGGACAAGTTGATATTCTTGTAAATAATGCTGGTGTAACAAAAGATAATTTATTAATGCGTATGAAAGAAGAAGAATGGGATACAGTTATTAATACAAACTTAAAAGGTGTATTCTTATGTACAAAAGCAGTATCTCGTTATATGATGCGTCAACGTCACGGTAGAATTATAAATATCGCTTCTGTTGTGGGTGTTATAGGAAACCCAGGGCAAGCTAATTATGTTGCTGCTAAAGCGGGTGTTATTGGATTAACAAAAACATCTGCAAAAGAGTTAGCAAGTCGAAATATTACTGTGAATGCAATTGCGCCAGGCTTTATTGCGACTGATATGACTGATGTACTAGATGAGAATATTAAAGCCGAAATGTTAAAAGTTATTCCAGCTGCTCAATTTGGTGAAGCGCAAGATATCGCGAATGCTGTAACGTTTTTTGCTTCTGATCAAAGCAAATATGTTACAGGTCAAACGTTAAATGTTGATGGCGGTATGGTAATGTAATAAAAGAATCGATTTCACCTAGTTTTTTTGGTCAATATTTAATATAATATTTGAGGGGAGGTGAATGGAATGGCAGATGTTTTAGAGCGCGTAACAAAAATCATCGTTGATCGTTTAGGAGTAGAAGAGACTGAGGTAGTACCAGCTGCAAGCTTCAAGGAAGATTTAGGAGCAGACTCCCTAGATGTAGTAGAACTTGTAATGCAATTAGAAGATGAATTCGAAATGGAAATTTCTGATGAAGATGCTGAAAAGATTGCTACTGTTGGCGATGCTGTGACTTACATAGAGAGTCATCTATAATGCTTAAGTGAAGTCCCGTTTTTTAGCGGGGCTTTCTGGCTTATATCTGGAGGGACCTATGCCGTACCGAAAATATAGAGAAAAAAAATACGAAACAAAATATCGTGAAGCATTTAAAGTGTTTCAAGAAAAGATAGGTATTACGTTTACAGATGAAAAATTATTGATTCAAGCATTTACGCATTCATCGTATGTGAATGAGCATCGAAAAAAACCGCATGAAGATAATGAGCGTCTTGAATTTCTTGGAGATGCAGTATTGGAACTTACTGTATCGCAGTATCTGTTTCAAAAATATCCGACAATGAGCGAAGGAGAGTTAACAAAACTACGTGCAGCTATTGTATGTGAGCCATCTCTTGTTCGTTTTGCGAACGAATTGTCATTTGGTAGCCTTGTTTTATTAGGAAAAGGTGAAGAAATGACAGGTGGACGTGAACGACCAGCTTTATTAGCGGATGTCTTTGAAGCGTTTATTGGTGCCCTTTATCTTGATCAAGGGTTAGAAACAGTTTGGGAATTCTTAAAAGAAATTGTATATCCGAAAATTAATGAGGGTGCTTTTTCTCATGTGATGGATTATAAGAGTCAGTTACAAGAATTGATTCAGCGTGATGGTAGTGGCAATGTTGAGTATCAAATTTTGCAAGAAAAAGGACCAGCTCACAATCGAGAATTTGTGTCACGTGTTACGTTAAATAACGTAGCTTTAGGTCTTGGTAGTGGTAAGTCGAAAAAAGAAGCAGAGCAACAAGCTGCTGCAGAAGCATTGAAAAAATTAAAAGAACAACTATAAGGAATCCCCCTTTGAATGAGGGGGATTCCTTATGCATAGAATGAAACTTTCTTTTTGTTTGTAAATAAAAAGAAGGTAAATCCGTATAATAGCTTGTTTTTGTATAGAGAACATTTATAACGACGGAGAATAGGAGGAAGGCCTTTCGTGTTTTTAAAAAGATTAGAAATAGCAGGGTTTAAGTCTTTTGCTGAGCGTGTATCTGTTGATTTTGTCCCGGGTGTAACTTCTGTAGTAGGACCTAATGGAAGCGGGAAAAGTAATATTACTGATGCAATTCGCTGGGTACTTGGTGAACAATCTGCAAAATCATTACGTGGTGCAAAGATGGAGGATATTATTTTTGCAGGCAGTGATACGAGGAGAGCGGTTAATGTTGCTGAAGTAACAATAACTTTAAATAATGAAGATCAACGTTTACCAATTGAATACAATGAGGTGTGTGTAACACGTCGTGTATCTCGTTCAGGTGAAAGTGATTTTTATATTAATAAACAATCATGTAGATTGAAAGATATTATTGATTTATTTATGGACTCTGGTATGGGGAGAGAAGCTTTTTCAATTATTAGCCAGGGGAAAGTGGAAGAGATTTTAAGTAGTAAGTCAGAAGAGCGTCGAGGTGTATTTGAAGAAGCGGCAGGCGTACTAAAATACAAACTTCGCAAAAAGAAAGCTGAAGGAAAATTAGAAGAAACACAAGAAAACTTAAATCGTGTACAAGATATAATTCATGAATTAAGTAGTCAAGTAGAACCTTTAGAAAGACAAGCTTCTATTGCGAAAGATTATCTTGAGAATAAAGAAGAATTAGAGAAAGTAGAAGCTGCGCTTATTGTCCATGAAATTGAAGAATTGCATGAGAAATGGGAAGCACTTCGAAATCAGTTTGGGCATAATAAAAACGAAGAAGCTAAAATGTCAACGAATTTACAAAAAAGTGAAGAAGAACTTGAGGAATTACGAGGACAATTACAAGCGGTAGATGAGTCTGTAGACTCGTTGCAAGAGGTACTTCTTCTTTCTAGTAAAGAGCTAGAAAAACTAGAAGGGCAGCGCGAGTTGTTAAAAGAGAGAAAGCAAAATGCTACGACGCATTGTGCGCAACTTGAGCAGTTAATTGTTGAATTAACAGAGAAAGCTAAAATTTACGATGGTGAGATTGAGTCAAGTACAGAAGCTTTAATGCAATTTGTGAATGAAGTAAAAGAGTTGGAGCAAAAATTGCATGATAATGAGCAATTGCTTGCTACTTTTGCTGACAATTTAGAGGAACAGATTGAGAATTTAAAAGGTGACTATATTGAACTTTTAAATCAACAAGCTAGTCATCGCAATGAATTATCTATGATTGAAGAACAATCTAAACAGCAAACGTCTAAAAACGAGCGTCTAGATGAAGAGAATGCGAAATATGTAGAAATGCGTATGGAAATTACAGCGAAAAAGACGAAACTTGTAGAAAGTTACGAACAAGCGAAAGAAAAAGTAGCTGGCATTCTCTCAAACATACAGAAGACAGAGGCGGCACTTGGGAAATGTAAGACGCAGTATAGTGAAAATGAAACAAAACTATACCAAGCATACCAATTTGTGCAACAGGCACGTTCTCGAAAAGAAATGCTTGAAGAGATGCAAGAAGACTATTCTGGCTTCTATCAAGGTGTACGTGAAGTATTGAAAGCTAGAGAAAATAGGTTGCAAGGTATCGAGGGTGCTGTTGCGGAACTGTTAACGGTTCCGAAAGAATACGAAGTTGCAATGGAAATCGCTCTAGGTGCAGCGATGCAGCATATTGTTGTACAAACAGAGGAGCATGCTCGTAATGCGATTGCATTTTTAAAGCAAAATAAACATGGACGTGCAACGTTTTTACCGCAAGCTGTTATTAAAAGCAGATCGTTATCATTTGAGCAATTACGCATTGCAAATCAACACCCATCGTTTGTAGGTGTGGCGGCAGAACTTGTGCAGTACAACAATAAATATGAAAATGTAGTTTCAAATTTATTAGGTACTGTTATTGTTGCGAAAGATTTACGCGGAGCAAATGAGTTGGCGAAACAACTGCAATACCGTTATCGCATTGTAACAATTGAAGGTGACGTAGTGAATCCTGGCGGTTCTATGACTGGTGGGGCGGTAAAACAAGCGAAATCTTCTTTATTAGGACGCCAACGTGAACTGGAAGAGTGGACTCGCAAGTTAACTGATATGGAAGAAAAAACAACGAAGTTAGAAAACTTTGTTAAAGCAGTAAAACAAGAGATTCAAGAAAAAGAAGTGAAAATACGCGAACTAAGGCAAACTGTAGAAGTGGATCGTGTAGAAGAGCAGAAATTAAGAGAAGAGATTAATCGTTTAGAATTAGAAGAACATCGTATTAATGACCGCTTGTCTATTTATGATTTAGAGATTGAAGGGTTTTTACAAGATCGAGTAAAAATGCAAGGGCGTAAAGAGGAGTTAGAAGGGATTTTAGCGAATCTTCAAGCTGATATCACTGAGTTAGATAGTAAAATTGTAGCTTTAACAAAACAAAAAAGTGAGCAACATTCTTCGAAAGAAAAAGTTCAAAAAGAAATGACTGAATTAAAAGTGCTGGCAGCTGAAAAGCAACAACGCTTATCTAATCAAAAAGAAAAAGTTGAACGATTGACGAAGGAAAAAGAAGAAACGGATGCGACACTTGTAAAAACGAAAGAGGATTTAGCATTCTTAAAACAAGAAATGACATCTAATTCAAGTGGTGAAGAGCAAATTACGAATATGATTGAGAAGAAAGCGTATGATCGTAATCAAACTTCAGAATTAATTCGCTCTCGTCGTGAACAACGTGTATCGTTGCAAGAGAGAGTAGAACATTTAGAACGCAATTTGAAAGAAACGACAGGTAAACATAAATATATTCTTGAAATGTTGAAAGATCAAGAAGTGAGAATAAACCGACTTGATGTAGAGTTGGAAAATAGATTACAACATTTACGTGAAACATATACGATTTCATTTGAAGCGGCGAAACTAAAATATACAATGACAATGCCTGCAGAAGATGCGCGTAAGAAAGTAAAATTAATCAAATTATCCATAGAAGAGTTAGGTACAGTGAACCTAGGGGCAATTGAGGAATATGAACGTGTAGCGGAGCGTCATACATTCTTACTAGAGCAGAGAGACGATCTAGAAGAAGCGAAAACGACATTGCACCAGCTTATTACCGAAATGGATGAAGAAATGAAAAAACGCTTTTCTACTACGTTTGAAGGCATTAGAATGGAGTTTCAATCGGTATTCTCTGAATTATTTGGAGGCGGTAGAGCGGATTTAGTAATGACTAATCCAGAGGATTTACTAAATACGGGTATTGATATTGTAGCACAACCGCCAGGGAAGAAATTGCAGAACTTAGGTTTACTTTCAGGTGGAGAGCGTGCTTTAACGGCAATTGCGCTTTTATTTGGTATTTTAAAAGTGCGCCCAGTACCGTTCTGTGTACTAGATGAGGTAGAGGCCGCCCTTGATGAAGCGAATGTAGCTCGTTTTGCACAGTATTTAAAGAAATTTAGTGATGAGACGCAGTTTATTGTAATTACACATAGAAAAGGTACAATGGAAGAGTCTGATGTGTTGTACGGTGTAACAATGCAAGAATCAGGGGTATCTAAACTTGTTTCGGTTCGTTTAGATGCCGGAGAAGAACTTATTGCAAGTGAATAGGAAGGATGGGAAAGTATGAGTTTTTTTAAAAAACTAAAAGAAAAAATTTCAAAACAAACGGATACAGTTACAGAGAAATTTAAACACGGATTAGAAAAAACTAGAAATTCATTTGCGGATAAAGTGAATGATTTAGTGTATCGTTACCGTAAAGTGGACGAAGATTTCTTCGAAGAGTTAGAAGAAATCTTAATTGGTGCAGACGTTGGCGTTGCGACGGTAATGGAATTAATTGATCAATTGAAAGAAGAAGTACAACGTCGTAACATTCAAGATCCAAAAGAAGTACAAGCTGTTATTTCAGAAAAACTAGTGGGAATTTACAAAGGTGAAAGCGATTTTAGTAACGAAATTAATATGCAAGAGGACCAATTAACGGTTGTTTTATTTGTTGGTGTTAACGGTGTAGGAAAAACGACAACAATTGGTAAACTGGCGCATAAGTTTAAATCAGAAGGTAAGTCAGTCCTATTGGCAGCAGGAGACACATTCCGTGCTGGGGCGATTGAACAATTAGAAGTATGGGGCGATCGTGTTGGTGTAGAAGTGATTAAACAAGGATCTGGATCTGATCCAGCGGCGGTTATGTATGACGCTGTACAAGCTGCGAAAGCACGTAAGGTAGATGTATTACTATGTGACACAGCAGGACGCTTGCAAAATAAAGTAAACTTAATGAAAGAGTTAGAGAAGGTGAAGCGTGTAATTGAGCGTGAAGTACCAGGTGCTCCTCATGAAGTATTGCTTGTTATTGATGCAACAACAGGACAAAACGGTTTAAGCCAAGCGAAAACATTCCGGGAGGCAACGAATGTAACTGGTATTGTTTTAACGAAGTTAGATGGAACTGCTAAAGGTGGTATTGTATTAGCGATTCGTAACGAAATGGATGTACCGGTGAAGTTTGTTGGATTAGGAGAGCAAATGGATGATTTGCAGCAGTTTGATCCAGAACAATATGTGTATGGTTTATTTGCGAACTTAGTAGAAACAGAAGAAGTATAAGCGAAAGAAGCGGTATTTCCGCTTCTTTTTCTATAAAAATATATGATGTTAAGAAAAAAACTTGACACTCTTTTGGACTCCATGTAAACTAATTCATGTAAAGGGAAATCACTTAACAAAGGATGATCCAACATGCTCGAAAAAACAACGAGAATGAACTATTTATTTGATTTTTATCAATCGTTGTTAACGCAAAAACAAAGAAGTTATATGTCGCTTTATTATCTAGATGATTTATCTCTTGGTGAAATTGCGGAAGAATTTGATGTAAGTCGCCAAGCCGTGTATGATAACATTAAACGGACTGAAGCGATGCTTGAAGAATATGAAGAAAAATTAGTATTACTTCAAAAGTTTCAAGAGCGACAGCGACTTGTTGCAAAGCTAAAACAGCTAATCAGCGAAGAAGAGCATGTGAATGAAGAAATGAAACAAGTTGTTGAAGCTATCGAAAAATTAGATTAGGAGGGCGGCAATATGGCATTTGAAGGATTAGCCGACCGACTTCAACAGACAATGCAAAAAATCCGCGGCAAAGGAAAAGTTTCTGAAGCCGATGTGAAAGAAATGATGAGAGAAGTTCGTCTAGCTCTTTTAGAAGCAGATGTTAACTTTAAAGTAGTAAAAGATTTTGTGAAGCGTGTGTCTGAACGTGCTGTCGGACAAGATGTAATGAAAAGTTTGACACCTGGACAACAAGTAATTAAAGTTGTACAGGAAGAACTTACAGAACTTATGGGCGGAGAGCAAAGCAAAATTGCTGTTGCTAATAAGCCACCGACTGTTATTATGATGGTTGGTCTGCAAGGTGCGGGTAAAACAACGACGACAGGTAAGCTTGCGAATTTGCTTCGTAAAAAGCATAATCGTAAACCGATGCTTGTTGCAGCTGATATTTACCGTCCAGCAGCAATTAAACAGCTTGAAACATTAGGGAAGCAATTGGACATGCCTGTATTTTCTTTAGGAGATCAAGTAAGTCCTGTTGAAATTGCGAAACAAGCGATTGCAAAAGCAAAAGAAGATCATCATGATTATGTTTTAATCGATACAGCGGGTCGCCTGCATATTGATGAAGAACTAATGGATGAATTAGCGAAAGTTAAAGAAGTTGCGAAACCGGATGAAATTTTCCTTGTTGTCGATGCGATGACGGGACAAGACGCGGTAAATGTTGCACAAAGTTTCCATGAACAGTTAGGTTTAACAGGTGTTGTATTAACGAAATTAGATGGTGATACGCGCGGTGGTGCTGCATTATCTATTAAGGCTGTAACAAACACACCGATTAAATTTGCTGGTATGGGTGAAAAACTAGATGCAATTGAAGCGTTCCATCCAGAGCGTATGGCATCCCGTATTTTAGGGATGGGCGATGTCTTAACATTGATTGAAAAAGCGCAAGCTACAGTTGATGAAGAGAAAGCAAAAGAACTTGAGCAAAAAATGCGTACGCTTTCGTTTACGCTTGATGATTTCCTAGAACAACTTGGACAAGTGCGTCAACTTGGGCCGCTTGATGAATTGTTAGGAATGCTTCCTGGTGCAAATAAAATTAAAGGGCTGAAAAATGCGCAAGTTGATGAAAAACAAATTGGGCATATTGAGGCAATTATTCGTTCTATGACTAAATTAGAACGAGAACAACCGGAAATAATCAATGCTAGTCGCAAAAAGCGCATTGCCAAAGGTAGCGGTACAACTGTACAAGAAATCAATCGTCTAATCAAACAATTCGATGACATGAAAAAAATGATGAAGACGATGACTGGAATGCAAAAAGGCAAGAAAAAAGGACTAGGTGGATTGAAGTTTCCATTCATGTAAGGAAAAAAAGATGGCTCTGTTAAGAAAAAATACTTTACAAAGCAATAGTCTTTTTGCTAATATAATTATCTGTGTGAAATAAATTCGGAGGTGCTTTATAAATGGCAGTTAAAATTCGTTTAAAACGTATGGGAGCTAAAAAAACTCCTTTCTATCGTGTAGTTGTTGCAGATTCTCGTTCTCCTCGTGACGGACGTTTCATTGAGGAAATCGGAACTTACAATCCAGTTGCTCAACCAGCTGAAGTTAAGATCAACGAAGAAGCAGCATTAAAATGGTTAGGAAATGGTGCTAAACCATCTGATACAGTTCGTAACTTATTCTCTAACCAAGGTATCATGGAGAAATTCCACTTATCTAAACAAGGTAAGTAATTGAGGCAATGACTATGAAGAAGTTAGTCGAGACGATTGTCAAGCCTCTTGTCGATCATCCTGAAGATGTAAAAGTTACACAGGAACTTTACAACGGAGAGATAAAGTATCGATTAACTGTACATCCTGAGGATGTTGGAAAAGTCATTGGAAAGCAAGGGAGAGTTGCGAAAGCGATTCGAATGCTCTTGTATTCAGTGGGACATCATAATGATGAAAAAGTAACGCTGGAAATTCAATAAACGTAAAAAGGGCGAGGAGTTATTCCTCTCCCTTTTTTAACATTTAAATAGAGATTGCATGTTCCATCTATAAAATGGAGATGCTTAATTTATATAGAAACCAGGGGTGACATACTATTTATGACAAAATGGTTTAACGTAGGGAAAATTGTAAATACTCATGGCGTAAGAGGAGAAATCCGTGTTATTTCTCGTACTGATTTTCCAGAAGAGCGATATAAAGTAGGAAACACACTATACATATCGAATGAGAAAGACACAGACTACCTTCCGGTGAAGGTAACTTCTCATCGCCAACATAAGACATTTGATTTATTAACATTTGAAGGATATAACAATGTAGATGAAGTAGAGAAGTTTAAAGGTTCTTTAATAAAAGTACCAGAAGAGCAGTTAGGCGAACTTGCTGAAGGTGAATACTACTATCACGAAATTATTGGTTGCAGCGTTGTAACGGAAGAAGGAGAAGCGCTAGGGACAATCAAAGAAATTCTCTCTCCTGGTGCAAATGATGTTTGGGTGATTAAACGTCCGAAGGGTCAAGATCTTTTAATTCCTTATATTGATGACGTTGTACTTCAAGTTAATATTGAAAATAAATTAGTAACCATTCATGTAATGGAAGGGTTGCTATAATGAAAATTGATATTTTAACGTTGTTCCCAGACATGTTTACCGGTGTATTTGGATCTTCTATATTAAAGAAGGCGCAAGAAAAAGAAGCGGTAAACCTTCGTGTTGTTAACTTTCGTGATTATACAACAAGTAAGCATAATAGCGTAGACGATTATCCTTACGGCGGAGGAGCTGGTATGGTGCTTACTCCTCAGCCTATTTTTGATGCTGTAGAAGATTTGACGAAAGAGACAGAGCGTAAGCCGAGAGTTGTCTTAATGTGTCCGCAGGGCGAAAGATTTACGCAGAAGAAAGCGGAAGAGCTTGCAGAGGAAGAACATTTGATCTTTGTATGTGGGCATTATGAAGGGTATGACGAACGAATTCGTGAGCATCTCGTAACGGATGAGATTTCTATTGGTGACTATGTATTAACGGGCGGAGAATTAGCTTCTATGGTTATTACTGATAGTGTTGTACGTCTCTTGCCAGGCGTGCTAGGAAATCATGCTTCACAAGTGGAGGATTCGTTTAGTACAGGTTTATTAGAGCATCCTCATTATACACGTCCGGCTGATTTTCGTGGTATGAAGGTACCGGATGTATTAATGTCAGGGAATCATAAAAATATTGACGAATGGCGACATAGGGAATCTTTGCGTCGTACGTATACGCGTAGACCTGATTTGTTAGATGATAGAGATCTATCTAAACAAGAGAAAAAATGGCTTGAGGAAATAAAGCGAGAGCAGTAATAACTTCATATATTTGCTATTGCAACAGGCCTAGTAATATGCTATTATAACATTTGTGCTACTGAAATCAGTAGCCGTATTAACGATGTTCCGCTGTAATTTATTAAGACTTTATAAGAGCATCTGTTTAAAGGAGAGAATTTAATATGCAACAATTAATCGCAGAAATTACAAAAGGCCAATTAAAAACTGACCTTCCTTCATTCCGTCCTGGTGACACTTTACGTGTACACGTAAAAGTTGTTGAGGGAACTCGTGAAAGAATTCAGCTTTTCGAAGGTGTTGTAATTAAACGTCGTGGTGGCGGAATTAGTGAAACATTCACAGTTCGTAAGATTTCTTACGGTGTAGGTGTTGAGCGTACATTCCCAGTTCACACGCCAAGAATCGCGAAAATCGAAGTACTTCGCCGTGGTAAAGTACGTCGTGCTAAGTTATACTACTTACGTAACCTTCGCGGTAAAAAAGCACGTATTAAAGAAATTCGATAAGACATGTATGGGAGCTTGTAAATGCACAAGCTCCCTTTTTCCAATCTATATGAAATTTTGGTATAATACGAACAGCTTACATAACCGTGGAGGGGAAATGCATGAAAAAAGAGAAGAGTTCACTTTGGGAATGGATTAAAGCAATTTTGATTGCTGTTGTATTAGCTGGTGTTATTAGACAGTTTTTCTTTGCGCCAATTCTCGTAGATGGGGTATCGATGGCACCTACTTTACATGATCGTGATCGAATGATTGTGAATAAAATTGGTTATCACATTGGAGATCCAAAACGCTTTGATATTATCGTGTTTCGAGCAACAGAAGATAAAGATTACATTAAGCGCATTATAGGCCTGCCAGGCGATGAAATAGAGTATCGTAATGATAAACTGTATGTTAACGGAAAGGCTTATGAGGAGCCGTATTTAGACAAGCAGAAAAAGCAAATTGCTGACGGACCGCTTACATATGATTTTAATCTTGAAGAAATGACAGGCAAGAAAACTGTTCCAAAAGATCAATTATTTGTTTTAGGTGATAATCGTCGTTTTAGTAAAGATAGCCGTTCAATCGGTACGATTTCAATGGATCAAGTAATTGGTAAAGCCAATATGTTATATTGGCCGTTAGAAGACGCACGTATTGTGAAATAAATGAAAAAGAAGGTGGCAACATGGTAATTCAATGGTTTCCAGGGCATATGGCGAAGGCTAGACGCCAAGTAACGGAGAAATTAAAATTAATTGATGTTGTAATTGAGCTTGTAGATGCTCGATTACCATTATCATCTCGAAACCCAATGATTGATGAAATCATTACACATAAGCCGAGGCTTGTTGTTTTAAATAAAGCGGATATGGCAGATGATCGTTTAACAAAACAATGGATCGCATATTTTAAAGAAAAAGGCCATATGGCAATTTCGATTAACGCGCAAGCTGGACAAGGTATGAAAGAAATTGCAGCAGCTTGTAAAGTGCTTGTTAAAGAAAAATTTGATAAAATGGTTGCAAAAGGTATTAGACCGAGAGCGATTCGCGCATTAATTGTAGGTATACCAAATGTTGGTAAATCTACATTGATTAATAAATTGGCAAAGAAAAATATTGCTAAAACAGGAGATCGTCCAGGTGTGACAACAGCTCAACAATGGATTAAAGTTGGAAAGGAAATGGAATTGTTAGATACGCCAGGTATTCTGTGGCCTAAATTTGAAGATCAATTAGTGGGTCTTCGCTTAGCGACGACGGGTGCAATTAAAGATTCAATTTTAAATTTACAAGATGTAGCTGTTTACGCATTACGTTTTATGGAGAAACATTATCCAGAACGCTTGAAAGAACGCTACAATTTAAATGAGATTCCAGAAGATATTGTGGAATTATTCGATGCAATTGGAAAAAATAGAGGCTGCTTAATGGGCGGCGGAATGATTGATTATGATAAGACATCTGAGCTTGTACTTCGTGAGCTTCGTGGTGGCAAACTTGGAAAAATGACGTTTGAAACACCGGAAGAGTTTGCAGAGCAAGTAGAAGATGTGGAAAAAATAGAAGAAGTATAAGACGTGCGTTTGTGCGTCTTTTCTTTTTGGATACGTTTAAAAAGGAGCTTGTATAAATGCAAACAATGACGATAAAAGAAGCGGAAAATGTATTGAAAGAAATTATGAATGAAGAAGATGATCGCTTTCAACTGTTAATGAAAGATGAGCGAAAAGGCGTTCAAAAGCTCGTTTTGAAGTGGTATAAACAAAAAGAGTTAGAACAGAAAGAAAAAGAGAAGTTTTTTGAAATGTCCAAGTATGAAAATGCTTTGCGTGAAAAAGGGGTCACATATATCGCGGGTATTGATGAAGTAGGGCGCGGGCCATTGGCTGGGCCCGTTGTGACGGCAGCTGTCGTTCTTCCTGAGGATTTTTATATTCCAGGGTTAAATGACTCAAAAAAGCTGAGTGAAGCGAAACGTGAGCGTTTTTATGATGAAATAAAAGTACAAGCGATTGCAATTGGAGTTGGAATTGTATCACCGCAAGTTATTGATGAAATTAATATTTACCAAGCAACGAAACAAGCGATGTTAGATGCTGTTGCAAATTTATCTTATACACCCCAACATTTATTAATTGATGCGATGAAGCTTCCCACACCAATTCCGCAAACTTCAATTATTAAAGGTGATGCGAAAAGTGTTTCGATTTCAGCTGCATCCATTATCGCAAAAGTAACGAGAGATCGTATGATGAAAGAACTGGGAGAGAAGTATCCTGAATACGGATTTGAGCAACATATGGGATATGGCACAAAGCAACATTTAGAGGCAATTGAAGTGCATGGAGTATTAGATGAACACCGCAAGTCATTCGCGCCAATTAAAGATATGATTCAAAAATAAGCTGTAAATATACAGCTTATTTTTTATTTTGGCATATAAACATTACTATTTCCGAAAAAGAATAAAGCGATTTCAGTTTTCTGACACTTTATTGTAGACAGCGTGCCAATCATCTTATACAATGGCAATGTAATGTTTTTTAAACATTAAAAAACTTTTCGAGTAAAACAGGAAAACAGGGGAGGATGGGACCATGAATATCCATGAGTACCAAGGTAAGGCAGTCCTTAGAAGCTATGGGGTTAGCGTTCCGAACGGGAAGGTTGCATTTACAGTAGAAGAAGCTGTAGAAGCAGCGAAAGAATTAGGAACAGATGTATGTGTAGTGAAAGCACAAATTCACGCTGGTGGACGCGGCAAAGCTGGCGGAGTAAAAGTTGCAAAAAATTTAGATGAAGTTCGTACATATGCAGAAAGCATTTTAGGAACTACACTTGTGACACATCAAACAGGTCCTGAAGGTAAGGAAGTAAAACGCTTACTTATCGAAGAAGGTTGCGATATTAAAAAAGAATATTATGTAGGTCTAGTTTTAGATCGTGCTACTTCTCAAGTTGTTTTAATGGCTTCTGAAGAAGGCGGAACAGAAATTGAAGAAGTAGCAGAAAAAACACCTGAAAAAATCTTTAAAGAATATATTGATCCGGCAGTAGGCTTACAAGGTTTCCAAGCGCGCCGAATTGCATTTAACATCAATATTCCAAAAGAGCTTGTAGGACAAGCTGTGAAGTTTATGATGGGCTTATACCGTGCGTTTATCGAAAAAGATTGCTCTATCGCTGAGATTAACCCACTTGTTACAACAGGTGAAGGTAAAGTTATGGCACTAGATGCAAAATTAAACTTTGATTCTAATGCGTTATATCGCCATAAAGACATTTTAGAGCTTCGTGATCTTGATGAAGAAGATGCAAAAGAAATTGAAGCTTCAAAATACGACTTAAACTACATTCCTTTAGATGGAAATATCGGTTGTATGGTTAATGGTGCAGGTTTAGCGATGGCTACAATGGATATCATTAAACATTACCACGGTGACCCAGCTAACTTCTTAGATGTTGGTGGCGGTGCAACTGCTGAAAAAGTTACAGAAGCATTCAAAATTATCCTTTCTGACAAAAATGTAAAAGGTATCTTCGTTAACATTTTTGGTGGCATTATGAAGTGTGATGTTATTGCAGAAGGTGTTATTGAAGCAACGAAACAGGTAGGTCTTGAGTTACCTTTAGTTGTACGTCTTGAAGGTACAAACGTAGAACTAGGTAAGAAAATTTTAAATGAGTCTGGCTTAAATATTGTTGCAGCAGAATCTATGGCAGACGGTGCACAAAAAATTGTTTCACTAGTGGGCTAATAGAAAGCGGGGGAGAAAAATGAGCGTATTAGTTAATAAAGATACAAAAGTTATTGTTCAAGGTATTACAGGTTCTCAAGGTTTATTCCATACAAAACAAATGATTGAATACGGTACGAAAATTGTCGGTGGTGTAACGCCAGGTAAAGGTGGCACTGATATTGAAGGTGTACCAGTATTTGATACTGTAGAAGATGCAGTGAAAGCAACAGGCGCAAACGCTTCAGTTGTATACGTTCCACCCGCTTTTGCGGCTGATGCAATTATGGAAGCAGTTGATGCAGAAATTGATTTAGTAGTATGTATTACTGAAGGAATTCCTGTATTAGATATGGTAAACGTAAAGAGATATATGGCTGGTAAACATACACGTTTACTTGGACCAAACTGCCCAGGTGTTATCACGCCTGATGAATGTAAAATCGGTATTATGCCAGGATACATTCATAAAAAAGGTCATGTAGGTATCGTATCGCGTTCTGGTACATTAACGTATGAAGCTGTACATCAGTTAACACAAGAAGGTATTGGCCAATCTACTGCTGTAGGTATCGGCGGTGACCCTGTTAACGGTACAGACTTTATTGATGCGTTAAAAGCATTTAATGAAGATGAAGAAACACATGCTGTAATTATGATTGGTGAAATCGGCGGTACAGCAGAAGAAGAGGCAGCTGAATGGGTAAAAGCTAATATGACAAAACCTGTTGTAGGCTTCATTGGTGGTCAAACAGCGCCTGCTGGCAAACGTATGGGCCATGCTGGTGCAATCATTTCTGGCGGTAAAGGAACTGCTGCTGAAAAGATTAAAACAATGGAAGCTTGTGGCATTAAAGTAGCTGAAACTCCAGCAGTTATGGGAGAAACGCTAATCTCTGTTTTAAAAGAAAAAGGTTTATTTGAGACTTGCAAAAACTATTAATCTGTTGAAAGACACCTTCTTACTTGAGGGTGTCTTTTTACACTTTTTTCTGTTTACATAATAAAAATTATGGGTAAGGAGAATTGAGATGAAAAGAGAGCGATTATTACATCTTCATTACTTGCTAGCAGATTATTGGAAAGCGATGGAGAGGCTACTATATGTCGATCCAG
The DNA here is from genome assembly GCF_052044835.1 of Bacillus sp. 22475. Lineage (NCBI taxonomy): Bacteria > Bacillati > Bacillota > Bacilli > Caryophanales > Bacillaceae > Bacillus > Bacillus sp. 22475. Next base: position 132,651 of record NZ_JBQENW010000004.1, on the reverse strand, counting down.
AATTAAAGAACATATATACTTTTAACGAAAAACAAATGGAATACTACACTGGAATATCCTCGAAAAAATCTTCAGAACTAGTGAAATTTCTTCAAAGTTCAAATCTTCCGCAATATATATCTTATTTAGAGAAAAATCGTATTTTTTATATAACGATATGGGATGAAAATTATCCGCAATTATTACGTGAAATACAAGACCCTCCTTTCGTTTTATATGGAAAAGGAGAGAAAGATTTTCTCAATAAAGTAAATAAATTAGCAGTTGTTGGAACGAGAGAACCATCATTATATGGTCATGAGAGTTTGAAGTTTATTTTACACCCTTTATTAGAAAGAGAGTGGCTTATTGTCAGTGGATTTGCAAAAGGGATAGATACAATGTCTCATGAGATTACAGTAAGGCATCATTGCCCGACTATTGCGATATTAGGGCACGGATTGTCGTTTATGTATCCGAAAGAAAATAGACATTTATATGAAATGTGGAAGGAATATATATTGTTATTGACAGAGTATCCTCCGCACTATGCACCGAAAAAATGGTATTTTCCAAAAAGGAACCGGATTGTTAGTGGTATAAGTAAAGGTGTTTTAGTTGTAGAAGCGAAATCGAGAAGTGGAACACTTATTACTGCAGACCTTGCGTTAGAGCAAAATAGAGAGGTGTTTGCGCTTCCTGGACCTATATTTATAGAGGGGGCATCGGGAACGAATCATCTTATTCAACAAGGAGCAAAATTAGTAAGAAATGCAGAAGATATCTTGGAGGAGATTTTAAATTAACCTTATATTTTTAAATTTTTATTAAACAATTATTGACAAATGGTAGATTGGCACTGTATGGTATATTCATTCTTGATTGACAAAAACAAGAGAAATCAATAAGATTAATGAAGACTTGAATCCACCTCTTAAGGAGGCACTAGCATGTCAGATTACCTCGTAATCGTGGAGTCGCCTTCTAAGGCGAAGACCATTGAGAAATATTTAGGGAAAAAATACAAAGTTGTCGCGTCTATGGGACATGTTCGCGATCTGCCAAAAAGTCAAATGGGGATAGAAGTAAAGAATAACTTCACCCCGAAGTATATTACCATTCGTGGTAAAGGTCCCGTCTTAAAAGATTTAAAATCAGCGGCGAAAAAAGCAAAGAAAGTTTATCTCGCGGCCGATCCAGACCGCGAAGGGGAAGCGATTGCTTGGCATTTAGCGAATACGTTAAATGTGGACGTTGAATCAGATTGTCGGGTTGTGTTTAATGAGATTACGAAAGATGCAATCAAAGAATCATTTAAACATCCTCGTGCAATTAATATGGATTTAGTAGATGCACAACAAGCAAGACGCATACTTGATCGTCTTGTTGGTTACAATATTAGTCCTTTATTATGGAAGAAAGTAAAAAAAGGATTAAGTGCAGGGCGTGTACAATCTGTAGCAGTTCGTTTAATCATCGAACGTGAAAAGGAAATTCAAAGCTTTGAACCTGAAGAATTCTGGACAATTAAAACAGAATTTGTAAAAGGAAAAGACACATTTGAAGCAAGTTTTTACGGTGTAGATGGTGAAAAAGTTCAATTAACGAATGAAACGCAAGTGAATGAAATAATTGAACAGATGAAAGACAATGCGTTTTCAGTTGAAAATGTAACGCGCAAAGAGCGAAAACGTAATCCTGCATTACCGTTTACAACATCTTCCTTGCAACAAGAAGCAGCACGTAAGTTAAACATGCGAGCAAAGAAAACGATGATGCTTGCACAGCAATTGTATGAAGGGATAGATCTTGGAAAACAAGGAACTGTAGGTCTTATTACGTATATGAGAACTGATTCAACACGTATCTCAGAAACAGCTCAAACAGAGGCTCGTACTTACATCACTGAAGCGTATGGTACGGAATACATAGGAACAGAAAAGAAGAAAGAAACGAAAAAGTCAAATGCACAAGATGCGCATGAGGCAATTCGTCCTACTTCGGTAATGAGAAAGCCAGAGGAACTGAAAAGTTTCTTAAGTCGTGATCAACTTCGATTATATAAATTGATTTGGGAGCGATTTGTTGCAAGTCAAATGGCGTCTGCTATAATGGATACTGTGACAGCGAGACTCATTAATAACAATGTTCAGTTCCGTGCAAGTGGATCGGTTGTAAAGTTCCCAGGATTTATGAAAGTGTATGTAGAGTCGAAAGATGATGGTGCGGAAGAAAAGGATAAGATGTTGCCGCCTTTAGAAGTAGGGGAAACTGTATTTTCAAAGGATTTAGAACCGAAGCAACATTTTACACAACCTCCTCCGCGCTATACAGAGGCTCGTCTAGTAAGAACACTTGAAGAACTTGGAATTGGAAGACCGTCGACTTATGTACCTACACTTGAAACGATTCAAAAACGTGGATATGTAGGTTTGGATAATAAACGCTTCGTTCCGACTGAACTTGGTGAAATAGTAATCGAACTTATTTTAGAGTTTTTCCCAGAAATTATTAATATTGAATTTACTGCCAATATGGAGCAAAGCCTTGATGAAGTAGAAGAAGGAAATGCCAATTGGGTGAAAATTGTTGATGATTTCTACGTAGGATTCGAACCGCGCTTAGAAAAAGCGGAAAAAGAAATGCGTGAAGTGGAAATTAAAGATGAGCCAGCTGGGGAAGACTGTGAATTATGCGGACATCCAATGGTCTTTAAAATGGGTAAATACGGGAAGTTTATGGCTTGTTCGAATTTCCCTGATTGTCGTAATACAAAAGCGATTGTGAAAGAAATCGGTGTAACTTGTCCGAAATGTGAAGAAGGACAAATTATTGAGCGTCGCAGTAACAAAAAGAAACGTCTTTTCTATGGATGCGGTACGTATCCAGAGTGTGACTTTGTATCTTGGGATAAGCCAATTGGTCGTAAATGTCCGAAGTGTGAAGGCATGCTTGTAGAGAAAAAGTTAAAAAAAGGCGTGCAAGTACAATGTATTTCGTGCGATTATGAAGAAGAACAACAAATGTGAGCGTAACTGCTCACATTTTTTTCGGGAAGAAAAGGAAAGGTGATATAAATGACAACACAAGTAGTAAACGTCATCGGCGCAGGTCTTGCAGGAAGTGAAGCAGCTTACCAAATTGCAAAACGTGGTGTCCAAGTTAGATTATATGAAATGAGGCCGGTAAGGCAAACACCAGCTCATCACACAGATAAATTTGCTGAATTAGTATGTAGTAACTCACTTCGTGCAAACACTTTAACAAATGCAGTTGGAGTTATTAAAGAGGAAATGCGTTTAATGGATTCTGTAATTATTCGTGCGGCAGACGAGTGCTCTGTACCAGCTGGAGGTGCTTTAGCTGTAGACCGCCATGAGTTCGCAGCTAAAGTAACAGAATACGTAAAAAACCATCCGAATGTAACTGTAGTGAACGAAGAGCTTACTGAAATTCCAGAAGGACCAACAATTATTGCAACAGGTCCACTTACATCTCCTGATCTTGCTACACAATTAAAAGAACTAACAGGTGAAGATTATTTCTATTTCTACGATGCGGCAGCACCAATCGTAGAAAAAGACAGCATTGACATGAATAAAGTATATTTAAAATCGCGTTATGACAAAGGTGAAGCTGCATATTTAAATTGTCCAATGACAGAAGAAGAGTTTGACCGTTTTTATGAGGCTTTAATTGCTGCTGAGACAGTGCCTTTAAAAGAGTTTGAAAAAGAAATTTTCTTTGAAGGTTGTATGCCAGTAGAAGTTATGGCAAGTAGAGGGAGACAGACGCTAGTATTTGGACCTATGAAACCTGTTGGATTGGAAGATCCAAAAACAGGGAAAACGCCATATGCTGTTGTTCAGTTACGTCAAGATGATGCAGCGGGAACTTTATACAATATCGTAGGTTTCCAAACGCATTTAAAGTGGGGACCACAAAAAGAAGTGCTACAGTTAATTCCGGGACTGGAAAATGCAGAGATTGTACGTTATGGTGTAATGCATCGTAATACGTTTATTAATTCACCTAATTTGCTTCGTCCAACATATCAATATAAACAACGTGATGATTTATTCTTCGCTGGTCAAATGACTGGAGTAGAGGGATATGTTGAATCAGCAGCATCAGGATTATTAGCGGGAATTAATGCTGCACGTCTTGTGCAAGGTGAAGAGCCAGTTGTATTACCGTCAGTAACTGCAATGGGTAGCATGGCAAATTACATTACGGCAACGAACGCTAAAAACTTCCAACCGATGAATGCGAACTTCGGTCTATTTGCACCGTTAGAGAAAAAGATCAAAAAGAAAGCGGAACGAAATGAAGCATACGCAACACGCGCTTTAGAAACAATTCAAAATTTTGTAAATATTTAGTTAAATTTCTTGCAAAGGCTACTAAGTTGTGATACGATTTAGTAGCCTTTATTGAGGTGAGTCGTGTGAATGTGAAGAAATTGTTACAATTATTCGTTGGATATTTACAAATTGAAAGAAATTATTCAAAATATACAATTGCAAGTTATCAAAATGATTTAGAACATTTTGTGCAATTTATGGAGCGAGAAGGCATATCCTCTTTTTTAGACGTTACATACGCGGATGTTCGTTTGTACTTAACGACGTTGCACGATGAAAAGTTAGCCCGTAAATCTGTCGCAAGAAAAGTATCAAGCTTACGAAGTTTATATCGTTTTTTGATGCGTGAAGGTTATCGAAAAGATAATCCATTTGCACTTGCGTCACTCCCCAAAAAAGAATTGTCAATCCCAAAGTTTTTATATGCTGAAGAGTTAGAGGAATTATTTGAAGTTTCTGACACGGAAACACCATTAGGTCAAAGGAATCAAGCTTTATTAGAGTTGATGTATGCGACTGGAATCCGTGTGAGTGAATGTGTCAATTTACAACTTACCGATATTGACTTTGCGGTGGGAACAATTTTAGTAATGGGAAAAGGAAAAAAACAAAGGTATATTCCGTTCGGAAGCTATGCGCAAGATTCTTTAATTACTTATATAGAGAATGGGAGAAAACAGTTAGTTAATAAGACTGACGAAGACTCTCGTATGGTGTTTTTAAATGCGAAAGGTACACCGCTAACAAGTCGTGGAGTACGTTATGTTTTAAATGAACTCATTAAAAAGGCGTCACTGACAATGCGGATAAGTCCCCACATGTTAAGGCATACATTTGCTACACATATGTTAGATGAAGGCGCGGATTTACGTACTGTACAGGAGCTATTAGGTCATGAGAATTTGTCGACTACACAAATTTATACGCATGTCTCTAAAGAAAGATTGCGTTCTGTTTACATGAAGCATCACCCGCGGGCATAAATTGCTTTAAAAGCTATAAAAACAAATAAAGGAGTTTTTTCTATGGGGAATTTCCACGCTACAACGATATTTGCAGTTCATCATAATGGAGAATGTGCAATGGCTGGAGATGGTCAGGTGACAATGGGAAATGCTGTTGTAATGAAACATACAGCTCGTAAAGTTCGCAGACTTTTCCAAGGTAAAGTTTTAGCTGGTTTTGCAGGTTCAGTTGCTGATGCATTTACTCTTTTTGAAATGTTTGAAGGGAAATTAGAAGAGTATAATGGCAACTTGCAGCGTGCTGCTGTTGAAATGGCAAAACAATGGCGTGGCGATAAAATGTTACGTCAACTAGAAGCGATGCTCATTGTCATGGATAAAACAACTATGCTTCTTGTTTCAGGTACAGGAGAAGTGATTGAACCGGATGATGGTATTTTAGCAATTGGATCTGGTGGGAATTATGCACTTTCTGCAGGTCGTGCTTTAAAGCAATATGCAAGTGAACACTTAACAGCGAAACAAATTGCGAAAGCGAGTTTAGAGATTGCTGGCGATATTTGTGTTTATACGAATCACAACATAATTGTTGAAGAATTGTAGAATCGTAAGGGAGGCATTTTATATGCATTTACATTTTACTCCGCGCCAAATTGTGGAAAAATTAGATCAATATATCATTGGTCAAAAAGACGCAAAGAAAGCGGTTGCTGTAGCGTTGAGAAATCGATACCGTCGCAGTAAATTAGCTGAAAATTTACGTGATGAAATAGCACCTAAAAACATTTTGATGATTGGACCGACAGGTGTTGGGAAAACAGAGGTAGCACGACGAATGGCGAAACTCGTTGGAGCACCTTTTATTAAGGTTGAGGCTACAAAATTCACAGAAGTTGGATATGTGGGTAGAGATGTAGAGTCGATGGTACGTGACCTTGTGGAAACATCGGTTCGTATCGTAAAAGAAGAAATGGTAGTGAAAGTTCAAGATAAAGCAGAAGAGCAAGCGAATCAACGTCTTGTTGAAATTTTAGTACCGAGTCCGGAGAAGCAATCTGGATTTAAAAATCCATTAGAGATGCTTTTTGGGGGCGCTCAAAATTCGAGTCAAACGTCTGATACACAAGAAGATGGTGAAATCGAAAAGAAACGTCAAGATGTGGAGAGAAAGCTTGCTGCAGGGCTTCTTGAAGAAGAGATTGTATCGATTGAAGTGACTGAGCAACAGTCGTCAATGTTTGATATGTTACAAGGAACTGGCATGGAGCAAATGGGAATAAATTTCCAAGATGCGTTAGGGAGTTTTATGCCGAAAAAAACAAAAAAACGTAAACTTTCTGTAAAAGAAGCAAGAAAACTCTTGACAAATGAAGAGGCACAGCGCTTAATTGATATGGATGAAGTTACACAAGAGGCTGTTTATCGTGCTGAACAGCTCGGGATTATTTTTATCGATGAAATTGACAAAATTGCTGGTAAGCAGTCGAATAGCGTAGATGTATCACGTGAAGGTGTGCAACGTGACATTTTGCCAATTGTAGAAGGGTCGAATGTTGCGACAAAATACGGATCAGTAAAAACGGATTATATTTTATTCGTTGCAGCTGGAGCGTTCCATATGTCTAAACCGTCGGATTTAATTCCGGAATTGCAAGGGAGATTTCCGATTCGAGTAGAATTAACAAAATTATCGACAGACGATTTTGTTAAAATATTAATCGAGCCTGACAATGCGTTAATTAAACAATATATGGCATTATTAGCGACTGAAGGTATAGAAATTGAATTTTCAGACGAAGCTATTCGTAAGATTGCTGAGATTGCTTATCAAGTTAATCAGGATACAGATAATATTGGAGCAAGAAGACTTCATACGATTATGGAGAAGCTCCTTGAAGATTTATCGTTTGAAGCATCTGAAATTACGTTAGAGAAAATAACGATAACCCCTCAATACGTTGAGGAGAAATTAGCAACAATTGCTAAAAATAAAGATGTGAGCCAGTTTATTTTGTAATAGTGTCATCAGGTGACTCGCCCTAGTTTCCAAGTGATGAAAAAATATGTGAGTAACATGTAGGAGGAACTTTTGAAATGGAATTATTAGCAAAAACAAGAAAATTAAATGCGTTATTACAGAGCGCAGCAGGGAAGCCTGTAAACTTTAGAGAAATGTCTGACACAATGTGTGAAGTAATCGAAGCAAACGTATTCGTAGTTAGTCGTCGTGGTAAATTACTAGGTTATGCAATTCACCAACAAATCGAAAACGAACGCATGAAGCAAATGCTTGCAGAACGTCAATTCCCAGAAGAATATACACAAAGCTTATTCAACATTACAGAAACATCTTCAAACTTAGATGTGAACAGTGCTTACACAGCATTCCCGGTAGAAAACAGAGAATTATTTGGTCAAGGTTTAACTACAATCGTACCAATCGTTGGTGGTGGTGAGCGTCTAGGTACATTAGTATTAGCTCGTCTTGGTCAAGAGTTCTTAGATGACGATTTAATCCTTGCTGAGTACAGCTCAACTGTTGTAGGCATGGAAATTTTACGTGAAAAAGCAGAAGAAATCGAAGAGGAAGCACGTAGTAAAGCTGTTGTTCAAATGGCGATCAGCTCATTATCTTACAGTGAGTTAGAAGCAATTGAGCATATCTTCGAAGAATTAAATGGAACAGAAGGTTTACTTGTTGCAAGTAAAATTGCTGATCGTGTAGGAATTACTCGTTCTGTAATCGTAAATGCACTACGTAAATTAGAAAGTGCTGGTGTTATTGAGTCTCGCTCTTTAGGTATGAAAGGAACATACATTAAAGTGCTAAACGACAAGTTTCTACAGGAACTTGCTAAATTAAAAACAAACTAATTTATAAAAAACTCTCCTCGATCGAGGAGAGTTTTTTTTGTGCAATGGGTTGATGGCGCTTGTGAAAAGTGCCATAAGCGTGTTTTCTGGGGAAACTATTAATTGTGTTTTACTTTTTTGCTTAAAAGAAATGAAGGTTGGTAATACTAGAATTCGAGTATGAACAAAGAAAGTTTTACATTGTTCGCATTTTCGACTTGATTGTAATATTTCAGTATGATATAGTAAGCAGTGGTGTCAGTACAAAGTACACACGTTTACTGATTTAAGTGTTGGTGCTACGTTTGTAGTTTCGCTTAGAGATGAAGTAAACGGAGGATATCAAAAACCATTTAGGAGGAACTATATTATGTCAGTAATTTCTATGAAGCAATTGCTTGAAGCTGGTGTTCATTTCGGACATCAAACTCGTCGTTGGAACCCAAAAATGAAGCGTTACATTTTCACAGAGCGTAACGGTATCTACATCATTGACTTACAAAAAACTGTGAAAAAAGTTGAGGAAGCTTACAGAACGATGCGCGACATCGCTGCTGAAGGTGGAGACATCTTATTCGTAGGTACTAAAAAACAAGCACAAGAAGCTATTAAAGAAGAAGCAACTCGTGCTGGTATGTACTTCGTTAACCAACGTTGGTTAGGCGGAACTTTAACAAACTTCCAAACAATCCAAAAGCGTATCAAGCGTCTTAAAGACATCGAAAGAATGCAAGAAGATGGTACTTTCGAAGTACTTCCTAAGAAAGAAGTTGTTCAACTTAAAAAAGAGTTAGAGCGTCTTGAGAAATTCTTAGGCGGTATTAAAGATATGAAAGGTCTTCCAAGTGCATTATTCGTAGTAGACCCTCGTAAAGAGCGTATTGCAGTTGCTGAAGCGCGCAAATTACACATTCCAATCATCGGTATCGTTGATACAAACTGTGATCCAGACGAAATCGATCACGTTATCCCAGCAAACGATGATGCAATTCGTGCTGTAAAACTTCTTACATCTAAAATGGCAGACGCGATCCTTGAAGCAAAACAAGGTGAAGAAACTGTTACTGCGTAACAAAGTTGGAAAGGTGATAAGGGGTTCGGCCTTTTATCACCTTTTTTAAGGTATAAACACCTTTATAAAAGGTATAAATACATATTTTAGGAGGATGAAAAGTATGGCAATCACTGCTCAAATGGTAAAAGAATTACGTGAAAAAACTGGCGCAGGTATGATGGACTGCAAAAAAGCTTTAACAGAAACTAACGGCGACATGGAGAAGGCAATTGACTTCTTACGCGAAAAAGGTATTGCGAAAGCTGCTAAAAAAGCAGACCGCATTGCTGCTGAAGGTTTAACTTTCATCGAAACAAACGGTAACGACGCTTTAATCTTAGAATTAAACTCTGAAACTGATTTCGTTGCGAAAAACGAAGGTTTCCAAACACTAATTAAAGAATTAGCTGCTCACTTATTAACTAACAAACCAGCTAACGTTGAAGAAGCTATGGCTCAAACAATGGAAAACGGTAAAAACGTTGAAGAGCACATCAACGAAGCAATCGCTAAAATTGGTGAAAAACTTACACTTCGTCGTTTCGAAATCGTATCAAAAACTGATGCAGATGCATTCGGCGCTTACCTACACATGGGTGGACGCATTGGTGTATTAACAGTTCTTGAAGGTTCTACTGATGAAGCTGCTGCTAAAGATGTTGCAATGCACATCGCTGCAGTTAACCCTAAATACATCGACCGCGATGCTGTAACAGCTGAAGAAGTTGAGCATGAGCGTCAAGTATTAACACAACAAGCATTAAACGAAGGCAAGCCTGAAAAAATCGTTGCAAAAATGGTTGAAGGCCGTCTAGGCAAATTCTTCGAAGAGATTTGCTTACTTGACCAAGCATTCGTTAAAAACCCTGATATGAAAGTTCGTCAGTTCGTTGAGTCTAAAGGCGGAACATTAAAAGGATTCGTTCGCTACGCTGTTGGTGAAGGTATCGAAAAACGCGAAGACAACTTTGCTGAAGAAGTAATGAACCAAGTAAAAGGTAGTAACTAATACAGATTAGGGAACACATTGTGTTCCCTTTTTTAAAATAAAGATGTAAGCAATTGGAGGTTCATTATGAGTAAACCGAAATATAATCGTGTCGTTTTAAAGCTAAGTGGAGAAGCTTTAGCTGGAGAGCAAGGATTTGGAATTAATCCAACTGTTATTAAGTCAGTTGCGGAACAAGTAAAGGAAATTGCAGAACTTGATGTAGAGGTTGCTGTTGTTGTTGGTGGCGGTAACATTTGGCGTGGGAAAATTGGAAGTGAAATGGGCATGGATCGTGCAGGAGCAGATTACATGGGCATGTTAGCTACAGTTATGAATTCATTAGCTCTTCAAGATAGCTTGGAGAACATTGGAATCCAAACTCGTGTACAAACTTCAATTGAGATGCGTCAAGTGGCAGAGCCTTACATTCGCCGTAAAGCAGTTCGTCACTTAGAGAAAAAACGTGTTGTTATCTTTGCAGCAGGTACAGGTAATCCATACTTCTCTACAGATACAACAGCAGCATTACGTGCAGCGGAAATCGAAGCAGACGTTATTTTAATGGCAAAAAATAATGTGGATGGCGTATATAGCGCAGATCCGTCTATTGACCCAACAGCTACGAAATACGAAACGCTTACTTACTTAGATGTATTAAAAGAAGGTTTAGGTGTAATGGATTCTACAGCTTCTTCTCTATGTATGGATAATGATATTCCATTAATTGTATTCTCAGTTATGGAAAAAGGTAATATTAAACGTGCCGTTTTAGGCGAAAATATTGGAACAGTTGTAAGGGGGAAATAAATATGGGACAACAAGTATTGAAGTCTTCAAATGAAAAAATGGAAAAAGCAGTTGCTGCTTATTCTCGTGAATTAGCAACAGTTCGCGCTGGTCGTGCAAGCTCGTCTGTATTAGATAAGGTACAAGTTGATTACTATGGTGCACCAACACCAGTTGTGCAATTAGCGAACATTACAGTTCCAGAAGCACGTTTACTTGTAATTCAACCTTATGATAAAACTTCTATCGGTGATATCGAAAAAGCAATTTTAAAAGCAGATTTAGGCTTAAACCCTTCTAATGATGGAACTGTAATTCGTATTGCATTCCCTGCATTAACAGAAGAGCGTCGTCGTGATCTTGTTAAAGTTGTGAAAAAATATGCTGAAGAAGCAAAAGTAGCTGTTCGTAACGTACGTCGTGATGGAAATGATGATCTTAAGAAGCTTGAAAAAGCTGGCGAGATTACAGAAGATGATTTAAGAGGATATACTGAAGATATCCAAAAAGAAACAGATAAATATATTGCAAAAGTTGACGAAATCGCAAAAAACAAAGAAAAAGAAATCATGGAAGTGTAATAGCGATAACTTCGCAAATATGACCCTCTTCTTAAGGGGGTCTTTTTACACTTTTAGGCATACGTCTGCTTGTTGGAGGGTATGAATGATGTTTAAAAACTTTCCTTTTTTTAAAGGTAAAAAGGACACATCGTTTGATCATCTCGTTGAAGAAGTGAAAAAAGGATATATCCCAGAACATATTGCCATCATTATGGATGGGAATGGAAGATGGGCAAAGAGGAGAGCAATGCCTCGTATTGCGGGACATCATGAAGGTATGCAAGTTGTAAAGAAAATTACAAAATTTGCAAGTAAACTTAATGTGAAGGTGTTAACTCTTTATGCTTTTTCAACTGAGAACTGGAAAAGACCGAAAAAGGAAGTTGATTATTTAATGAAGCTTCCAGAAGAATTTCTAGGTACATTTTTACCAGAATTGATTGAAGAAAACGTACAAGTCCGAGTAATAGGGCAAAAAGATCGTCTTCCTACGCATACACGCAGAGCGATGGAGAAAGCCATGGAAGATACGAAAGAGAATACGGGATTAATTCTTAATTTCGCGTTAAACTATGGAAGTCGAGATGAAATCGTTTCTGCTGTGCAACATATGATGAAAGATAATGAGGAAGGAAAAATTCGTTCTGAAGAGGTAAGTGAAGAAATGCTTTCCTCCTACTTAATGACGAGTTCTTTACCCGATCCAGAGTTGTTAATCCGAACAAGCGGAGAGCTACGTATTAGTAATTTCATGTTATGGCAAATTGCATATTCGGAGTTTTGGTTTACAGATGTGTATTGGCCAGACTTCAAAGAAGAACATTTGCTAAATGCGATTACTGACTTTCAACATAGAGGGCGCAGATTCGGAGGCGTGTAGAAAGAGAGGGTTTGGTAGTGAAACAGAGAATTATTACTGGAGTGGTTGCTGCCGCGCTATTCATTCCCATCGTAATATACGGTGGCGTGCCTTTTACGGTTTTAGTGTATGCACTTGCTTCTATAGGTTTATATGAATTAATTCGTATGAATAAGCTTACGCTTATTTCAGTACCGACAGTTTTAGCTGCATTATTATTGTGGATTCTTTTAATTCCAAGTAGTGCATCAGAACTGTTTACATGGATTGGATTAGGTAAATTGGAAATCACATTTGTGATTGTTTTATTACTTTTATCATATACAGTCCTTTCTAAGAATACATTTACTTTTGATAATGCTTCATTTTTACTAATGGCAACGACATATGTGGCAATGGGATTCTTATATTTAAATGAAACGAGAATATTAGGAATTAAATATGTGTTTTGTGCATTATTTGTTATATGGGCTACTGATTCAGGCGCATATTTCGTAGGAAAAGCATTGGGCAAGAGAAAATTGTGGCCAGAAATTAGTCCAAATAAAACGATTGAAGGTTCATTAGGCGGCATCGTTTGTGGAATTATTGTGGCACTTGTTTACAACGTGTTCTTCCCAGTCGAATCGAATGTAGTAATTTTAATTGTGCTGACAATTATCATTTCTATTTTTGGACAAATTGGTGATTTAGTACAATCTGCTTTTAAACGTCATTATGGCGTAAAGGATTCAGGTACAATTTTACCTGGGCATGGCGGTATATTAGATCGAACAGATAGTTGGTTATTCGTTTTACCAATTCTCTACTTCTTATTACAATACAATTAATAAATGAACGAGGGGTTGGAGTCATGAAAAACATTAGTTTATTAGGTGCAAGCGGATCAATTGGTACACAAACTTTAGATGTATTACGCTCGCACCCAGACCAATTCCGTCTCGTTGCTTTTTCTGTAGGGAAAAATATTGACTACGCAGTAAAGGTAATTCAAGAATTTTCTCCGCAAATCGTCTCTGTGCAAAGAGAGGAAGATGTTTTAAAATTACAAGCTGTTTCTGGTAATACAAAAATTGTATATGGTAGTGAAGGACTTTTAGAAGTAGCATTACATCCAGATGCGGAGATTGTAGTAAATGCTGTTGTAGGTAGCGTAGGGTTGTTACCGACACTTCGTGCGATTGAGGCGAAAAAAACAATTGGAATTGCAAATAAAGAAACGTTAGTAACTGCAGGACATCTTGTAATGGAAGCAGCGCGAAAACATAATGTTTCGTTACTTCCAGTAGATAGTGAACATTCGGCTATTTTTCAATGCTTGAATGGTGAAAATGAAAAAAGAATTTCTCGTCTTATTATAACGGCTTCTGGTGGAAGTTTCCGTGATAAAACGAGAGATGAATTGCATCATGTGACCGTAGAAGATGCGCTTCGACATCCAAACTGGTCAATGGGTTCGAAAATTACAATTGATTCTGCTACAATGATGAATAAGGGACTAGAAGTAATTGAAGCACATTGGCTTTTTGGTATCCCTTATGAGCAAATCGATGTTGTTTTACATAAAGAAAGTATTATCCATTCTATGGTTGAATTTGAAGATCGTAGTGTAATGGCGCAGCTTGGTTCACCTGATATGCGAGTACCAATTCAATACGCACTTACATATCCTGATAGATTGCCTCTTTCAGACACAAAACAGCTAAACTTATGGGAAATAGGGACGTTGCATTTTGAGAAAATGGACCAAGAACGATTCCGTTGTTTACGTTTTGCGTATGAAGCTGGAAAAGCAGGTGGAAGTATGCCAGCTGTAATGAACGCAGCGAATGAAGTAGCTGTTGAAGCTTTTTTACACAAGAGAATTGGTTTCTTAACAGTGGAAGACCTCATTGAAAAAGCAATGAACCATCACAATGTCATTGCACGTCCGAGCTTAGAGGAAATTCTGGAAATTGATGCAGCCACAAGACGGTTTGTGATGGAACAAATTTAGCAAAGGTGGTTATGGAATTGAATACAGCGATTGCCTTTATATTAATTTTCGGTGCACTCGTATTTTTCCATGAGCTAGGGCATCTATACTTCGCGAAAAGAGCAGGCATTTTATGCCGCGAATTTGCGATTGGTTTTGGTCCGAAAATATTCTCATTTGAAAAGAATGAAACGGTGTATACGATTCGATTACTGCCTCTGGGTGGCTATGTAAGAATGGCTGGCGAGGATGCAGACACAGTTGAGTTAAAGCCAGGGAAAAAGGTTGGCCTTGTGCTAAATGAAAAAGACGAAGCTGTGAAATTAGTTTTTGATGGATATGAAAAATATCCAAATGTTCGTGTTATTGAAGTTGAACAAGCTGATTTAGAGCATAATCTAACGATTTCAGGCTATGAAGAGTATGAGGAAGAGCTTCAAACATTCCGAGTGAATGAAAAGGCTCGTATCATTACTGCTGGAGAAGAAATTCAAATTGCTCCATATAACAGGCAATTTGGTTCTAAAAAATTGGGTCAACGCGCTTTAACAATCTTTGCGGGTCCTGCAATGAACTTCATTTTAGCATTTGTTATTTTTGTGATTCTTGGATTTGTACAAGGGGTTCCTATTGACAAACCAATGGTCGGAAAAGTGATGGATAATAGTGCAGCACAGCAAGCTGGCCTGAAAGAGAATGATACAATTCAAGCGATTGATGGGAAAAACACAAGTACATGGAAAGATGTTGTTACTATTGTACGTGAAAACCCGAATAAAGAAATTACGTTACAAGTAAAGCGTGATAATGAACAGTTTAATGTGAAAGTAACGCCAACACTTGATAAAGAAGGAAAAGACGAAGTTGGTAGAATTGGTGTTTATTCTCCTGTAGAGAAAACAGTAATGGGTTCTATTAAATCAGGATTTGAACAAACGTACCAATGGACGAAACTAATTTTTGAATCTCTTGTGAAATTAGTAACTGGTCAATTTTCTATTAATGAGTTGTCAGGTCCGGTAGGAATTTATAATCTAACAGATCAAGTTGTAGATTATGGATTTACGCGTGTACTAAGTTTAGCGGCAGTTCTAAGCATTAATCTTGGTTTATTTAATTTATTACCAGTTCCTGCTTTAGATGGTGGCCGTTTATTCTTCTTCTTAATTGAAGCGTTACGAGGGAAACCAATCGACCGTCAAAAAGAAGGAATGGTTCATTTTATTGGTTTTGCATTATTAATGTTATTAATGTTAGTTGTAACATGGAATGACATTCGTAAGTTTTTCTTGTAAAATAGAATGAAACTAATAATGAAATAGAGCTCGTAGAATAAAATCCCTCACCTAATTCGAGGTGAGGGTTTTTACTGCGTGTAAGAGTAAAATGAAGAGGTGCAAATAAATGAAACAAAGTATGGTATTCAGTCCTACATTACGTGAAGTTCCAGCTGATGCTGAAATTAAGAGTCATCAATTATTACTTCGCGCAGGTTTTATGCGTCAAAATGCTTCTGGTATTTATAGTTTTCTACCATTGGGATTAAAAGTATTACACAAAGTAGAACGTATCGTTCGAGAAGAAATGGAGCGTGCAGGAGCTGTAGAATTATTAATGCCAGCTATGCAAGCTGCAGAATTATGGCAAGAATCAGGTCGTTGGTATTCATACGGATCTGAATTAATGCGTATGAAAGATCGTAACGCTCGTGAATTCGCATTAGGAGCGACACATGAGGAAGTAATTACGGATCTTGTGCGTGATGAAGTGAAATCATATAAAAAATTACCGTTAACATTATACCAAATTCAAACAAAATTCCGTGATGAGCAAAGACCTCGTTTCGGTTTATTACGTGGAAGAGAGTTTCTAATGAAAGATGCATACTCTTTCCATGCTACACAAGAGAGCTTAGATGAAGTATACGATCGCTTATATAAAGCATACTCTAACATTTTTGCTCGTTGTGGCTTGAATTTCCGTGCAGTTATTGCTGATTCTGGAGCAATGGGCGGAAAAGATACACATGAATTTATGGTATTATCTGATGTTGGTGAAGATACAATTGCATACTCTGACACATCTGATTATGCAGCAAACATCGAAATGGCTCCTGTTGTAGATACGTATACGAAGAGTGACGAAGCAGAAAAAGCTCTTGAAAAAGTAGCAACACCAGACCAAAAAGCAATTGAAGAAGTATCTGCATTCTTAAACATTGCAGCTGACAAGTGCATTAAGTCTATGGTATTTAAAGTAGATGAGAAATTAGTAGTTGTACTTGTTCGTGGTGATCACGAAGTAAACGATGTGAAAGTGAAAAATGTATACGGCGCTTCAGTTGTTGAGCTTGCTTCTCATGAAGAAGTAAAAGAATTATTAAATTGTGAAATTGGTTCATTAGGGCCGATTGGTGTAACAGGTGATATTGAAATTATTGCTGATCACGCTGTAGCATCAATTGTTAACGGATGTTCAGGAGCGAACGAAGAAGGATTCCATTATGTAAATGTAAATCCAGAACGTGACTTTAAAGTAAGTCAATATACAGATTTACGCTTCATTCAAGAAGGAGACCAATCTCCAGATGGAAACGGAACAATTCTTTTCGCACGCGGAATTGAAGTTGGTCATGTATTCAAATTAGGAACTCGTTATAGTGAAGCAATGAACGCGACATTCCTAGATGAAAACGGAAAAACACAACCACTTATTATGGGGTGTTACGGTATCGGTGTATCTCGTACAGTGGCAGCAATTGCAGAGCAGTTTAACGATGAGAACGGCTTAGTTTGGCCAAAAGCTGTAGCACCATTCCATGTGCATGTAATTCCAGTAAATATGAAATCTGATGCACAACGTGAAATGGGTGAAAATATCTACAACTCATTACAAGAACAAGGCTATGAAGTGTTATTAGACGATCGTGCAGAACGTGCAGGTGTTAAGTTTGCAGATGCAGATTTATTCGGTCTTCCAGTTCGCGTTACAGTTGGTAAAAAAGCAGACGAAGGTATTGTAGAAGTGAAAGTACGTGCTACAGGTGAGTCTGAAGAAGTAAAAGTAGAAGAACTTCAAACATATATTGCAAATATTTTAAAATAAGAAGAGGTACCTCGTAATGGGGTACCTTCTCTTTCTTTGTAAACGTATTTTGTAAAAGAAGAAGGAAGAAATCTTTCTTTGTAGTACGTTTCAATTTATAATAGCAAATGGAAGGAGAGTGCTTATGTCTTTAACAAATGAACAACAAGAGCGATTTCAAATTTTGCTCCAGCAGTTGCAAATACCAGACGACCTTATAAATCAATATTTACAAGGCGGTGGTATTGAAAGGCTCGTTATTGATAAAGCGAATAAAAGTTGGCATTTTGATTTACAAGTGCCACGTATTTTGCCTACAGAATTATATGAATTGCTAGAAACAAAGCTTAAGCAATCATTTTCTCATATTGCAAGAACAACATTTGCATTAGAAACAGAGAATAAACAATTTACAGAAGAAGAAGTAAGGGCGTATTGGCCACTTTGTACGGAACGAATTACATTTTCACCCATGTTCGCGTACTTAAAGAAGCAACTTCCGCAGGTGAATGGAGTGAAGTTGTTAATAAATGTAAATAACGAACTGGAGTCTACTGCTTTAAAGAAAAACGTTGCGAAACCAGTGGGGGATCAATACGAAGTTTTTGGATTCCCGCGTTTCCAGTTAGACACACATATACAGCAAAATACAGAAGAAATGCAAAAGTTTCGTGAGCAAACTCAGCAAGAAGACCGCGAGCGTGTTATACAAGCTATGGAAGAAATGGCGAAGAAGCAAGCTGAAGAAAGCAGCGTTGTGCATGAAGGACCGATTACACTCGGGTATCTTATTAAGCCGGATGAAGAGATTACACCGATGCGAGAAATTCAAGATGAAGAAAGAAGAAAAACGGTTCAAGGATATGTCTTCCATGTAGAAACAAAAGAGCTTCGTAGTGGGCGTACGTTATTAACTTTAAAAATAACGGATTATACGGATTCTATTATGATCAAAATGTTCTCGCGTGACAAAGAAGATATTCCAATGCTGCAATCCTTGAAAAAAGGAATGTGGGTGAAAGCGCGTGGTTCTGTTCAAAACGATACATTCGTTCGAGATTTAGTAATGATTGCAAATGATATTAATGAAATAACAGGGCCGTCTCGTAAAGATAAAGCGCCAGAAGGCGAAAAGCGTGTAGAACTTCATCTTCACACTCCGATGAGCCAAATGGATGCTGTTACTCCTGTTTCTAGGCTTGTTGCCCAAGCTGGTAAATGGGGACATGAAGCTATTGCGGTTACAGACCATGCTGTGGCTCAGTCGTTCCCGGAGGCATATTCTGCGGGGAAAAAAGCTGGAGTTAAAGTTATATACGGTGTAGAAGCGAATTTAGTTAATGATGGTGTACCGATAGCGTATAACGAGGCGCATCGTTTACTTGCAGAGGAAACGTATGTTGTTTTCGATGTTGAGACGACAGGTTTATCAGCTGTATACGACACAGTCATTGAGTTGGCTGCCGTAAAAGTAAAGGGTGGCGAAATCATTGATCGCTTTGAATCTTTCGCAAATCCACATCAACCATTATCAGCGACGATTATTGAATTAACAGGTATTACAGATGATATGTTAACTGATGCACCAGAAGTGGACGAAGTGTTTAAAAAGTTTGAGGAATGGATGGGTGACCATACACTTGTTGCCCATAATGCAAGCTTTGATATGGGCTTTATTAACGTAGGTTTTAAAAAGGCTGGGTTAGAAAAAACGAATAACCCCGTTATTGATACGTTAGAACTTGCACGATTCTTATTCCCAGAAATGAAAAATCATCGATTAAATACGATGTGTAAAAAACTTGATATTGAATTAACGCAACATCACCGTGCGATTTATGATACAGAAGCGACGGGATATTTACTTGTGAAAATGTTGAAAGATGTAATTGAAAAGGGATTTGAATATCACGATCAATTAAATGATAGTATGGGACAAGGGGATGCGTATAAGCGTGGCCGTCCAAGTCATATGACGTTACTTGCCACATCAGATGTTGGGTTGAAAAATTTATATAAACTTGTTTCATATTCTCACCTTAATTACTTTTACCGTGTACCACGAGTACCGAGGTCACTATTAAAAAAATACCGTGAAGGAATTTTAGTAGGAACGGCTTGTGATAAAGGTGAAGTATTTGAGGCAATGATGCAAAAAGCTCCTGAAGAGGTAGAAGAAATTGCACAGTTCTATGATTACATTGAAGTAATGCCTCCAGAGGTGTTGCGTCATTTAGTAGAGCGTGAACTCGTTCGAGATGAAGGACAATTAAAAACAATTATCTCTAACTTAGTAAAACTAGGTGAGACGTTAGATAAACCAGTTGTCGCTACAGGGAACGTGCATTACTTAGATCCAGAAGATGCAATGTATCGTAAAATTTTAGTTAGTTCACAGGGCGGGGCAAATCCGTTAAATCGACATTCATTACCGCCAGTACATTTCCGTACAACTGATGAAATGCTAGAGTGTTTTTCATTTTTAGGTGAGGACAAAGCGAAAGAAGTTGTTGTAACGAATACACAAAAAGTTGCGTCATTAATTGGTGATGTTCGTCCGGTAAAAGATGATCTATATACACCGAAAATTGAGGGTGCCGATGATGAAACACGTGATATGAGTTATAAAATGGCACGCAGTATATATGGTGAAGAACTACCAGAAATTGTAGAGGCTCGCTTAGAAAAAGAATTGAAAAGTATTATTGGACATGGATTTGCCGTTATTTATTTAATCTCACATAAGCTTGTGAAAAAATCGTTAGTCGACGGATATCTAGTAGGTTCGCGTGGTTCAGTAGGTTCATCGTTCGTTGCAACGATGATGGAAATTACAGAAGTAAACCCATTACCACCACACTATGTCTGTCCAAAATGCAAGCAATCTGAATTCTTTAATGATGGTTCGGTAGGCTCTGGTTTCGACTTACCAGATAAAGATTGTCCGACATGTAATGTGGCATATGTAAAAGATGGACATGATATCCCATTCGAAACGTTCCTTGGATTCAAAGGAGATAAGGTACCTGATATCGATTTGAACTTCTCCGGGGAATACCAACCACGTGCCCATAACTATACGAAAGTACTGTTCGGTGAAGATTATGTATACCGTGCTGGAACGATTGGTACAGTTGCGGAAAAAACAGCTTATGGATATGTAAAAGGTTATGCAAATGATCACAATTTAACAATTCGGAATGCAGAGATTGACCGCTTAGTAGCGGGATGTACAGGGGTAAAACGTACAACTGGACAGCATCCAGGTGGTATTATCGTTGTGCCAGATTACATGGATATCTTTGATTTCTCCCCAATACAGTTTCCTGCTGATTCAATTGGTGCTGAGTGGAGAACAACGCATTTTGACTTCCACTCGATTCATGATAATTTATTGAAACTTGATATACTAGGACACGATGATCCGACCGTTATTCGTATGTTACAAGATTTAAGTGGTATTGATCCGAAAACAATCCCAACGGATGATCCAGAGGTAATGAAAATTTTCTCTGGTCCAGAAACGTTAGGGGTAACGGAAGAACAAATTAACTGTAAAACAGGTACACTTGGTATCCCAGAATTCGGTACGAAATTCGTAAGACAGATGTTAGAAGAGACAAAACCAACGACATTCTCAGAATTGGTCCAAATTTCTGGGCTGTCACATGGTACTGACGTATGGCTGGGTAATGCAAATGAGTTAATTTATAACGGTACATGTACGCTGAGTGAAGTTATCGGTTGTCGTGATGACATCATGGTATATTTAATCTATCAAGGTTTAGATCCATCATTAGCCTTCAAAATCATGGAGTCGGTTCGTAAAGGTAAAGGTGTACCGGAAGAATGGGAAGATGACATGAAAGGTAATAATGTACCAGGTTGGTATATTGATTCATGTAAGAAGATTAAATATATGTTCCCTAAAGCCCATGCGGCTGCTTACGTACTTATGGCTGTGCGTATCGCATACTTTAAAGTACATTTTGCACTTTTATTCTATGCGGCATATTTTACAGTCCGTGCAGATGATTTTGATGTAGAGGCGATGGCGAAAGGTTCAGCATCCATACGTGTGAAAATTGATGAAATAGCTCAAAAAGGATTGGATGCAGCGCCGAAAGAGAAAAGTTTATTAACGGTACTAGAAATGACGCTTGAAATGTGCGAGCGTGGATACTCATTCCAAAAGGTTGATTTATACCGTTCGCATGCAACGGAATTTATTATTGATGGAGACTCATTAATCCCTCCGTTTAATGCAGTGCCTGGTCTTGGTACGAACGCAGCCTTAAGTATTGTGGAAGCGCGCAAAAATGGAGACTTCTTATCAAAAGAAGACTTACAGCAACGAAGTAAGGTTTCGAAAACAATTATTGAGTATTTAGATAGCCAAGGTTGTTTAGGAGATTTACCGGATCAAAACCAATTATCACTGTTCTAATAGGTAGGAAAAGTCTTTGCAAATCAATATTTGCTATGGTATACTATAAACCGAGATAACCATGTCATGTATATTTTGTGAAAAAGAGAGTGGGGAAACCCACTCTTTCGTGTTACTATCTACATTTTATTCATGTAGATAGTAAAGACATTTCTGTCGTATATACATATTTTGTTACAAGTTTTACTTCTTAAATTTGGTAATACTAAGACAGATATTCCCTGCTTAACGGCAGGGGCTTTTGTTAGCTAACGAGAAAGAATAAGATAGACCGTCTTTATGAACGGGATCTTTTCTTGTAAATGGTACATGGCGGCAGGAAGGAGGCTGTTTATGGATAAGAAAGTCACAGAAGTTGTAGAAGCATTTGCGCAGCCAATCGTTGAAGAGTTAAATCTTGAACTTGTAGATGTAGAGTATGTGAAAGAAGGACAAGACTGGTTCTTACGCGTATTCATCGATTCTGAAAAGGGAGTCGACATTGAAGAATGCGGTGCGGTAAGTGAACGTTTAAGCGAAGCTTTAGATAAAGAGGATCCAATTCCTCACCTTTACTTTTTGGATGTATCATCTCCTGGAGCAGAACGCCCATTAAAGAAAGAGAAAGACTTCCAGCAAGCGGTAGGAAAACAAGTGGCAATTAAAACATATGAGCCGATTGATGGCGAAAAGATGTTTGAAGGAAAGTTACTTTCCTACGACGGTACTACAATTACACTACTATTAACAATTAAAACACGTAAAAAAGAAATCCAAATTCCAATGGATAAAGTTGCAAATGCGCGACTTGCTGTTACGTTTTAGTAAGAAGGGGGATCTTCATGAGCACTGAGTTGTTAGATGCTTTGCTCGTATTAGAGTCAGAAAAAGGTATTAGTAAAGATATTATTATTGATGCGATTGAAGCAGCGTTAATCTCTGCTTATAAACGCAATTTTAACCAAGCACAAAACGTTCGTGTGAGCTTTAACCCAGAAGTGGGAACAATTCAAGTTTTAGCACGTAAGGACGTTGTTGATAATGTGTTTGATCCACGTCTTGAAATCTCTGTAGAAGAGGCAAGACAAATTAATCCAAACTACCAAGATGGCGACGTACTAGAAATTGAAGTAACGCCAAAAGATTTTGGTCGTATTGCAGCGCAAACTGCAAAACAAGTTGTAACACAACGAGTTCGTGAAGCAGAACGTGGTGTTATTTACTCAGAATTTAGTGATCGTGAAGAAGACATTATGGTTGGTATTGTACAACGCCAAGATGCTCGTTTCATCTACGTAAGCTTAGGTAAAGTAGAAGCTTTATTACCTGTAAGTGAGCAAATGCCAAATGAGCAATATAAGCCACATGATCGTATTCGCGTATTTATTACAAAAGTAGAAAAGACAACAAAAGGACCACAAATTTACGTATCACGTACACATCCTGGTCTTTTAAAACGTTTATTCGAAATGGAAGTTCCAGAAATTTATGATGGAACTGTAGAAATTCGCTCTGTAGCGCGCGAAGCAGGAGATCGTTCTAAAATCTCTGTGCATGCAGAAAACATTGATGTTGATCCAGTTGGTTCTTGCGTAGGACCGAAAGGACAACGTGTACAACGTGTTGTAGATGAACTAAAAGGTGAAAAGATTGACATCGTTCGCTGGTCAAATGATCCAGTTGAATATGTTGCAAATGCTTTAAGCCCATCACAAGTTGTTAAAGTACTTGTAGATGAAGATGAAAAAGCAACAACTGTTGTTGTTCCAGACCACCAGCTATCATTAGCTATCGGTAAGCGTGGACAAAATGCGCGTCTTGCAGCTAAATTAACAGGCTGGAAAATCGATATTAAAAGCGAGTCTGATGCGAAACAACTTGGAATTGTAACAGAAGAAGATAGCGTAATCGCATTCGGATTCGATTCAGTTGAAGACGAAATCGAATAGAGGTGATGAGTATGAGCAATCGAAAAGTTCCGTTACGAAAATGTATCGCGACGCAAGAGATGAAATCAAAACGAGAGCTCGTTCGCATTGTTCGTTCCAAAGAGGGCGAAGTGTCTATTGATTTATCTGGAAAAAAATCAGGACGAGGTGCATATTTGTCAAAAGATAAAGAATGCATTATGCAAGCTCAAAAGAAAAACATTTTGGAACATCATCTAAAAGCGAAAATCGACAGTTCTCTGTATGAAGAGCTTCTTGAGCTTGTTGAGAAGGAGTCGAAATAAGTGTCCGATTGGAAATCGTTTTTAGGACTAGCAAATCGCGCTCGAAAAATCATTTCGGGTGAAGAACTCGTTTTAAAAGAAGTACGAAGTGGTAAAGCAAAGCTCGTATTGCTTTCTGAAGATGCGTCAGCGAACACTACTAAACGTATCACTGATAAAACGACGTACTACAACGTACCAATGAAAAAAGTCGAAAATCGACAACAATTAGGGCATGCGATTGGGAGAGACGAGCGAGTCGTTGTAGCTGTGTTAGATGAAGGCTTTGCGAAAAAGCTACGTAGCATGCTCGATACAAATTACCGGGGGTGAAGGTATGAGTAAAATTCGAGTACATGAATATGCAAAAAAAAATAATATCTCAAGTAAAGATCTTATGACAAAACTTAAAGAGATGAATATCGAGGTTTCGAATCATATGACAATGTTAGAAGATGAAGTAGTAAACAAATTGGATAATGAATATAACACTGGAGCGGAAAAACCTTCTGTTGCAGATGAGTTTGAAGTAGAAGAGAAAGTTGTTCGCAGTAAAAAGAACAGCAATAAGAAAAAGAAAAAAGGCAAAGGAAATGAAGACAAACGTCAAGATAACTTTGCTGGAAGACAACAAACGCAAATAGTAGAAACACCAGATAAAATTACTTTCTCTGGAAGCCTTACAGTAGGTGAACTTGCTAAAAAGTTAAGTAAAGAGCCATCTGAAATTATTAAAAAGCTCTTCATGCTTGGAATTATGGCAACAATTAACCAAGACTTGGATAAAGATACAATTGAGTTAATTGCTACTGATTACGGTATTGAAGTAGAAGAAGAAGTAGTTGTAAGTGAAACTGAGTTTGAAACATTCATTGATGAGCAAGATGATGAAGAAAACTTAAAAGAGCGTCCAGCTGTTGTTACGATTATGGGACACGTTGACCATGGTAAAACAACATTACTTGACTCAATTCGTAATTCAAAAGTGACTGCTGGCGAAGCGGGTGGAATTACTCAGCATATTGGTGCATACCAAGTTGAAGTAAATGATAAGAAAATTACATTCTTAGATACGCCTGGTCACGCGGCATTTACAACGATGCGTGCTCGTGGTGCGCAAGTAACTGATATTACAATCCTTGTTGTTGCAGCTGATGACGGTGTTATGCCTCAAACAGTTGAAGCGATTAGCCATGCAAAAGCAGCTGGAGTACCAATTATTGTTGCTGTGAATAAAATGGATAAACCAGCGGCGAATCCTGATCGTGTAATGCAAGAATTAACAGAATATGAATTAGTTCCAGAAGCTTGGGGCGGAGATACAATTTTCGTACCAATTTCTGCAATCCAAGGCGAGGGAATTGACAACTTGCTAGAGATGATTCTTCTTGTAAGTGAAGTAGAAGAATATAAAGCAAACCCAAATCGTTATGCAACGGGTACTGTAATTGAAGCACAGCTTGATAAAGGTAAAGGAACTATCGCGACATTATTAGTTCAAAACGGTACACTTCGAGTTGGAGATCCAATCGTTGTTGGAACTTCATTCGGGCGTGTTCGTGCAATGGTAAGTGATATTGGTCGTCGTGTAAAAGTTGCTGGTCCATCAACTCCTGTTGAAATTACAGGTTTAAATGAAGTACCACAGGCTGGAGATCGTTTCATGGCATTCGCTGATGAGAAGAAAGCTCGTCAAATCGGTGAATCACGTGCACAAGAAGCGTTAGTTGCACAACGTGGTGAGAAATCTAAATTAAGCCTTGAAGATTTATTCCAACAAATCCAAGAGAGCGATGTAAAAGAAATCAACTTAATCGTAAAAGCAGACGTACAAGGTTCTGTTGAAGCGATGGCAGCGTCACTTCGTAAAATTGATGTTGAAGGCGTAAAAGTTAAAATCATTCACACTGGTGTAGGTGCGATTACAGAATCTGATATCATTTTAGCTTCTGCATCTAATGCAATTGTAATTGGATTTAACGTACGTCCGGATGTGAACGCGAAGCGTACAGCTGAATTAGAGAACGTTGATGTTCGCTTACACCGTATTATCTACAAAGTAATCGAAGAAATTGAATTAGCAATGCAAGGTATGCTGGATCCAGAATTCGAAGAAAAAGTAATCGGTCAAGCAGAAGTTCGTCAAACATTCAAGGTAACAAAAGTTGGAACAATCGCAGGTTGTTACGTAATTGACGGTAAAATTACACGCGATAGTGGCGTTCGTATTATCCGCGATGGTATCGTAATTTTCGAAGGACAACTTGATACGTTAAAACGTTTCAAAGACGACGTAAAAGAAGTTGCACAGAACTATGAGTGTGGTATTACAATTGAGAGATATAATGACCTTAAAGAAGGGGACATCATTGAAGCATACGTTATGGAAGAAGTGAAGCGATGATTGTCGCTTCACTCTCATTCGAGTGTATGATTTACGATGTGCATTCTTTAAAAGAGAAACGGGCAATTTTGCAACGAGTGCTAACTCGTGTGAAACAGCGCTATAATGTAGCTGTTTCTGAAGTTGGGCATCAAGATGTATGGCAACGTACAGAAATTGCGATTGTTTCCGTATCCTCAAATCGTGTTATCTGTGAAAAAGAAATGAATCGTGTACTGGAGTACATCGATTCATTTCCTGAAATTGAACGTACGATAACACAATTGGAATGGTATTGAATGAGGTGAAGAGTTATGAAATTACGTGCAAACCGTGTAGGCGAGCAAATGAAAAAAGAATTAGGCGACATCATTAGTCGTAAAATTAAAGACCCACGTATCGGATTTGTTACAGTAACAGATGTACAAGTGAGTGGTGATTTGCAAATTGCCAAAGTATATATTTCTGTTTTAGGTGACGAAGAACAGAAAGAAAATACGTTAAAAGGTTTAGCGAAGGCAAAAGGCTTTATTCGTTCAGAAATTGGCCAACGTATTCGTCTTCGTAAAACACCGGAAATTACCTTTGAGTTTGATGAGTCTATCGGATATGGTCATCGAATTGATACACTTTTACATGAAATTAATAAAGACGGTAAACGTGAAGAATAATGGATAGACATTTGTCTATCCATTTTTTCAATGCAAAATAAGTTTTGGATATTTACTACGAAAGAATTATGATGAGGTGAACATATATGGAAGGTGTAGTGTTATTACATAAGCCAAAAGGCATGACATCACATGATTGTGTATTTAAATTAAGAAAGATATTGCGAGAAAAGAGAATTGGTCATACGGGAACATTAGATCCAGATGTAACGGGAGTATTACCACTTTGTGTGGGGAGAGCAACGAAGATTGCACAATTTTTAACAAGTGAAACGAAAACATATGAAGGTGAAGTAACATTAGGGTTTTCAACAACAACAGAAGATGCTTCTGGTGAAGTTGTGGAGAAACAAGATGTAAACCGTGTTATTACACGTAAAGAAGTAGAAGAGGTACTAGCGGAATTAACAGGCACGATTGAACAAATGCCACCAATGTTCTCAGCTGTAAAAGTAAACGGGAAAAAATTATATGAATATGCAAGAGCAGGACAAGAGGTGGAACGTCCAGTTCGTACAATTACGATTCATGAATTCGTATTACTTGATGACCGTGAAGTTTTTGAAGGAGAAAATATTTCATTCCGTTTCCGTGTAACGTGTAGTAAAGGAACATATGTAAGAACGTTAGCGGTAATGATCGGGGAGAAACTTGGTTTCCCATCACATATGTCTCACCTTGTAAGAACGGCATCTGGTGAATTTTTATTAGAAGATTGCATATCATTTGAAGAAATTGAAGAAAACGTGCAAAATGGAACAGTAGAGTCTATCTTCATTTCAATTGATGAAGCATTAAGTAAGTTTCCAAAAATGGTTGTAGATGAAAAGCAAGCAGAGAAAATCAAGAATGGTATGTTCTTAAAGAATGAATTAGAAATAACAGCACCATTTATTACAGTGTTTGATAAAAATGATCGTTGCTTAGCAATTTATGAACATCATCCGAAACATCCTGGCATGTTAAAGCCGATGAAAGTACTTGTGAATAATCAAGAACTAAAGCTATAATGAATTATTGGAAGGATTATTACAGAAAAAGGTGAATTCAAGCGTGAAACTTATTCATTTAACTCATCCACATGAACAAAATAAATTAGAATTACCACCTACTGTAATGGCATTAGGATTTTTTGATGGCATTCATTTAGGACATCAATGTGTAATTCGAACTGCGAAAAAAATAGCGGACGACCGAGGATATAAAAGTGCAGTTATGACATTTCATCCTCATCCATCTGTTGTTTTAGGGAAAAAGGATGCGCATGTGGAGTATATTACACCAATGCGTGATAAAGAAAAAATAGTCGAAAGCTTAGGAATCGATATATTATATGTGATTAAATTTGATGAATCATTTGCAGGGTTATTACCACAACAATTTGTAGATGATTATATTATTGGTTTAAATGTAAAGCATGTAGTAGCAGGGTTTGATTATTCATATGGACGTTTAGGAAAAGGAAAGATGGAGACTTTACCATTTCATGCAAGAGGGGAGTTTACACAGACTGTGATTGAAAAAGTTGAATTTCAAGAAGAGAAAGTAAGTTCTACAGCATTACGAAAGTTAATTCGAAATGGCGAAATGGAACAAATTCCATCTATTTTAGGTAGAGCCTATACTGTAGCGGGAACAGTTATACACGGCGACAAACGTGGGCGTCAAATTGGTTTTCCAACAGCTAATGTAGGTTTAAGTGATGAGTATTTATTGCCACCTGTAGGTGTTTATGCAGTGAGATTAAAAGTTCACGATGAATGGTACGATGGTGTATGTAATATTGGATATAAACCGACTTTTAAAGAAGATGAGCGTCAATTATCAATTGAAGTGCACTTATTTGAATTTAACAAAGATATATACGATCAAAATGTTACAGTAGAGTGGCATATGCGTATAAGAGAAGAGAAGAAATTCAATGGCATTGATGAGTTAGTTGAACAAATCGCAAAAGATAAGAAAACAGCACAAGAATATTTTGCGAGCGAAAAGAATATACTTGCTTTTTCAAATGAAAAGTAGTATTCTATGTTATGTACTTTATGACAACCATTGCTTGGCATTGCGACTCACCGACGCTTGCTAGGTAATTGGGGGTTTAATTAATAGGAGGTGAAATAGGATGGCTTTAACACAAGAGCGTAAAAATGAAATCATTGCACAATTTAGAACTCATGAGACTGATACTGGTTCTCCAGAGGTTCAAATTGCTGTCCTAACGGAGCAAATTAACACTCTAAACGAGCACTTACGTACTCACAAGAAAGATCATCATTCACGTCGTGGTCTATTAAAGATGGTTGGTAAACGTCGTAACTTACTAACTTACCTTCGTAATAGCGATATCACACGTTACCGTGAATTAATCACAAAGCTTGGCTTACGTCGATAGTCAAAGAAGCGGGAATATTCCCGCTTTTTTGTTAGGTAAAAATATATCTTCTACGCTTTATAGCTTACTTAATTTTAGGCAATACTAGAGGTAGAATATTGTGATATACTATCCATTTACATAGAAGAATTGAATACTTTAAATTGAGAGGGGTACTTAAATGAGTCAAGAAAAGCAAGTCTTCTCGATAGATTTAGCTGGTCGCCAGCTAACAGTTGAAACTGGTCAGCTTGCCAAACAAGCGAACGGAGCAGTATTAGTAAGATATGGCGATACAGCGGTTCTATCTACAGCAACTGCATCAAAAGAAGCTAAAAATGTAGATTTTTTCCCACTTACAGTAAACTATGAAGAGCGTTTATATGCAGTCGGAAAAATTCCTGGCGGTTTTATTAAGCGTGAAGGTCGTCCAAGTGAAAAAGCAATTTTGGCAAGTCGTTTAATCGACCGTCCAATTCGTCCGCTATTCGCAGATGGTTTCCGTAACGAAGTACAGGTTGTCAGCATTGTAATGAGTGTTGATCAAGATTGTTCTTCTGAAATGGCAGCTATGCTTGGTTCTTCATTAGCGTTATCGATTTCAGATATTCCATTTGAAGGTCCGATCGCTGGTGCGACAGTTGGTCGTATTAATGGCGAATTCGTTATTAATCCAACAGTAGAACAGCAAGAACAAAGTGATATCCACTTAGTTGTAGCTGGTACGAAAGATGCGATTAACATGGTTGAAGCAGGAGCAGATCAAGTGCCTGAAGAAACAATGTTAGAAGCAATTATGTTTGGTCATGACGAAATTAAACGTTTAATTGCATTCCAAGAAGAGATTGTACAAGCTGTAGGTAAAGAGAAATCAGAAGTGAAACTTTATGAAGTTAACGCTGATCTTAATCAAGCTGTACGTGAAATGGCTGAGAAGGATATGCATTCTGCAATTCAAGTACATGAGAAACATGCACGTGAAGATGCAATTAACGAAGTGAAAAAGCGTGTTATTGAGCATTACGAAGCTCAGGAAGCTGACGCTGATACATTAGGACAAGTAAATGAGATTTTATATAAAATTGTAAAAGAAGAAGTACGTCGTCTTATTACAGTTGAAAAAATTCGCCCAGATGGCCGTAAAGGTGACGAAATCCGTCCTTTAGCATCAGAGGTTGGTATTTTATCTCGTACACACGGTTCTGGTTTATTCACACGTGGACAAACACAAGCATTAAGTATTTGTACATTAGGTGCATTAGGCGATGTGCAAATTTTAGATGGTCTTGGTGTAGAAGAATCAAAACGCTTTATGCACCATTACAATTTCCCATCATTTAGTGTTGGTGAAACAAGACCGATGCGTGGACCAGGTCGTCGTGAAATTGGTCACGGTGCACTAGGAGAACGTGCTCTTGAGCCTGTAATTCCATCTGAAAAAGATTTCCCATACACAGTACGTCTTGTATCTGAAGTGTTAGAATCAAATGGTTCTACTTCACAAGCAAGTATTTGTGGTAGTACTTTAGCAATGATGGATGCGGGTGTTCCACTTAAAGCTCCAGTTGCAGGTATTGCAATGGGTCTAGTTAAATCTGGTGAGCATTACACAATTTTATCTGATATTCAAGGTATGGAAGATCATTTAGGTGATATGGACTTTAAAGTAGCAGGTACAGCACAAGGTGTAACTGCACTGCAAATGGACATTAAAATCGATGGTTTATCACGTGAGATTTTAGAAGAGGCATTACAACAAGCGAAAATTGGTCGTGTGCACATTCTAAATCATATGTTATCTGTTATTGCAGAGCCACGTACTGAATTATCAGCTTACGCTCCAAAGATTATTACAATGACAATTAACCCAGATAAAATCCGTGACGTTATTGGACCAAGCGGTAAACAAATCAATAAAATTATTGAAGAAACTGGCGTTAAAATTGACATCGAGCAAGATGGTACAGTATTCATTTCATCAATAAATCAAGAAATGAACGACAAAGCTAAGAAGATTATCGAAGATATCGTTCGCGAAGTACAAGTAGGTGAGATCTACGAAGGAAAAGTGAAGCGTGTTGAGAAATTTGGTGCTTTCGTT
The DNA here is from genome assembly GCF_052044835.1 of Bacillus sp. 22475. Lineage (NCBI taxonomy): Bacteria > Bacillati > Bacillota > Bacilli > Caryophanales > Bacillaceae > Bacillus > Bacillus sp. 22475. Next base: position 101,011 of record NZ_JBQENW010000004.1, on the reverse strand, counting down.
GAATTATTCAGCGGTAAAGATGGATTAGTTCATATTTCTGAACTTGCACTTGAGCGTGTAGGTAAAGTAGAAGACGTTGTGAAAATCGGTGATGTAATTACAGTTAAAGTTATCGAGATTGACAAGCAAGGTCGCGTAAATCTATCTAGAAAAGTATTGCTAAAAGAAGAGCAAGAAAAAGAAGCTGCTAAAGAAGAAAACAAACAAGAGCAGCAATAAGTAAAAGCCAGTTAAACTGGCTTTTTTTGTTATGTAAAAAACATGATGTTCATATATTTTTATGTCGGTATAGGTATAGTTTTCATTATAACGCTCAAATTAACAAAGATAAGAAGAAAATGTTTTTATATAGTTAATTTGGGAGGGTTTATATGAAAGTTCGTATATTGGCATACATATGTATATTTTCTTTATATGTCAGTTTAGGCTCTTATTCTGTTTTTGCACAAGATAACTTGCATGAAGAAATTCAAAAGCATGCAAAACAGTATGAGATTGCACCTCAAAATGCGATGATTGATAAAATATGGAAGGCAACACCTGGATATAATGGAAGACAAGTGGATATTGAAGCATCGTATAATAATATGAAGAAGCTAAAGGAATTTAATCAAAAATATCTTGAATTCAAAGAAGTCTCACCGAGTGTTCATTTGGAAGATTTATCACCAGCTCCAATTTATAGAGGGCATCCAAATAAAAAGATGGTAGGATTAACAATAAATGTGGCATGGGGAAATGAGTATTTGCCTCGCATATTAGAAATCTTGAAAAAGCATGATGTGAAGGCCACTTTCTTTTTAGAAGGACGTTGGGTGAAAGAAAATTTGCGGTTTGCAAAAATGATTGTCGATGCAAAACAAGAAGTTGGAAATCACTCATACACACACCCTAATATGAAAACGTTATCGTCAGATGAAATACGAGATCAGTTACAAAAAACAAATCAAATGATAGAAGTAGCAACGAATCAAAAAGTAAGATGGTTTGCCCCGCCGAGTGGAAGCTTTCGAGATGAAGTCGTAAAGATTGCAGATGATTTTCAAATGGGAACGATTATGTGGACTGTAGATACGATTGATTGGAAGCGACCTGAGCCGGATGTACTATTGCAGAGAGTAATGAGAAAAATACATCCAGGTGCTATCATATTAATGCATCCTACTTCGTCTACAGCAGAGGCTTTAGAAACAATGATTACAAAATTGAAGGAACAAGGATATAAAGTGGGGAATATAACTGAATTACTGGATGAAAAACGTGTGGATTAAATACATTTGCATGACATTCATCCTTAAACTTGTTATCATTAAATAATAGCGTTTTATTTAGAGAAACTGGCAGTAGGAGGAAAGTTTTTGATTAAAAAATATACTTGTAAAAATGGTGTAAGAATAGTTATGGAGAATATACCAACTGTAAGATCGGTTGCAATTGGTATTTGGATCCATGCGGGATCAAGAAATGAAAATGAAAAAAATAATGGGATTTCTCACTTTTTAGAGCATATGTTCTTTAAAGGGACAGAAACACGTAGCGCACGAGAGATTGCAGAATCATTTGATAGCATTGGTGGTCAAGTGAATGCATTTACTTCAAAAGAATATACTTGTTACTATGCAAAAGTATTAGATGAGCATGCTAAATATGCTTTAGATGTTTTAGCAGATATGTTCTTTAATTCAACATTTGATGAGGAAGAACTGAAAAAAGAGAAGAATGTCGTATGTGAAGAAATTAAAATGTACGAAGATGCTCCAGATGATATTGTGCATGATATGTTAACGAAAGCAACATATGAAACGCATCCACTTGGATATCCTATTTTAGGAACAGAAGAAACGCTTAATACGTTTACAGGTGATACGTTACGTCAATATATAAAAGATCATTACACACCTGAAAATGTAGTTGTATCAGTTGCAGGAAATATTGATGAAGCATTTTTACAAACAGTGGAGCAATATTTCGGTAGTTATGAAGGAACAACAAACCGTGAACAAGTACATAGCCCAATTTTCCATTTCAATAAGGTAGCCCGTAAAAAGGAAACGGAACAAGCTCATTTATGTCTAGGATATAAAGGCTTACAAATGGGACACGAAGATATTTATAACTTAATTGTATTAAATAATGTTTTAGGAGGTAGCATGAGTAGCCGTTTATTCCAAGAAGTACGTGAGCAACGTGGATTAGCTTACTCGGTATTTTCTTACCACTCTTCTTATGAAGATACAGGTATGTTAACACTTTACGGTGGAACAGGTAGCCAACAATTAGATACACTGTATGAAACAATGCAAGAAACATTAGAGACATTGAAAAATACAGGTATTACAGAAAAAGAGCTTATGAATAGTAAAGAGCAATTAAAAGGAAACTTAATGTTAAGTTTAGAAAGTACAAATAGCCGTATGAGCCGTAACGGTAAAAATGAATTGCTTCTTCGTAAACATCGTTCACTTGATGAGATTATTGAAAGTGTAAACACTGTAACAAAAGAAAATGTGGACGGATTAATTCGCAACATGTTTACTGATGAATTCTCTGCGGCACTTATTAGTCCAGACGGAAAACTTCCAAAAGGAATAAAACTATAATCGATTTTTATGATGTATCTGATAATAACCTTCTCTCTTTTTAAATGAGAGAAGGTTATTATTTTTATCCATATAGAATAGGTACTAATTATAGACAACGCAAATGAAAAATTCAGTAGGGGGAGTGGAGTATGTATGCGATTAAGTGAATTAAGTGGTAAAGAGGTTGTAGATATAGAAAAAGCGGAAAAAATGGGAGTCTTAGGTTATATGGATTTAGAGATTAATGAGAAAGACGGACAAATACAAACACTTATAATACCTGTAGGGAAGTGGGGAGGTTTTAAAAAGGAACCACAAGAAGTAAGGGTCGCATGGAGTCAAATAAAGAAAGTCGGACATGATATGCTTCTTTGTGATAGTATAGATCGTTCAAATTCGGAGTGAAGGATGGCCATTTTGGTCATCTTTTTTGTATCTACATAGAAACCTGATAAATCATATGTGCATTTGGATTTTCAATCACCATAAACTCGTACATTACATATGATGTGGAGGAAAAAGAAAAAGTAGGCACTTTTCTTATAAATGACAGAAAAAGAAGGTGAATTAGGGAATGTTGACTGAGATGCATATTGCTGTCATAGGAGGAGATGCAAGGCAGCTAGAAGTAATTCGTAAGCTAGTTGAATTGGATGCGAAACTTTCTTTGATAGGGTTTGATCAGTTAGATCATGGTTTCACAGGGGCAGCAAAAGAAAGTATACAAAATTTAGATTTCACTTCTGTAGACGCAATTATTTTGCCGGTTGCAGGTACAAATGCTAAAGGAGAAGTAGATACTATTTTTTCAAATGAAAAAGTTTCAATAACGAAAGAACAAATTGAAAATACACCAGAACACTTTACTATATATTCGGGTATTGGTACACCTTACTTGGAAAATCTCGTATCTACTACGAACCGAAAACTTGTTAAATTATTTGATCGTGATGATGTGGCAATATACAATTCTATTCCAACTGTAGAAGGTACATTAATGATGGTAATTCAACATACCGACTATACAATTCATGGGTCTAATGTAATGGTTCTAGGATTTGGTAGAACAGGAATGAGTGTTGCGAGAGCATTTCAATCATTAGGAGCCCATGTCAAAGTTGGAGCAAGACGATCTGAACATATTGCACGTATTACAGAAATGATGTTTTCTCCTTTTCATATGCAAGACATAGAGAAAGAAGTAGGAAATATCGATATTGTAATCAATACAATTCCACACCTCGTTGTAACAGCGAATGTTATTGCAAAAATGCCAGCTCATACGTTAGTGATTGATTTAGCTTCTAAACCAGGCGGTACTGACTTTAGATATGCGGAAAAAAGAGGAGTCAAAGCGTTGCTAGCACCTGGATTACCAGGTATTGTTGCTCCCAAAACGGCTGGGCAAATTTTAGCAAATGTTCTTTCTCAGTTATTAGCAGCAGATGCAATTGCAAAGGAGGAGGAAAAGAAATGAGTTTGAAGGGGAAACGAATTGGTTTCGGATTTACGGGTTCACATTGTACGTATGAGGAAGTTATGCCGCACTTAGAAAAATTAATTGCTGAAGGGGCAGAAGTACGTCCCGTTGTTTCATACACTGTTCAATCAACAAATACTAGATTTGGAGAAGGAGCAGAGTGGATTAAGAAGATTGAAGAAATAACAGGTTTTAAAGCAATTAATTCAATTGTTGGAGCAGAGCCACTTGGACCTAAAATTCCATTAGACTGCATGGTAATCGCTCCTTTAACAGGAAATTCTATGAGTAAATTTGCAAATGCAATGACAGATTCTCCAGTACTAATGGCAGCAAAAGCGACGCTAAGAAATGGCAAGCCTGTCGTATTGGCAGTTTCGACGAATGATGCTTTAGGATTAAATGGGGTAAATCTCATGCGCCTAATGGCTACAAAAAATATCTATTTCGTCCCATTCGGTCAAGATGCGCCAGAGAAAAAACCGAACTCAATGGTAGCTCGTATGGAGTTACTGGAAGATACAGTATTAGAAGCGCTGCAAGGAAAGCAATTGCAACCGGTGGTCGTAGAAAAATTCAGATATATGAATTAAAAAACGAAAAAAAACGGACAATTTTTGATGAAACCATCATTCTTACTGTAGAATATGATAAAATTAACGTTATTAAGATTAGAAGGGGTATTGTATACTCCTTCTGATTCTAAGTTATAGAAGGATTGGTATCTAGAAAGGGGCATAGTGATGGAAAAGCAAAAAACTTTTCATGTCGCTGTAGTTGGAGCAACCGGCGCAGTTGGTGAACAAATGTTAAATACTTTAGAGAAACGAGAATTTCCAATCGGGAAATTAACGTTACTTTCATCTAAACGATCTGCAGGTAAGAAACTTGTATTTAAAGGCGAAGAATTTACAGTTCAAGAGGCAACTCCTGAAAGCTTTGAAGGAGTAGATATCGCACTATTTAGTGCTGGTGGATCTGTATCGAAACAATTAGCGCCAGAAGCAGCAAAACGCGGTGCGATTGTTGTTGATAATACAAGTGCATTCCGTATGACAGAAAACGTGCCACTTGTTGTACCTGAAGTAAATGAAAACGACTTAAAAGAACATAATGGTATTATTGCAAATCCAAACTGTTCTACAATTCAAATGGTAGTAGCTCTTGAGCCAGTTCGTCAGCAATATGGTTTAAAACGAGTAATCGTTTCCACATATCAAGCTGTATCAGGTGCTGGTGCGGCAGCTATTGAAGAACTGCATGAACAATCACAAGCAATCTTAAATGGCGAAGAAGTTAAGGCAAATGTTCTTCCTGTATCAGGTGATAAGAAGCATTTCCCAATTGCTTTTAATGCGATTCCACAGATTGATAAATTCCAAGATAATGGATTTACGTTTGAAGAAATGAAAATGATTAACGAAACGAAAAAAATTATGCATATGCCTGAATTAGAAGTAGCGGCAACATGTGTACGTTTACCAGTTGTATCAGGACACTCTGAGTCTGTTTACATCGAAGTAGAAGAAGAAGGCGTAACAGTAGCAGAATTAAAGAGCTTACTTGCAAATGCGGAAGGTATTGTTCTGCAAGATAATCCAGAAGAGCAGTTATATCCAATGCCAGCTACTGCAGTAGGTAAAAACGAAGTATTCGTTGGAAGAATCCGTAAAGATTTAAATAACGATAAAGGATTCCATCTTTGGGTCGTATCTGATAACTTATTAAAAGGCGCTGCATGGAATTCTGTTCAAATTGCAGAGCGCTTAGTAAAATTACAATTAGTGTAAACGGCTAAGAGAAGGTGCAAAATATGAAAATAATTGTTCAAAAATTTGGTGGCACATCAGTACGTGATGATAATGGACGTAAGCATGCGCTTCATCATATAAAGAAATCATTAGCTGCTGGTTATAAAGTAGTTACTGTCGTATCTGCTATGGGTCGTAAAGGTGAACCATATGCAACGGATACGTTATTAAGTCTTGTAAATCAAGAGGAATCTACTATTTCTAAACGTGAGCAAGATTTATTATTATCGTGCGGAGAGTTAATCTCTGCAATTGTTTTCTCTAATATGTTGAATGAGAACGGTATAAAAGCAGCAGCATTAAATGGTGCACAAGCTGGTTTTGTAACGAATGATGACTTTACGAATGCAAAGATTATTGAAATGAATTGCGATCGTATACATGAAGAGTTAGAAAATGTAGATGTAATCGTCGTTACAGGATTCCAAGGGCAAACGAAAAAAGGTGATACGACAACACTTGGACGCGGAGGTAGTGATACTTCAGCTTCAGCATTAGGTGTTGCACTTCATGCTGAATACATCGATATATTCACTGATGTAGAAGGTGTTATGACTGCGGATCCCCGTATTGTAAAAGATGCACGTCATCTTCAAACTGTAACGTATAACGAAATTTGTAACATGGCTTATCAAGGTGCGAAAGTCGTTCATCCACGTGCAGTTGAAATTGCGATGCATGCAAAAGTGCCACTTCGTGTACGTTCTACGTATTCTGATAGTGAAGGTACGCTTATTTCAGCATATGACGGCGCTACAAGAGGTCGTGATGTAGAAGAACGTCCTGTTACAGGTATCGCCCACGTATCAAACGTAACGCAAATTAAAGTGCTTGCAAAAGAAACGGCATATGATTTGCAACAACATGTGTTTAAAGAGATGGCGAACGAAGGAATAAGTGTCGATTTAATTAATATTTCACCTACTGGTGTAGCATATACGGTGAGTGATAATGTATCAAGTCATGCAGTTAAATTATTAAAGAACCTTGGATATGAGCCAATTGTGACAGAGCATTGTGCGAAAGTATCTATCGTTGGAGCTGGAATGGCAGGATACCCAGGGGTTACTGCGAAAATCGTTACAGCTTTAGCGGAAAAAGGTATTCAAATCCTGCAATCGGCAGATAGTCATACAACAATTTGGGTTCTTGTAAAAGAAACTGATTTAGTGGAGGCTGTAAATGCATTACATAGTGCGTTTGAGCTTTCAAAAGAAAAGCAACTGGAACAATAAGGAGTGAGACCATGATAGATTTTGGGACAATTGCAACCGCGATGGTAACACCGTTTGATATAAACGGGAATATCGATTTTGCAAAGACAACGAAATTGGTAAATTATTTAATTGATAACGGTACAACAGCAATCGTGGTAGGAGGAACGACAGGAGAATCTCCTACATTAACTTCAGAAGAGAAGGTAGCGTTATATCGCCATGTCGTATCTGTTGTCGATAAAAGAGTGCCCGTAATCGCTGGAACAGGTAGCAATAATACGCATGCTTCTATTGACTTAACTAAAAAGGCAACAGAAGTTGGTGTGGATGCAGTAATGCTAGTAGCACCGTATTATAATAAGCCGAGTCAAGAAGGAATGTATCAGCATTTTAAAGCAATTGCTGAAAGTACGCCGCTTCCGGTTATGCTATATAATGTTCCAGGACGATCTATTGTACAAATCTCCGTTGATACAGTTGTTCGTTTATCTGAAATAGAAAACATTGTTGCTATTAAAGATGCCGGCGGCGATGTGTTGACAATGACAGAAATCATTGAAAAAACAGCGGACGACTTTGCGGTATACAGCGGTGATGACGGTTTAACGTTACCGGCTATGGCAGTTGGGGCTAAAGGTATCGTTTCGGTAGCATCGCATGTTATCGGAAATGAAATGCAAGAAATGATTACAGCATTTCAAGCAGGAGAGTTTAAAAAGGCACAAAAATTACATCAATTACTTGTAAGAGTAACAGATTCGTTATTTATGGCGCCAAGTCCAACTCCAGTAAAAACAGCGTTACAAATGGTTGGATTAGATGTAGGTTCTGTACGTTTACCACTTCTTCCATTAACAGAAGAAGAAAGAGTAACGTTACAATCTGTAATGCAATCTATTCCTCGTTAATAAAAATGACCTAGTGTGAAACTAGGTCATTTTTTTATTGATATGAAAATGTTTTAAAGTGAATCTTTTGTAAAATGATTTTAGGCTCGCCTTTCTCGTCTGTATATGACCCTATAATATAGAAAACATTTTATGTTGAAAACGAGTATATTACGCTACGCGTTCTCTACTTGTTAAAGTATGATATTGTTCTTTCATTAATTTGGTTCCAACATCTTGTTCTCGATAATGTCTGTAAAATCCTGCTAAAAATTCAACCTTATTAAATTTCTATTAGATTTTGTAATTCATAGCCTTTTGTCATGTAATGCAATGTTTATAAGAAAAGGATCTGACACCTTTAAATTTGTTGAAAAGTAGTTGCTAGTACAGAAAATACTTTCAATTATGTTTTTATAGGAATTGCCTCAAATATGACGTAATCTATAAAAAAGCTTCATTTTATAAGTGTTTTTGTGCAATTCAAGAAAAAAATCTAGGAAATCCATCAAATGAAAGTAATTTAAAGTGTTTAAGGTTTTTTTCAAATAACATGGAGTATAAAAGCAGCGGAAATAAGCCATATACTTTTAGTGCTGTTCCTTTCTTTTACTTTTTCTTTCGCACGATTTAACTTGTGTTCTATTTCTTGTATCAGGTATAATATGGCTAAGTAGCTTAGTACGGGTATGCTTAGCAAAATTGGAAGAAATTATAATTTAATTAAATTTTCATATCATATCGAATAAGATATTTGATTTATATAATGAAAGAGAGGTGAAACCTGGTTTAAAAAATATACAAGGACATGATATCGCATAACGGTAAGGACATTCGTCTTGGACGGTGAATATATGGTGGTTGTAGAGTTTCCCTGGTGTCTCTACAATTTTAGTGAAATCAGTGTTTGCAAGATTTTTAAACCAGGCAACAACATGAAGAGAAAAGAGAATGAGTCTGTTAAAGTATTTGCTCTTGGTGGAGTAGGTGAAATCGGGAAAAACATGTACTGTGTTGAAATTGATTCTGAAATCTTTATTGTAGATGCAGGATTAATGTTCCCAGGAGATGAAATGTTTGGGATTGATATCGTTATTCCTGATATTACATACTTAGTGGAAAATCAAGAGCGAGTAAAAGGTTTATTTATTACTCACGGTCATGAAGATCATATCGGTGGAATTGTTTATGTACTTCGTAAATTATCTATTCCAGTGTATGCAACGAAATTAACGGTAGGACTTATACAAGAAAAACTTGGCGAAGCGGGCATGTTAGGCCGTGTAGACTTAAAAACAATCGATTCAAATTCAACAGTAGATTTTAATACTACAACAGTTTCATTCTTTGGAACGACACATAGTATTCCGGATTCTGTTGGTGTTTGCTTCCATACATCAAAAGGTGCTGTAGTGTATACAGGAGACTTTAAATTTGATCAAACTCCAATTGGAAATAATGGAGCAGATCTTGGGAAAATGGCGCAAATCGGAAATGAAGGCGTACTTTGCTTATTATCTGATAGTACAAACGCTGAGCGTCCAGGCTATACAGGTTCGGAAAAAGAAGTTGGTGTAGAAATTTCTAAAGTGTTCTATGGTGCAGAAGGTCGTATTATCGTTGCTTCATTTGCATCGAATGTACATCGTATTCAACAAGTATTTGACGCGGCTGCTGAAACAGGAAGAAAAGTAGCAGTGGTAGGACGTAGTATGGTGAAAGTAGTAGACATTGCAAGACGTCTTGGTTATTTAGATGTTCCAGAAGGTATGGTTATTTCATTACAAGAAGTAGATAATTTCCCAGAGAAAAAGGTAGCTATTTTAACGACAGGTAGTCAAGGTGAACCGATGGCAGCCCTTTCTAGAATGGCGAAGCAAGCTCATAAACAAATTTCAATTCGTAAAGGTGATACTGTTATTATTGCAGCTTCTCCAATTCCGGGGAATGAAATATCTGTATCGAAAATTATTGATTTGTTATTTAGAGCTGGAGCAGAAGTTATTTATTACGGTGAAAGAAAAGTTCACGTTTCAGGTCATGGTAGCCAAGAAGAATTAAAATTAATGTTAAATTTAATGAAACCGAAGTACTTTGTACCCGTACATGGTGAGTTCCGTATGCAAAAAGCACATGCATATTTAGCTGAAGATGTAGGTATTACAAGAGAAAATATCTTTATCGTAGAAAAAGGCGATGTAATTGGTTTTGGTGACGATGAAGCGAACTTAGTCGGTAAAGTGCAAGCTGGTAATGTGTTAATTGATGGATTAGGTGTAGGTGACGTTGGTAATATCGTTCTTCGAGATAGAAAGATGTTATCTCAAGATGGAATATTAGTAGTTGTTGTAACACTTGGTAAAGATGAAAAGAAAATTATCTCTGGTCCAGAAATCATTTCACGTGGTTTTGTATATGTTCGTGAATCAGAAGCATTAATTGAACGATCTACAGAGATTGTACGTATGATTGTTGAGCAGTCAATTAAAGAATATTCGATTGAATGGTCAATGTTAAAACAAAATATTCGTGAATTATTAGGACAGTTCTTGTACGAAGAGACAAAGAGAAAACCTATGATTTTACCGATTATTATGGAAGTATAAAAAAGATCACCCTTATGGGTGATCTTTTTTTCTTTTTAACCCTATCGAATGAAATTTCTAACTTAAGAAATAATAGTTATATACGAGTGAAAGGGGATACGAAATGACAGAACGTGATCGATATACAAATGAAGAAAAAGAAGCTGAGCCAAAAGAAGCTGGAAAAGAGGCTTCAATAGTAGAAAAAATTCAACAGCTTGGACAGACAAATGTACCACAGATGAATGAATCACGTATTCATTGTTTAACGATTATCGGACAAGTGGAAGGTCATGTTCAATTACCGCCGCAAAATAAAACAACAAAATACGAGCATATCATTCCGCAAATTGTTGCGATTGAACAAAATCCAAAAATTGAAGGTTTGCTTTTAATATTAAATACGGTTGGGGGTGACGTTGAAGCTGGACTAGCAATTTCTGAAATGGTAGCTTCACTTTCAAAGCCAACAGTATCTCTAGTTTTAGGTGGGGGACATTCCATTGGTGTACCGATTGCTGTTTCTACTGACTATTCGTTTATTGCGGAAACTGCGACGATGACAATTCATCCAATTCGTTTAACAGGTCTTGTCATAGGTGTGCCACAAACATTTGAGTATTTGGATAAGATGCAAGAAAGAGTCATTCGTTTTGTGACGAAGCACTCGAAAGTAACAGAAGATCGTTTTAAAGAGCTTATGTTTGCGAAAGGAAATTTAACGCGAGATATTGGGACGAATGTAATTGGTGGGGATGCAGTAAAGTACGGTCTTATAGATGATGTTGGTGGTATTGGAAATGCAATTCGAAAATTAAACGAATTAATCGATATTCGCGCGGAAGGTAGTGCAGAAGGGACAATGTTACAATGATTTTATATACAATTATGCCAGAGCAACTTGTGTATCCGGCCGATTATTCACAATGTGAAAGTCAAAAAGTTGTAAATATAAATGGTGTGGAATTAATGGTTTCTGAAGAGGAACATGGGTGTTATTCTATTGTACGTGTGCTCAGTACGGACCCACTTCACTATTTAGAGTTTGAGCCAGGTCAGAAAATAACCTTTTAGCAAAAAGAAGGATTTTGTTTAAAAGCTATGGTATAATATAAAAAACAAGACGGTTGAGCAGCCATGAGTAGGCTGCTTTCTTCTGTTTATTTAGCATTTTACAAGAAGTGTAAAAATAGAAGATATAAAGACCTGAAAAATAGAGAAAACAGACATATAAATAGAGCGTTTTTAGGAGAGCTTTACTTATATGTAGAACACGAGGTGAAGAAATGGCAAAACAAAAGCAAAGAGGGACGAAGGCAAAGGCAAGACGTACGATAAAGCCAACTTTGTATTATGAAATCGTCGGTTTAACTCTTTTTGCACTTTCAATCATTACGATTTTACAGCTAGGCGTTGTAGGGAAATCGTTTGTGTTATTTTTTCGCTTCTTCTTTGGTGAGTGGTACATAATTGGTGTGTTAGGTGTAATAGCTTTATCGGTTTCCTTTGTTATAAAACGCGGATGGCCGAACCTTTTAAATAAACGGTTAATTGGATTTTATTTAATTGTATTGGCAATATTAATGTTTAGTCATATTACATTATTTAACCTTCTTACAAAAGATGGAGCAGTGCAAAATACTTCTGTTATTGTGAGTACGAAAGATAACTTCTTTCTTGAAATGAAAAAGGGGCCAGATAGCGTTCATTTAGGCGGTGGTATGTTTGGTGCGCTTATGTTCGCGACATGTTACTTCCTATTCGACGAAGTAGGAGCCTATATCATTGGAATTATTTTAGTTATTCTCGGGGTACTCTGTATAACAAATAAACATATTGGAGAAGTGTTAGCTCCAGTTGGTAGAATTCTTAGAAGTCAATTTCAAGTGATGCAAGGGGATTATAAAGATTGGAGATCCAAAAGAACGGCTGAACAAACAGAAAAGAAAAAAACAACAAGAAGTACAAGAAGCAAACGTGCTGCAGAACAAGAAGAAGTTATTGAGCCGATGGAAGAAATCCAAATTGATCCGCCAATTATTTCAAATTTCACTGAGAATTATCCTGTAAATGAAGAAGAGGATAAACGAATTGAAGTAGAGCAAGAAGATTTGAACACCTCACCGTTTATTGAAGAGACTCCACCAATTGAAGAATCAAAGAAAAAGCGTGGAGAAAAAATCGTTGAATCGTTAGAGAGTGAAGCGCAAGCACCTCCTATGCAATTTTCAAATGTAGAAAATAAAGATTACAAGCTTCCTTCACTTGATATATTAAAATTTCCAAAGAATAAGCAAGTTACAAATGAAAATGCGGAAATTTATGAGAATGCTCGTAAATTAGAACGTACATTCCAAAGTTTCGGAGTGAAAGCGAAAGTAACCAAAGTGCATAGAGGTCCTGCAGTTACAAAATATGAAGTGTATCCTGATATGGGGGTAAAGGTAAGCAAAATTGTCAGTTTAAGTGATGATTTAGCCCTTGCTTTAGCTGCAAAGGACATTCGTATTGAGGCCCCAATTCCCGGGAAATCAGCTGTAGGGATCGAAGTTCCGAACTCAGAAGTTTCGATGGTAACGCTGAGGGAAGTTCTTGATTCTAAGGCTAATAATCATCCGGAAGAGAAGTTGTTAATTGGTCTTGGCCGAGATATTACAGGTGAAGCTGTATTAGCCCGTTTAAATAAAATGCCCCATTTACTCGTAGCTGGTGCGACAGGTAGCGGGAAAAGTGTATGTATTAACGGTATTATTGTTAGTATTTTAATGCGTGCAAAACCACATGAAGTAAAATTAATGATGATTGACCCGAAAATGGTAGAGTTAAATGTATATAACGGTGTGCCTCATTTGTTAACGCCAGTTGTAACTGATCCGAAAAAAGCATCGCAAGCATTGAAAAAAGTTGTGAGTGAGATGGAACGTCGTTATGAATTATTTGCTCATAGTGGTACACGTAACATTGAAGGATACAATGATTATATAAAAGAACATAATAGTCAATCAGAAGCGAAACAACCCGAATTACCGTATATTGTAGTAATTGTGGACGAGTTAGCAGATTTAATGATGGTTGCTTCGTCTGATGTAGAGGATGCGATTATGCGTTTAGCGCAAATGGCTCGTGCTGCTGGTATTCATTTAATTATTGCAACGCAACGTCCGTCAGTTGACGTTATTACGGGTGTTATTAAAGCAAATATTCCATCACGTATTGCATTCGCTGTATCTTCTCAAACAGATTCTCGTACAATTCTTGATGGTGGTGGTGCAGAGAAGCTACTAGGTCGTGGCGACATGCTGTTTATACCAATTGGTGCATCGAAACCTGTACGTGTACAAGGCGCATTTTTATCAGATGATGAAGTTGAGAGAGTTGTAGAATATGTTATTGGACAGCAAAAAGCACAATATCAAGAAGATATGATTCCGCAAGATGTTCCTGATACGAAGCAGGAAGTAGAAGATGAATTATATGATGAAGCGGTTCAACTTGTAGTGGAAATGCAAACAGCATCTGTTTCTATGCTACAACGTAGGTTTAGAGTAGGTTATACGCGAGCTGCTCGTCTAATTGATGCAATGGAAATGAATGGTGTAGTAGGTCCATATGAAGGTAGTAAACCGAGAGAAGTGCTCATTAATGATGTACAAGAAAAAAGTTCTTAAAAAAAGCCTAATTGTTTTTACAATTAGGCTTTTTTATATAGTGTTTTTGTTATATACTATACTCAACAATAAAGAAAGGGCTTACATTTAGAGGTGCTCTTTAGAATACGAATACTTTGAGTATGTTTTTTGTAAATGTTCGATATTTAATGTAGAAAAATGTTAGATTTTGTTGACACGTATGAGAGCAAATGGTAAGATTACTTCGAAAAGAATCACTGCCTCATATAATCTTGGAGATAAGGTCCATAAGTTTCTACCTGGCAACCATGAATTGCTAGACTATGAGGGGAAAAGTGTGTAACAAAGGATGTAAAGGATCTTTGTGCCGAACTTTTTCTCGAAATGAGGAATGTTTATGGTGCAAAGTTTTTTTTATACAGTAAAGAGTGAAAATTTCATCTTAAAAAATTATTATTATTTATTCGACAATTGCGCTTATTTTTAGTAGTTAGTCATTTGTACTATGTTGTAAGTTGAAAAAAGAGAAAAGAAGTCTTACATCAGAGGTCGAATAATTGAAATGCGGGGGAGTCTTATGTCAGTAAAATCCGATAGTCGTCACCTATATTTACGGGTGATTGATCACATCAAAGAAAAAATTAAAGATGGGGCTTATAAAGAACGACAAAAGTTACCATCAGAGTTTGATTTAGCGAAAGAACTTGGCGTAAGTAGAGCGACTTTAAGGGAAGCATTACGTATTTTAGAAGAAGAAAATGTTGTCATTCGTAGACATGGTGTAGGGACATTTGTAAATGCAAAGCCATTATTTTCTTCTGGAATAGAACAACTTTCTAGTATTACAGATATGATTTCTAGTGTGGGGAAAACACCAGGAACAATCTTTTTATCATCATCTACTACAACTTTAACTGAAGAGGAAAAAGAGAAGTTTAATAGTGAAGATGGTTTTAATGCAGTGATGATTGAACGCGTGCGTACAGCAGATGGGGAACCTGTTGTGTATTGTATCGATAAACTTGCAAAAGAAATATTGCCAGATTTATCGGGTTACAATGAGGAATCATTATTAACAGTGATACATAATAACACGCATAAGCGCATAACATATGCGGTTGCTCACATTGAGCCAATTGGCTATCATCCGAAAATCTCACCGATTTTAGAATGTGAGCCTGAAACAGCACTGCTTGTATTAAAACAAATGCACTATGATCAAAATGATGAGCCAATCTTATATTCTATCAATTACTTTAGAGCTGATAAATTTAGCTTCCACGTATTAAGAAAGCGTATGTAGGTAAATTCCTTTTTAGGGAGGTGACAGCAAGAAGTAAGGGACAGCAGCGTAAGAATAAATAAATATATATCATTTTTGGAGGGGTTTCTAGTATGAAGAAAAAAGCAGGCCTTTTATTATCATTAACATTAGCAGCAAGTACAGTTTTAGGTGCATGTGGTAACTCGGATAAGGCGAGCGGTGATAAGAAAGACACGAAAGACAATAAAGACTTCAAGGTTGGTCTCGTAACAGATGTTGGGGGCGTTGATGATAAATCATTTAACCAATCTTCTTGGGAAGGGTTACAAAAGTTTGGTAAAGATAATGGTTTAAAAGAAAAGACAAATTATCGTTACCTTCAGTCTGAAAAAGAAGCTGATTATATTCCGAATTTGAAAAAATTCTCAAAAGATAAATATGATTTAACTTTCGGAATTGGTTATAAATTAGAAGGTGCAATTAAAGAAGTTGCAAAAGAATCTTCAAAACAACAATTTGCAATCGTAGATACTGTTGTAGATGCACCGAACGTAACGAGCATTACATTTAAAGATCATGAAGGATCATTCCTTGTAGGTGCGGTAGCGGCTATGTCAACAAAATCGAATAAAGTAGGATTTGTTGGTGGAATGAAGAGTGATTTAATTAGTAAATTTGAAAATGGATTTAAGGCTGGTGCAAAGGCAGTAAATCCAAACATTGAAATCGTATCTGAATATGCAGAAGCATTCGATAAGCCTGAAAAAGGTACAGTTCTTGCTTCAGCAATGTACGGTCAAGGCGTAGATGTAATTTATCATGCTGCTGGTGGTACAGGTAACGGTGTGTTCACTGAAGCGAAAAACCGTAAGAAAAAAGGTGAAAATGTTTGGGTAATCGGTGTTGACCGTGACCAACATCAAGAAGGTATGCCTGAAAATGTAACATTAACTTCAATGATAAAACGCGTTGATGTAGCTGTAGAAAAAGTAGCTAAAGAAGCAAAAGATGGAAAGTTAAAAGGTGGAAAAATTGAAGCGTTTGGCTTAAAAGATGACGGTATTGGTATTTCAAAAACAACTGATAACGTGAAAAAAGTTAGCCCTGAAATTTTAACAAAAGTAGAAGAATTTGAAAAGAAAATTACAGACGGTGAAATTAAAGTACCGGCTACAGATAAAGAGTATAAAGAATATGAAGCTTCTCTAAAAAAATAAATAGAGAAATAGCAAAGGTTAGTTCATAGAACTAACCTTTGTATGTATAAAACTTCCGAATTGCTTAATAAGTTAATAGTGTAATAGGGGAATGTTCCCTGTTAAAAGGAGGAACACAATGGAATACGTAATTGAAATGAATAATATTACGAAAGTATTCCCAGGCATTGTAGCGAATGATGATATTACGCTGCAAGTAAAGCAGGGTGAGATACATGCTTTACTTGGAGAAAATGGTGCAGGGAAATCCACATTGATGAATGTACTATTTGGTTTGTACCAACCAGAACAAGGTGAAATTAAAATTAAAGGAAAGTCTGTAAACATTACCAATCCGAATGTGGCAAATGACCTTGGTATTGGAATGGTTCATCAGCACTTTATGCTTGTTCATAATTTTACAGTTACAGAGAATATTATTCTCGGAAATGAACCGAAGAAAAAAGGGAAAATTGCTGTTGAGGAAGCTGCTAAAGAAATTCAAAAGCTGTCTGAACAATACGGCTTAGCTGTAGATCCATATGCGAAAATACAGGATATTTCAGTTGGTATGCAACAGCGTGTTGAGATTTTGAAAACCCTTTACCGCGGTGCAGAAATTTTAATATTTGATGAACCGACAGCTGTGTTAACACCACAAGAAATTCATGAGCTAATTCAAATTATGAAAAAGCTTGTGCAAGAAGGAAAATCTATTGTTCTTATTACACATAAGTTGAAAGAAATTATGGAAGTTTGCGATCGTTGTACGATTATTCGTAAAGGAAAAGGGATTGGAACGGTTGACGTTGCAAATACGGATGAAAATAAACTTGCAGAATTAATGGTCGGACGTCAAGTGAATTTTAAAACAGAAAAAATAGACGCGAAGCCAAAAGAAGAGGTACTTTCAATTGAAAACCTTGTTGTTCACGATGCACGTCAACTACCTGCTGTAAAAGGCCTTGACTTAACTGTTCGTGCGGGGGAAATTGTTGGGATTGCAGGAATTGATGGAAACGGACAAAGTGAATTAATAGAAGCAATTACTGGTTTACGAAAAGTTGAGTCAGGTTCTATTGCAATTAGAGGAAAAGAAATAACAAATTGGCCTGTTAGAAGAATAACAGAAGAGGGAATTGGTCATATTCCAGAAGATCGTCATAAACACGGACTCGTTCTTGATTTTTCTGTTAGAGATAATATAGTTCTGCAAACGTACTATAAAAATCCGTTTTCAAAGAAAGGGATTTTAAATTTCAGCAAAATTACAGAAAAAGCAAAGGCTCTTATTGAACAGTTTGATGTACGTACACCTAGTGACCAAACGTTAGCACGCGCTCTATCTGGGGGGAATCAACAAAAAGCAATTATTGCACGTGAAGTAGACCGTGATCCAGATTTATTAATCGCGGCACAGCCAACACGTGGTTTAGATGTAGGAGCAATTGAATTTATTCATAAGAGATTAATAGAGCAAAGGGATAAAGGAAAAGGTGTACTACTTTTATCACTAGAGTTAGATGAAATCTTAAATGTTAGCGATCGAATTGCTGTTATTTATGAAGGGAAAATTGTAGCAATAGTTGATGCGAAAGAAACGAATGAACAACAGCTTGGATTGTTAATGGCTGGAGGAACAAAGAAGGAGCAGGTGGGTACCAATGGCTAAAAAACTTTTAACAGAGCGAACGATAAATATTTTAGTCCCAGTACTATCCGTTATTTTCGGCTTACTTGTAGGAGCAATTGTAATGCTAGTTAGTGGCTATGACCCAATTGTTGGTTATAGTGCACTTTGGACAGGTATGTTCGGTAGCGCAAGTGCGATTGGTGAAACGCTTCGTACAATGATACCGCTTATTCTTGCTGGTTTATCGGTGGCGTTTGCATTTCGTACAGGTTTATTTAATATCGGGGTAGAGGGTCAATTGTTAGTTGGTTGGCTTGCGGCGGTTTGGTTCGGTTATGCAGTCTCACTACCAGCTTTCCTTCATATTCCATTATCTATTTTATTCGCAGCATTGGTGGGCGGAATTTGGGGCTTCATTCCGGGATATTTAAAAGGGAAGTTTCAAGTGAATGAAGTTATTGTAACCATTATGATGAACTATATCGCGTTGTACGTAACATATGACATTATTAAGCGTTTCTTACATGCGGGTAATGACAAAACGTATGATATTAAAGAGAGTGCGTCACTATCTTCAGACTGGCTTGCTTCTATTACTGATGGTTCACGTCTACACTGGGGAATTATTGTAGCAATTTTAATCGCTATTTTAATGTGGTTCTTATTAGATAGAACAACTTTAGGTTACGAATTAAAGTCGGTAGGATTTAATCAGCATGCTTCTCAATATGCAGGTATGAAAGTTTCTCGTAATGTAGTATTTTCCATGACAATTGCTGGTGCATTTGCGGGGATTGGTGGAGCGATGGAAGGGTTAGGAACATTCCAGAGTATGACAGCGATGTCTTCGTTTACAGGAGTAGGATTTGACGGGATTGCTGTAGCATTACTTGGAGGGAATAATCCGTTTGGTATAATCCTTTCAGCTTTATTATTTGGTGGTTTGAAAAGTGCTTCCCCTCAAATGAACTTTGAGGCAGATGTACCATCAGAGCTTATTAATGTAATTATTGCATGTATCATCTTCTTTGTTGCATGTAGTTATGTGTTAAGATGGGCGCTTACACGCATGAGCAAGGAGGGGAAATAAATGAGCTTTTTAGATATATTAGCCATTCTTGTGACGGGTACGTTATATACATCAGCACCTATAATTTTCACAGCATTAGGTGGTGTATTTAGTGAAAGATCGGGTGTTGTAAATATCGGATTAGAAGGACTAATGCTATTTGGTGCATTTATTGGAGTAGTTACAAACTTATTAATGGGTGATACTTGGGGAACGATGACTCCATGGATTGCGTTATTATTTGCGGCAATTGGTAGTGGATTATTTGCATTACTTCATGCGGTAGCCTCTATTACATTCCGAGCGGATCAAGTTGTAAGTGGTGTAGCAATTAACTTCTTATCTCTTGGTTTAACAGTATTTGCAATTAAGAAGATTTTTGATAAAGGGCAGACTGACTTTATTCAGTATCGTATTGAAAAGATTGATATTCCAGGCCTTTCGGATATTCCGGTTTTAGGGAAAATATTTTTCTCGAACGTACCAATAACTTCGTATATTGCCATTATTTTAGCATTCGTTGTTTGGTATGTTATTTATAAAACACCGTTCGGTCTTCGTCTACGTGCTGTTGGTGAACACCCCATGGCAGCGGATACGATGGGGATTAACGTATATAAAATGCGCTATATTGGAGTCTGTATATCAGGAGTGTTTGCTGGAATTGGTGGAGCGATATTTGCAATGTCAATTTCTAATAACTTCTCAGGGGCAACTATTACAGGACAAGGTTTCTTAGCTTTAGCGGCTATGATTTTTGGAAAATGGAATCCACTAGGCGCACTAGGTGCAGCTCTATTCTTTGGTTTTGCGCAATCTCTTAGTGTAACGGGTGGAACAATTCCTGTATTAGATCAAATTCCAAGTGTTTTATTAACGATATTACCATATGTATTCACAATATTAGCACTTGTCGGTTTTGTAGGCCGTTCTGAAGCTCCGAAAGCATTAGGAACTCCTTATGAAAAAGGAAAACGATAAGTATTTTATAAGTATAAAAAAGCTCACACATTAGTGTGGGCTTTTTTACATAGAATATATTTAATACGGAATTTTACTATGTTCCTTACATATTAAAGTTTTTAGAAGGAATCATATGTAAGCATAATAAGGAAGAAAAGTTGATTTTTCATTTCTAAAAACTGTATATTGAAGAGGAATATTCCTATATACGTAAAGGAGGGCTATAAATGAAACTAATGGAACAACAACTACATGAGTTAGGTGGTTTACGCGTACATATTATTCCGACTGATAAATATAAAACGAATACGTTTGTATTTCGTTTTAAAGCGCCTTTAAATGAAGAGACGGTGACAGAGCGTGCCCTATTGCCATACGTATTGCAAAGTGCGACAGAAAAATTACCTTCTGTAATTCGTCTCCGTCAATATTTAGAAGAATTATACGGGTCTTCTTTAGCGGTAGATGTAAGTAAAAAAGGAGAAGACCATATCATCTCCATTTATGTAGACATTGCAAATGAAGTATATTTACATGATGCACCACCGTTATTTGAAAAAGCGCTTTCTATGTTATCGGATATTGTGTTACATCCAGCAACGGAGGGGAACGGTTTCCTACCTTCTATCGTAGAAAGTGAAAAAAGAGCACTCTTACAGCGCATTGAAGCTACTTATGATGATAAAATGCGTTATGCAAACGAACGCTTAATTGAAGAAATGTGCAAAGTAGAACCGTATCGTTTAAGTGCAAATGGAAAAAAAGAGAGTGTTACTTCTATTACAAATGAAAGTCTGTATCAATATTATCAAAAGGTGTTAGCGGAAGATGAAATGGATCTATATATTATTGGTGATATTTCAGAAAATGCTGTTGATCTTGTAAGTAAGTATTTTTCTATTTCAGCTCGTCCAGTGAGAGAAAGAAATGTACTCCTTCATAGACGAAATAATGAAGAAAAAGAAGTTGTTGAAAAACAAGAATTAAAACAAAGTAAATTACACATCGGTTATCGTACATTTGTCACATATAAAGATGAAGATTATTTTGCATTGCAATTGTTCAATGGATTGTTTGGTGGTTTTTCTCATTCGAAGTTATTCGTAAATGTGCGTGAAAAAAATAGTTTAGCGTACTATGCAGCATCGCGCTTTGAAAGTCATAAAGGTTTATTATTTGTTATGTCAGGAATTGAAGCGAAAAATTATGAAAAAGCAGTTGAGATTATTAAAGAACAAATGCTTGCGATGCAAAACGGAGAGTTTTCTGAAGAAGAAATACATCAAACAAAAAGTGTCATCCAAAATCAAATATTAGAGGCGATTGATACACCGCGTGGATTTGTAGAAATGCTATATCATGGTATTATTTCAGATCGTACACGTCCAGTTGAAGAATGGCTTACAGGTATAGAAAGTGTGACAAAAGAAGAAATTGTAAAAGTTGCTAAAAATATTGAACTAGATACAATTTACTTTTTACAAGGAACGGAGGGAGAGTAAATGGAGAAAATTGTTTATGAGCAATTAAAAGAAACACTCTATTATGAAAAACTTCCTAATGGATTAGATGTATATGTTTTACCGAAACAAGGATTTAATAAAACATTTGCGACGTTTACGACGAAATATGGTTCAGTAGATAATACATTTGTACCATTAGGGAAAGAAGAAATGATTCGTGTACCTGATGGGATTGCACATTTTCTTGAGCATAAATTATTTGAAAAAGAAGATCACGATGCTTTCCAATTGTTTAGTAAACAAGGAGCATCGGCAAATGCTTTTACATCCTTCACACGAACAGCTTACCTTTTTTCATGTACTTCAAACGTAGAACAAAATTTAAATACATTGCTAAACTTTGTGCAAGAGCCTTATTTCTCTGAAAAAACAGTTGAAAAAGAGAAGGGGATTATTGGGCAAGAAATTCAAATGTATCAAGATAACCCAGATTGGCGTTTGTACTTTGGGTTAATTGATAGCTTGTTTGTAAAACACCCAATTAAAATTGATATTGCAGGGACAATCGAATCTATTAGTAAAATTACGAAAGATTTATTATATGAATGTTATGAAACATTTTATCATCCGAGCAATATGTTATTATTTGTTGTGGGTGCAATTGATCCAGAGAAAACAATGGATTTAGTACGTGAAAATCAAGCGAAAAAAGATTATAAAAACCAGCCAGAAATTGTGCGTTCATTTGAAGAGGAACCAAATGAGGTAAATGAAAAGAAAAAAATTATTTCAATGCCTGTGCAAACACCGAAATGTTTAGTTGGTATTAAAGCGACTAATTTAAAAGAAAAAGGGCAAGCGCTTTTAAAACAAGAAATTGCGCTTACGTTACTTTTAGATTATTTATTTGGAAAAAGTTCTGTTCATTACGAAGCTTTATATAATGAAGGGCTTATTGATGATTCATTCTCGTATGACTATACAGAAGAAAATAACTTCGGTTTTGCAATGGTTGGCGGTGATACGAAACAACCTGATGAATTGGCAGATCGTTTAAAAGATATTTTATTAAAAACAGATTATGATCAATTAGATGCGGTGGCATTAGAACGAGTGAAGAAAAAGAAAATTGGTGGTTTTTTACGCTCGTTGAATTCACCAGAATATATTGCAAATCAATTTACACGATATGCGTTTAATGAATCTAGTCTATTTGATGCATTGACTGTATTGGAAGGGCTAACCGTTCAAGACTTAAAAGAAGTAGCAAAATTATTGTTATCAGAAGAAAAAATGAGTGTTTGTCAGGTGTTACCGAAAAAATAACATTTTAAAGATACCCTCATCTTATCATTGAAAAATTGTAAGATGAGGGTATTATTTAGTTGTGTGAAAATTGAACTTGTAGAGATAAGAGAGGGAATTTATGAAAAAGTATGCGTTAGTAACTGGAGGGAGCGGGGGGATTGGCTCTGCTATTTCGAAACAATTAATTCAAGATGGATATACAGTTTATGTACATTACAATAACAGTGAAGGAAAGGTATTGGAATTGCAGAAGGAATGGGGGGAAGTTATCCCTGTTCAAGCGAATTTGGCTTCTAGTGATGGACCAGAGCAATTGTGGGGACAAATTGAACAGCCTATTGATGTTATTGTATATGCAGCTGGGAAGAGTATTTTTGGGCTAGTAACAGATGTAACAAACGATGAATTGGATTATATGGTAGAACTTCAAGTGAAGAACGTATATAAATTACTTTCAATGGCACTTCCGCCTATGATTGGGAGGAGAAGTGGTAATATTGTAATTGTTTCATCTATATGGGGACAAATAGGGGCTTCTTGTGAAGTGCTTTATTCAATGGTAAAAGGGGCGCAAAATTCATATGTGAAAGCTTTAGCGAAAGAAGTGTCTTTAAGTGGATTACGTGTGAATGCGGTAGCACCAGGAGCAATTGAAACGGAAATGTTAAGTGTTTTTTCTGAAGAAGATAAAATGGGAATTGCTGAAGATATACCATTAGGTAGAATAGGGTTACCAGAAGAAGTAGCAAAAACAGTTGCATTCCTCGTATCACCAGGAGCATCTTACATAACTGGACAAATCATCGGAGTGAATGGCGGTTGGCACTGTTAAAAATTTCTTACATAAAAAATGAATAGTTGCACAAATTAAGCATGATTTTATTACTCAATAGTGAGGTGCTTAATTATGTCAGTATTAGATAATTTTGATCAGTGGAAGAGCTTTTTAGGAGATCGTTTAGAGCAAGCGCAAGGAAAAGGTTTAGACGGCGGTGCGGTATCAGATATGGCATTTCGTGTTGGCGACTACCTTGCTAATGAAGTAGAAGGACGCAATGACCAAGAGAAATTATTAGCTGAGCTTTGGAAAGTTGCTGATGAACAGGAGCAACATACAATCGCAAACTTAATGGTTAAGTTTGTACAACATAAGTAAAAGTAGAGAGGAGATTCTCCTCTCTACTTTTTTTGTATAATAATTACACAGGATAGATTATACATTTAGCTTCCCTATTAAGGTGAAATCATATAATATAGTACGTAGGTGTAAAGTAAGCAAGGGGAGTGATCTTGGATGATTGAATGGTATTTTGAATATGAAATACATAAAAACCGACCTGGCTTGCTTGGTGACGTTTCTTCGTTAATCGGTATGCTCGGCATTAATATTGTCACAATTAATGGTGTAGATAATGCACGACGTGGGTTACTTCTTATGTGTGATAATCAAGAGCAAATCTCTAGACTTGAATCAATTTTAAATACGATGGATAACATAACGGTAACGAAATATCGTCCGCCCAAGCTAAGAGATAAGCTAGCAGTTAGGCATGGTAGGTACATACAACGAGATGCAGATGATAAGAAAACATTTCGATTTGTGCGTGATGAATTAGGCTTACTGGTAGACTTTATGGCAGAAATTATGAAAAAAGAAGGCCATAAACTAATTGGGATACGCGGAATGCCTCGTGTCGGAAAAACAGAATCCATTGTTGCTGCAAGTGTTTGTGCAAATAAAAGGTGGTTATTTGTATCATCTACTCTTATTAAGCAAACTGTTCGTAGTCAATTAATTGAAGATGAGTATAGCGATGACAATATTTTCATCCTAGATGGAATTGTGTCAACGAAGCGTGCTAACGAAAGACATTGGCAGCTCGTTCGTGAAATTATGAGATTGCCTGCAACGAAAGTTGTAGAACATCCTGATGTATTTGTGAGTCAGTCAGAATACACATTGGATGATTTTGATTATATTATCGAGTTGCGTAACGATTATGATGAAGAAATTCAATATAATTTAGTAGATGAAATTGAGCAAGGTACGCAAAATAATTTCTCTATGTTTGACTTTTAAAGAAATATTGAGGTGTTAGTAGTGACGGAATTGGGACAAAAGCTGAAAGAAGCAAGAGAAGCAAAAGGCTTGACTATTGATCAGCTGCATGAGATTACAAAAATTCAAAAACGCCATTTAGTGGCAATTGAAGAAGGCAATTATGATGTATTGCCAGGAGCTTTTTATGCGCGTGCATTCATTAAACAATACGCAGATGCGGTTGGATTACATGGAGAGGAACTGCTTGTGGAACATCAGAGTACGATACCACAATCTGAAAAGCGTGAAGTTCCACAAGTATCAACGGGACAAAAAACACAAGAAACAATGCAAAAATCTTCATCATGGCCAGTTGCAGATCACATGCCGAAAATCTTAGTTGCGCTGTTAGTAATCGCAGTTGGAGTCGTAATCTGGTTTGTGTTTCAAGCGTTAACTGGAAAAGATGATGAAAAAGTTCCGAGTGCTCAAAGTGAGAAAATTGAAGTTCAAAAAGCAAAAGATTCTCCGTTAGATACGAAGATAGATGAAGCGAAAGCGGAAGAGCCGAAAAAAGAGGAACCAAAGAAAGAAGAACCAAAGAAAGAGGAGCAACCAGCACCACCAACTGGACAGCAAGAAGTGAAAGTAGTTGGAACAACTGGTAAGGTATCTACTTTGGAAATTCATAATAATAAAACGTTAGAATTGGAAATTTCAGCGAAGGGTGCAAGTTATGTAGATGTTAAGGATGATGCGGGTAACGAAATTCTAAACACTACAGTACAAAGCGGTCAAACAGAAAAACGCGATGTATCAACATTAAAAGAAGTACGACTTAATATTGGAAGTGCACCGAATGTTGAAATTAAACTGAATGGCCAAGTGCTTGCTTTCCCGTTAGATCCACAAAAAGAATATCACCAAAGATTGGTGATTAAAAACCAAGGGATAGAGCAACCTGCACAATAACAGTCATCGCTTCGATGACTTTTTTTCGATGAACAAATGTTTTTGATATGATGGAGGAATAGCTGTGAATTTACCAAATAAAATTACAATATCTAGAATCTTCTTAATTCCAATTTTTATGGTAATTATGTTAGCGCCCTTTGATTGGGGTTCATACAAAATTGGTGATGTTGATTTGCCAATTCAGCATTTAGTAGGGGCACTTATCTTTATCATTGCTTCAGCTACAGATTGGATTGATGGACATTACGCAAGAAAGTATAATCTTGTAACGAATTTAGGGAAGTTTCTTGACCCGTTAGCTGATAAATTACTTGTTTCGGCAGCACTTATTACATTGGTAGAGATGCAATATGTACCGGCTTGGATTGTTATTGTAATTATCAGTCGTGAGTTTGCTGTAACAGGTTTACGTCTTGTACTTGCTGGAACAGGGGAAGTAGTTGCGGCAAATCAGCTAGGGAAAATTAAGACATGGACACAAATTATTGCGATTGCAGCATATTTATTACACGATGTACCTTTAAATTTAATCCATATTCCAGTTGCTGATATCTTCATATGGATTGCATTAATCTTTACTGTTATTTCAGGATGGGATTATTTCTGGAAAAATAGAGCTGCTTTTGTAAACTCAAAATAGAAGTTTATGGGGGAATTGGGATGAATGCTGAGATTATTGCGGTTGGAACTGAATTATTACTTGGACAAATTGCAAATACAAATGCCCAGTTTTTATCTGAAAAGTTAGCTTCAATCGGAATTAACGTGTACTATCATACTGTTGTTGGTGATAATAATAAGCGATTGCAAAAGGCGATTGAAGCTGCGGAAGAACGTGCTGATATACTTATTTTTACAGGTGGATTAGGACCGACAAAAGATGATTTAACGAAAGAAACGATAGCTGCTAGTTTAGATGAAGAGCTTGTGTATGATGAAAAGGCATTAGCCTTAATAAGTAATTACTTTAAGCGTACAGGCCGTGAATTTACGGAGAATAATAAAAAGCAAGCGCTCGTTTTAAATGGAGCAACAGTATTTGCAAATGACCACGGTATGGCGCCGGGGATGGGGGTAAATAAGAACGGAAAAGTTTATATTTTATTACCAGGGCCGCCAAAAGAAATGAAACCAATGTATGTAAGTTACGTAGAGCCTTTTTTACGTAATTTTACAACAGGAGAAAACATTTATTCTCGTGTGCTTCGTTTCTTCGGTATTGGGGAGTCCCAATTAGAGGTGAAAGTTCAAGATTTAATTGATGGACAAACAAACCCAACAATCGCCCCGTTAGCAAATGATGGAGAAGTGACATTACGTTTAACCGCTAAGCATCAAAATGTTAGCGAAGCGGAGAAACTAATTCAACATGTGGAAGATTTGATTTTAGAAAGAGTAGGAGAATTTTTCTACGGATATGACCAAGAATTTTTGCATTATAAGGCAATCGAGTTATTGAAGAGAAAAGGGTTAACTTTAGCGTGTGCAGAAAGTTTAACAGGTGGTCTTTTTGGAAATCAAGTAACTGAAAACGCTGGTGTTTCTTCTGTGTTTAAAGGCGGTGTCATTTGTTATCATAATGATGTGAAGCAACATGTTTTACGTGTGCCTGAAGAAGTGTTGCATACTGATGGTGCAGTTAGTAAGGAATGTGCTCGTTATCTTGCTGAAAATGTTAAGGATTTATTAAAAGCGGATATCGGAATTAGTTTCACTGGGGTAGCAGGGCCAGATGCTTCAGAACAGAAAGAGCCAGGAACAGTATTTGTTGGATTGGCGATTAAAGGTGAACAAACTGTAGTCTTTCCTCTTAATTTAAGTGGAAGTCGTCAACAAATTAGAGAACGCTCGACAAAATATGGATTTTATCATTTATATAAAAAGCTAGAAGAGATATAAGTTTCTTCTAGCTTTTTTTATAGTTAAATTCCGTATTTATGTAATGGAAAATAAAAAAATCGAATAAATGTTCGATTTTTGTTGGCAAATTGAATTGAAAATAGGTATAATAAGATTAGCAATTCAGTTAAGGAGGAATTTTGAATGAGTGATCGTCAAGCGGCATTAGATATGGCGTTAAAACAAATAGAGAAGCAATTCGGTAAAGGTTCAATTATGAAATTAGGAGAACAAGCGGAACGTAGAATTTCTACAATTTCAAGTGGTTCTTTAGCACTTGATGTGGCGCTAGGTGTAGGCGGATACCCACGTGGCCGTATTATCGAAATTTACGGACCTGAAAGTTCAGGTAAAACGACAGTTTCATTACATGCAATTGCAGAAGTACAACGTCAAGGTGGACAAGCAGCATTCATCGATGCGGAGCACGCAATGGATCCTGTATATGCACAAAAATTAGGCGTTAACATAGATGAATTACTATTATCACAGCCTGATACAGGGGAGCAAGGATTAGAAATTGCAGAAGCACTTGTACGAAGTGGTGCGGTTGATATTATCGTAATTGACTCTGTAGCAGCTCTTGTACCGAAAGCAGAGATTGAAGGCGACATGGGTGACTCACACGTAGGTTTACAAGCACGTTTAATGTCACAAGCACTTCGTAAGCTTTCAGGGGCAATCAACAAATCAAAAACAATTGCAATCTTTATTAACCAAATTCGTGAAAAAGTTGGGGTTATGTTCGGAAATCAACTACAAGTTGCTTAATCGAAAAGATTAAGGAGTTTACCATGGGTTTCCCTTGCTAGTGATAGCATGTTAAAAAACCTTGTGAACCTTATTGCCTAAGGGTGTAACTATCCATATAGTTGCTAACGGTGAAGCCCACCATTATTTAGGGTAATACCGTGCCAAGCTCCATAGTGATATGGGGAAGGTGTAGAGACTACCGAAAAGGACTTTTAGTTAACTGAGTAGGGTACGGCAGATGATAGGCTACTGCTGGAAGTGCAAGGCTCTCTGTAAAGAGATGAAGAGATAGTCCGGACTATAGAGATGGAAAATCTATAGATAGTGCCAGAAACAACTCCAGGTGGTCGTGCGTTGAAATTCTATTCAACTGTCCGTCTTGAAGTGCGTCGTGCGGAGCAATTAAAGCAAGGTAACGACATCGTTGGTAATAAAACAAAAGTAAAAGTAGTGAAAAATAAAGTAGCGCCACCATTCCGTGTTGCTGAAGTTGATATTATGTACGGAGAAGGTATTTCAAGAGAAGGTGAAATCTTGGATATGGCTTCTGAGCTTGATATCGTTCAAAAGAGCGGTGCTTGGTATTCTTATAATGAAGAACGTTTAGGACAAGGTCGTGAAAATTCGAAGCAATTCTTAAAAGAGAATACGGACTTAAGAGAGGAAATTGCCTTCTTTGTTCGTGATCATCACGGAATTGGTGAAGATTCTGGTGTGGAAGACACGGAAGATTCAACTCTTCAAGATTAAAAAATAAAAGACACGGGACCCGTGTCTTTTATTTTTTTACCTTCTATTAAAGGGGTATCTATCGTAGTGGTTAAAATATTTTTTGACTCAAATGGGATGTGTAAAGAGGAATATTCATGCGTTTTAAGGGAATAAAATGGTATTTACTAAGGTTTTCCAGGATAATATGCTATCAATTTTTCAAATTCAGATAACATTCAGGACTGAAGGTAAAGAAAGTAAAAGTAGACAACGCTTGACAATGAAAATTACGATAGATACAATGAGAATGTATATTTTTTCTTATATACGATATACTCTTCTCAAGAAGAGAAGTAATATTCGGAGTAAGGTTTAAAACTTACCGAAATAATAATATGACATTTTAATTGTGAAATGAAGAAAGTCCCTTAAAAAAGCGGGACGACGGTCTTTGCTGTATGTTGTAATTTAATGTACATGCCGACAGTCTTTTTTCATTCATAGCAAGGGGAGGTGAAATCATGAGTAGTACAGTTTGGATACTCATCTCCATTTTGCTTGCAACAACAGTCGGTGCAGTTGTTGGCTTTTTTGTTCGAAAGTCTATTGCTGAAGCGAAGATTAATGGTGCGGCTAATGAAGCGAAACGTATTCTAGACGAAGCGAATCGTGAGGCTGAAGCACTTAAGAAAGAAGCGCTTTTAGAAGCAAAGGATGAAATTCATACACTTCGTACAGAAGCTGAATTAGAAATTCGTGACCGTAGAAGCGAATTACAAAAACAAGAAAATCGTTTAATGCAAAAAGAAGAGAACCTTGATCGTAAAGACGAAACGCTCGATAAACGCGAGCAGCAGTTAGAGAAGAAAGAGGATTCTCTTGTAGCGAGACAACAACAGATTGAAGAGTTGGAAAGCAAAGTGGGAGAGTTAGTTCAAAAGCAACAAACAGAATTAGAGCGCATTTCCAATCTGACACGCGAACAAGCGAAAGCAATTATTCTTGGTAAAGTAGAAAATGAAGTTTCTCATGAAATCGCTGTTATGGTAAAAGAAAGTGAAGTTCGCGCGAAAGAAGAAGCGGATAAGAAAGCAAAAGAGATTTTATCTCTTGCAATGCAAAGATGTGCAGCTGATCATGTTGCTGAAACAACCGTTTCGGTTGTAAATCTTCCAAATGACGAAATGAAGGGACGTATTATCGGGCGTGAAGGTCGTAATATTCGTACGTTAGAAACGTTAACGGGTATTGACTTAATTATCGATGATACACCAGAGGCGGTAATCCTTTCTGGATTCGATCCAATTCGTCGTGAAACAGCTCGTATCGCTCTTGATAAACTAGTACAGGACGGACGTATTCACCCAGCGCGTATTGAAGAGATGGTCGAAAAATCAAGACGTGAAGTGGACGAGTATATTCGCGAAGTCGGAGAGCAAACAACGTTTGAAGTGGGTGTTCACGGATTACACCCAGATTTAATTAAAATTTTAGGTCGTTTAAAATACCGTACAAGTTATGGACAAAACGTCTTAAAACACTCTATGGAAGTTGCATATTTAACTGGACTTATGGCAGCAGAGCTTGGCGAGGATGAAAAACTAGCAAGACGTGCTGGTCTATTACATGATATCGGAAAAGCGATTGACCATGAAGTAGAAGGTAGCCACGTTGAAATTGGTGTTGAACTCGCAACGAAATATAAAGAGCATCCTGTAGTTATAAACAGTATCGCATCTCACCATGGTGACACAGAACCAACTTCTATCATTGCAGTTTTAGTTGCAGCAGCAGATGCTTTATCAGCTGCAAGACCGGGAGCTCGTAGTGAA
This sequence comes from Bacillus sp. 22475, assembly GCF_052044835.1. Taxonomy (NCBI): domain Bacteria; kingdom Bacillati; phylum Bacillota; class Bacilli; order Caryophanales; family Bacillaceae; genus Bacillus; species Bacillus sp. 22475. The sequence goes on along the minus strand of NZ_JBQENW010000004.1, from coordinate 69,713 downwards.
ACACTTGAAAACTATATTCGTCGTCTTGAAAAGTTAGAAGAGATTTCAGAGTCTTATGAAGGCGTTGAAAAATCATTTGCAATTCAAGCAGGACGTGAAGTTCGTATTTTGGTAAAACCAGATACAATCGATGACTTAGAAGCTCATCGTTTAGCTCGTGATATCCGAAAACGTATTGAAAATGAACTGGATTACCCAGGACATATTAAAGTAACTGTTATTCGTGAAACACGTGCAGTGGAATACGCAAAATAAAGTGGTGAAACACCACTTTATTTTTTTGTGTTGGAATTGGATAAAATAAAGACAGTTAGTTATACAGCATAAAAGTGAAACAAACTTATAATAAACATATTATAAGGAATTTACTTGATGCTATAGCAATAAAAAATGCAGTACATAGAAAGGGTAAGACATATGAGAATATTATTTGTTGGGGATGTAGTAGGATCTCCTGGTAGAGGTATGATTCAACAATACGTACCGGCATTAAAGAAAAAATATACACCTACAGTAACAATCATTAATGGAGAAAACGCAGCAGGTGGCCGTGGGATTACAGAAAAAATATATCGAAACTTTTTAGAATGTGGGGCGCAAGCAGTTACACTTGGAAACCACGCTTGGGATAATCGTGAAGTATTTGAATTCATCGATGATGCAAAATATCTTGCAAGACCAGCTAACTTCCCAGAAGGAACTCCAGGAAAAGGACTTATCTTTGTGAACTGTAATGGAACAGAAGTTGCAGTTATTAACTTACAAGGACGTACTTTCCTTCCTCCGATTGATTGTCCATTCCGTAAAGTGGATGAATTAATTAATATTGCGAAAAAACGTACGAATATTATCTTTGTTGATTTCCATGCGGAGACTACAAGTGAAAAACAAGCGCTAGGTTGGTATGTAGATGGGCGTGCTACAGCAGTAGTAGGTACGCATACGCATGTCCCTACAGCAGATAACCGTATTTTACCAAGCGGAACGGCATATATTACAGATGTTGGGATGACAGGGCCATATGACGGAATATTAGGTATGGACAGAGAAGCAGTATTGAAGAAGTTTTTAACAAACTTACCAGTACGATTTGAAGTAACAAGTGGTAGAACGCAATTAAGTGCAGTGTTAATTGATGTGGATCCAAATACAGGAAAAGCAAAGAAAATTGAGCGCATTTTAATTAATGACGATCAACCATTTTTTGAGTAAATTTCTGTTAAATTTTAGATAAGTTATTATATTTTAATTTTTTAGAAAAATTACGAAAATTTAGCAGGAATACGCGCCATTCCTCGTGAATATAAGTTAAAGTGAAATAATTGCTAATACTTTTTAAAGAAACGAGGAGGAAACGCGGAATGGAAATATTAAAAGTTAAAGCAACGTCGGTCCCTAATTCTGTAGCTGGTGCACTTGCAGGTGTTATTCGCGAACGCGGAACAGCAGAAATTCAAGCTATTGGTGCAGGTGCATTGAACCAAGCGGTAAAGGCAGTAGCAATCGCAAGAGGATTTGTAGCGCCTAGTGGTTTGGACCTGATTTGTATCCCAGCGTTTACAGATATTATGATTGATGGCGAAGAGCGTACAGCAATAAAATTAATTGTAGAACCTCGTTAAGTTTTAAACAACCTGTTTGCAGTATGCAAACAGGTTGTTTTTATAATGGAGGAATGAAAATGAAAATTTTTGATGCTCATTGTGACGTGCTTCTTCAGTTATGGAGTGCACAAGGGAAAAGGAATTTTAACGATGATTCACAATTACATATTACATTTGAACAGTTAAAAGAAAGAAAAGGAAGTATACAATGTTTTGCTGTATATGTGCCAGAAACAGTGGCGTATGAAAAACGATTTGAAGCGGCATTACAAATGATAGATATTTTTTATAATGAAATTTTATCGCTATCAGGTGTGAGATTTATCCGAACGAAAGAGGATATAAATAGATTAAAACAGGACGAGGTTGGCGCGCTATTAACGTTAGAAGGGTGCGAAGCAATTGGTAAAGAAGCGATGAAATTACGTTTGTTTTATCGGTTAGGTGTACGTTCTTTCGGATTAACATGGAACTATGCGAATTTGTTAGCTGATGGGGCGCTAGAGACACGTGGAGCAGGTTTAACTACTTTTGGTAGACAAGTTGTACACGAGCTAAATACTTTGGGCCTATGGACGGATCTATCACATTTAAATGAGAGAAGTTTTTGGGATGTGATAGAAATTGCGAATAACCCAATTGCATCCCACTCAAATTGTTATAAACTGTGCGAGCATCCTCGCAATTTAAATGACGAGCAAATTAAAGCGCTTATAAAGAGAAATAGCGTAATTGGTGTCACTTTTGTACCGCAGTTTCTAACAAGTGAAAGGCAAGCAAATATAACTGATATCATAAAACATATCGAATATATTTGCTCGCTAGGTGGAGAAAACAATATAGGGTTTGGTTCAGATTTTGATGGGATTGTAGATACGGTTGTCAATGTATCTGCCTATGGAGATTATGAAAATGTCATGAATGAGCTTTATAAATACTATGCTGCATCTACTGTAGAAAGATTTTTATATGATAATTTTGTTGAACATATGAGTTTTTAAGTTTGTGGTTTAAAATTCAGAAAAATTAAAATTAATTCATTTGATTTTATTGCTTTTTTTAAGACCTAATACTAGAATGAAAAACAAAATAGCTTTATACTAAAGATTCAGGGAAATCAGAAGAGGCATAATTTGCGTCCGTTGTAGTTTATTTGCATAAAAAATGCTAAACTATTACTGTAAAAAAATACACTACAATGAATGCAGCCAAAAGGGGTGTAGGAGATGATTAGTCAACTTTCATGGAAAGTTGGAGGCCAACAAGGTGAAGGAATTGAAAGTACAGGAGAAATCTTCTGTATTGCATTAAACCGATTAGGATATTACCTATACGGTTACCGCCACTTCTCATCACGTATAAAAGGCGGCCATACAAATAATAAAATTCGTGTAAGTACAACAGAAGTACGCGCGATCTCAGATGATTTAGATATTTTAATTGCTTTTGACCAAGAAACAATTGATTTTAACTTCCACGAACTACGTCCAGGTGGAATTGTAGTTGCGGATGCGAAATTTAATCCAACAATACCCGACAATACAGATGTAAATCTATATGTGATACCGTTTACAGATATTGCTTCAGAATTAGGCACATCATTAATGAAAAACATGGTTGCTGTTGGAGCATCAAGTGCAGTATTAGGATTAGACGAAACAGCTTATTTAGATGTTGTTGAAGAAATCTTTGGTCGTAAAGGAGAGCAAGTCGTTCAAAAGAATATGGACGCAATTAAACGCGGCTCTCAATATATGAAAGAATTACTAGGTGAGAAAGTAAACATGATGCAGCTTGAAAAAGCTGATGGTAAAAAACGCATGTTTATGATTGGAAACGATGCAATCGCATTTGGTGCGGTAGCTGGTGGTGCTCGTTTTATGTCAGCATACCCAATCACACCTGCATCAGAAATTATGGAATACTTAATTAAAAAATTACCGAAAGTCGGCGGAACAGTAATCCAAACTGAGGATGAAATTGCAGCTTGTACAATGGCAATTGGCGCAAACTATGCTGGTGTTCGTACATTAACTGCATCTGCTGGTCCTGGTCTGTCATTAATGATGGAAGCAATCGGTTTAGCAGGTATTACAGAAACCCCATTAGTAATTGTTGATACACAACGTGGTGGTCCAAGTACGGGATTACCAACGAAACAAGAACAGTCTGACTTAATGGCGATGATTTACGGTACGCATGGTGAAATTCCAAAAATCGTAATGGCGCCAAGTACAGTTGAAGAAGCTTTCTATGACATTGTAGAAGCATTTAACTTATCTGAAGAATATCAAGTTCCTGTTATTTTCTTAACAGATTTACAGCTTTCGTTAGGAAAACAAACAGTAGAACCACTTAAATTAGATAAAGTGGAAATCCGTCGTGGTAAGCTTGATTTAGAAGCAGAATTACCAGAACGTGAAAATAAAGCATACTTCAAGCGTTATGAAGTAACTGAAGACGGCGTTTCGCCGCGTGTTTTACCTGGTATGAAAAATGGTGTTCACCATGTTACAGGTGTAGAACATGATGAAACTGGAAAGCCATCGGAATCAGCAATAAACCGTAAAGATCAAATGGACAAACGTTTCCGTAAAATGGAGAACTTGAAGTTTAATACCCCTGTTTATAAAAATGTTAAGCATGAAGAAGCAGATGTATTGCTTGTTGGATTTAACTCAACTCGTGGTGCGATCGAAGAGGCAATGACGCGTTTAGAACAAGAGGGTATGAAAGTAAACCATGCTCATGTGCGTTTAATTCACCCGTTCCCAACAGCTGAAATCGATCCACTTGTGAAAAAGGCGAAGCGTGTTGTAGTAGTAGAAAACAATGCAACAGGTCAGCTTGCTAACATTATGAAAATGAATCTTGGTAATGGTGAGAAAATTTCTAGTCTTTTAAAATATGATGGAAACCCATTCTTGCCGAAAGAGATTTACAACGAATGCAAAAAAGGGGTTGTATTAAATGGCAACATTTAAGGACTTTCGTAACAGTGTAAAGCCAAACTGGTGCCCAGGTTGCGGAGACTTCTCAGTGCAAGCTGCAATTCAACGTGCAGCAGCTAACGTTGGCTTAAATCCAGATGAACTTGCTGTTATTTCTGGTATCGGCTGTTCAGGCCGTATTTCAGGTTATATTAATTCATATGGTGTGCATAGTATTCATGGTCGTGCCCTTCCAATTGCACAAGGTGTGAAAATGGCAAATCGTGATTTAACAGTTATCGCTTCAGGTGGTGACGGTGATGGATTTGCGATTGGTATGGGACATACAATCCATTCTATTCGTCGTAATATCGACATTACGTACATCGTAATGGATAACCAAATTTACGGGTTAACAAAAGGGCAAACTTCACCACGTAGTGAAGCGGGATTTAAAACGAAAAGCACACCACAAGGTTCAATTGAACCATCACTAAATGTAATGGAAATGGCTTTAACAGCTGGTGCGACATTTGTGGCGCAAAGCTTTTCGAGTGATTTAAAAGAATTAACACAAATTATTGAAGCTGGTATTAACCATAAAGGATTTTCATTAATTAACGTATTCAGTCCATGTGTTACTTATAATAAAGTAAATACTTACGATTGGTTTAAAGAGAACTTAACGAAACTAAGCACAGTAGAGGGATATGATCCATCTAATCGCATGATGGCTATGCAAACGTTAATGGAAAATAACGGTTTAGTAACAGGTTTGATTTATCAAAATACTAAGCAACCATCATATCAAGAACTTGTTAAAGGCTATAGTGAAGAGCCTTTAGTGAAATCTGATTTAAATATGGATCAGAAAATGTTTGATGAGCTTGTTGCTGAATTTATGTAATGTAAGAAGAGGAGGTTGCCGATTTGGTAACCTTTTTTATGTGCAAAAAATATAGGGTAGTTTTATTTACTTAGAAAATTCAGAATGGTAAAATAATATGTAAATCGTTGTATGAAAATGGCAAGTTCATTGCTTATGAAATGTAAGATAATAAAGGGCCTCTGGATTGTTAAAATTGGCGAAACACGTCATACTATGGTAATGTTTATAGGGATAAAGCAATATGCTTTTGGGTAGGACAACAAGAAATGATAAAAAGGGAATGTCTATTTGCGTGGGGAAGACTACATTCTTATGAATGATTAGATTGATTACTCAAGTTTCAAAGGACAAGTTATCTCCAAGCTATCTAACCATTTTTGAGGTGAGTCTAAGCGCATTAAAATGGACTATAGAGTGTGTATAGTTAAGGGTGAAAGGAGATTACCGATGAACGAGCAACAACGATTAGCAAGTCAACAAGCAAATTCCTCTACGAAAAAAGAAGAGAAAGATTATAGTAAATACTTTGAAAGTGTATATCAACCACCTTCCTTAAAGGATGCGAAAAAGCGCGGGAAAGAAGAAGTTAAAATTGAACGGGATTTTGGCTTACCTGAAGAGTTTCGCAATTTTGGTACAGGCCGAAAGTTCTATATTCGTACATATGGTTGTCAAATGAATGAGCATGATACGGAAGTAATGGCAGGTATTTTCACAACACTTGGATATGAACCAACTTTTTCAACTGAGGATGCAGATGTAGTTTTATTAAACACTTGTGCCATTCGTGAAAATGCTGAAAATAAAGTGTTTGGTGAACTGGGCCATTTAAAGTCACTAAAACGAAGAAATCCGGACCTTTTAATTGGTGTATGTGGTTGTATGTCTCAAGAAGAATCTGTTGTAAATAAAATTATGCAAAAAAATCAGCATGTAGATATGGTGTTTGGAACGCATAATATTCATAGATTACCGTACATTCTAAAAGATGCGATGTTCTCGAAGGAAACGGTAGTTGAAGTTTGGTCAAAGGAAGGCGACGTAATTGAAAACCTTCCGAAAGTACGTCGTGGTGATATTAAAGCTTGGGTAAATATTATGTATGGCTGTGATAAGTTCTGTACGTATTGTATTGTACCGTATACACGAGGAAAAGAGCGAAGTAGACGTCCAGAAGATATTATCCAAGAGATTCGTCATTTAGCTGCAAATGGTTATAAAGAAATTACGTTACTTGGACAAAACGTAAATGCATATGGTAAAGACTTTGAAGATGTAAAATACGGTCTTGGCGATTTAATGGACGAGCTCCGTAAAGTTGATATTGCCCGTATTCGTTTTACAACGAGTCATCCACGTGATTTCGATGATCACTTAATTGAAGTGCTTGGCAAAGGTGGCAACCTAGTAGAACATATCCATTTACCAGTTCAATCTGGAAGTACAGAGATGTTGAAAATTATGGCGCGTAAATATTCGCGTGAGCATTATTTAGAACTTGTAAGAAAAATTAAAGAAGCAATTCCAGATGCAGTATTAACAACAGATATTATCGTTGGTTTCCCAAATGAAACAGATGAGCAATTTGAAGAAACGATGTCGTTATATCGTGAAGTAGGATTTGATACTGCCTTTACATTTATTTATTCTCCTCGCGAAGGTACACCAGCTGCAAAAATGAAAGATAATGTACCAATGGAAGTGAAGAAAGAACGTCTTCAACGCTTAAATACACTAGTAAATACGTTGGCAATTGAAAAGAATAGTCGTTACAAAGGTCAAATTGTAGAAGTGTTAGTTGATGGGGAAAGTAAAAATAATCCGGAAGTACTTGCAGGTTATACTCGTACGAATAAACTTGTAAACTTCGTCGCTTCAAAATCTTTAATTGGTCAGCTTGTGAAAGTAAAAGTAACGGAAGCAAAAACTTGGTCTCTTAACGGGGAATTAGTTGAAGAGCCGATTGAGGTGAAATAATTGATGAAAGCATATTCGAAAGATGAAATTGTTGAACAAGCGAAAGAATTAGCAAAAATGATTTCTGAAACAGAAGAAGTTGATTTTTTTAAGAAAGCAGAGGCGCAAATTCATAAAAATGAAAATGTAAAGCGCGCAATCGATGAAATTAAAGCACTGCAAAAACAAGCAGTAAACTTGCAACATTACGGGAAATGGGAAGCTTTAAAAAAGGTAGAAGCTGAAATTGATGCATTGCAAGATAAGTTAGACAGTATTCCAGTCGTACAAGAATTTAAATCTTCACAAACATACGTAAATGACTTATTACAGTTAGTTGCTAGTACAATTTCTAACAACGTAACAGATGAAATACTAATTTCAACTGGTGGCGATGTACTTAAGGGTGAAACTGGTGCAGCGGTAGAAAGTAAAAAAGGAAATTGTGGTTGTTAAAGAGATGTCATATTGACATCTCTTTTTTTTAGTTGATTAAACGTAAGCTCTTCTCAAAAAAAGAATGACACATTCCGCTATTGTCACGCATATGATTAAGTGAATAGTGATTGAGGAGGGTTACGAATGTCCGAATTTAGAGAGATTATTACAAAAGCAGTGGTTGGAAAAGGACGTAAGTATACAAAGTCAACGCATACATGTGAATCGAATAATGAACCAACAAGTATTTTAGGGTGCTGGGTAATTAACCACTCGTACGAAGCAAGAAAAAATGGGAAGCATGTGGAAATTGAAGGTTTCTATGATGTGAACACTTGGTATTCATTTGATGGAAATACAAAGACTGAAGTTGTAACAGAACGCGTGAACTACACGGACGAAGTAAGCATTGGTTATCGTGATAAAAACTTTTCTGGTGACGATTTAGAAATTATTGCTCGTGTTATTCAGCCACCAAATTGTTTAGAAGCGCTTGTATCACCAAACGGTAATAAAATTGTTGTAACTGTAGAACGTGAATTTGTAACAGAAGTAGTTGGAGAAACGAAAATTTGTGTAAGTGTAAATCCTGAAGGCTGCGTAGAATCAGATGATGATTTCCAAATTGCTGATGATGAATTTGAAGAATTAGATCCGAACTTTATCGTTGATGCAGAAGAAGAGTAATAGAAAGCTAGGGAGAAGTTCTTCCTAGCTTTTTACTTTATATAAGTGGGGCTGAATGAACATGATTCTTTATGAAATATGTTATAATGAAGATAGACTCCTGAAATAGGAGATATGGATGTCCGTGAAATGTGACATATATGAAAATTGATTACTATGTAAGAATTATGGAGGAAAAGTATGACGCAATATACCCCTATGATACAGCAATATTTAAAGGTTAAGGCAGACTATCAAGATGCCTTTTTATTTTTCCGATTAGGCGATTTTTATGAAATGTTCTTTGAAGATGCCGTTAAAGCAGCTCATGAGCTTGAGATTACATTAACGAGCCGAGATGGTGGCAGTAGTGATCGTATACCGATGTGCGGTGTACCCCATCATGCAGCTAAAAACTATATTGAACAACTTGTTGAAAAAGGATATAAAGTTGCTGTTTGTGAGCAAGTGGAAGATCCAAAAACAGCTAAAGGTGTAGTGCGCCGTGAAGTAGTACAACTAATTACGCCAGGAACGATGATGGAAGGGCGTACAATTGATGAGAAAGAAAACAACTTCTTAGCCGCATTAACACATTTTGAAGATGGATCATATGCTTTAGCTTGTAATGATTTAACGACTGGACAAAATACAGTAACATTGTTAACTGGTTCAGTAGAAGATATTTTATTGGAAGTGTATGCAACTGGTTCGAAAGAAATTGTTGTAGATTCTTCATTTTCTAAAGATGAATTAAATAAATTAACTGAAACGTTAAAAATGACAATTTCATATGAAGATGCAACGGCAATTCCTGAAGGGTTAGAACATCTTGTGAAAAATGTTTCGCAAGCAAAGTTAATTAAAGCAATTGGACGCTTATTTAACTATGTGATAAGAACGCAAAAACGTTCATTAGATCATTTACAACCTGTAGAAATTTATTATACGAATCAATTTATGAAAATTGATGTGCATTCAAAGCGAAATTTAGAGTTGACAGAAACACTTCGAACGAAAGAAAAAACAGGATCATTATTATGGCTATTGGATAAAACAAAAACAGCTATGGGTGGTCGTATGTTAAAACAGTGGATGGAACGTCCACTTATTCAGAAAGAAAAAGTTGAAGAGCGTTTAGAAATGGTTGAAACATTTGTAAATGATTACTTCTTACGTGAAGATTTAAAAGAAAAATTAAAAGAAGTATATGATTTAGAACGTTTAGCAGGAAAAGTTGCATTTGGTAATGTCAATGCAAGGGACTTATTACAGTTAAGACGATCTTTACTTCAAGTGCCAGCTATTTTAGAAGCGATTAGTTTGTTAGATAATGCTTATGCAGCAAGGTTAATTCAAGGAGCGGATCCATGTGAGAGCTTAACTGAATTACTAGGAAGAAGTATTCAAGAAAACCCACCGCTTTCTATTAAAGATGGAGATATTATTAAAGACGGTTATAATGACAAGCTTGATCAATATCGTTACGTTAGTAAAAACGGAAAAACGTGGATCGCTGAGCTTGAAAAACGAGAGCGTGATATTACAGGAGTTAAATCGTTAAAAATCGGGTACAACCGTATTTTCGGCTACTACATTGAAGTGACGAAGGCGAATCTTGCAGCACTTCCAGAAGGCCGCTACGAACGAAAACAAACGCTTGCTAATGCTGAACGTTTCATTACAGATGAACTGAAAGAAAAAGAAACGTTAATTTTAGAAGCAGAAGAAAAAATTGTACAATTAGAATACGATTTATTTACAGCGCTTCGTGAAGAAGTAAAAGTATTTATTCCGAAATTACAACATTTAGCAAAAGTAATTAGTGAATTAGACGTACTGCAAAGTTTTGCGACAGTTAGTGAAGAAGAACAGTTTGTAAAACCTGTACTAACAACGAAGCGTGAAATCTTTATTAAAGATGGTCGTCATCCTGTCGTTGAAAAAGTATTGAACGGGAAATTGTATGTACCGAATGATTGTATTATGCCAGAGAAGATGGATGTCTTTTTAATTACAGGACCAAACATGTCTGGTAAAAGTACGTATATGAGACAATTAGCACTTGTAACTGTTATGTCGCAAATCGGTTGTTTCGTACCAGCAACAGAAGCAGTATTACCTGTATTTGATCAAATCTTTACGAGAATTGGTGCAGCGGATGATTTAATATCAGGTCAAAGTACATTTATGGTCGAAATGTTAGAAGCGAAAAATGCAATTGCAAACGCATCAGAAAGAAGTTTAATTTTATTCGATGAAATTGGACGAGGTACATCTACGTATGATGGTATGGCACTTGCACAAGCAATCATTGAACATATTCATGACCAAATTGGTGCAAAAACGTTATTCTCTACGCATTATCACGAATTGACTGTGTTAGAAGAGAGTTTAGATCAACTGAAAAATGTACACGTTTCAGCAATTGAAGAGAATGGAAAAGTAGTATTCCTTCATAAAATTCAAGATGGAGCAGCTGATAAAAGTTACGGAATTCACGTTGCGCAACTTGCAGAGCTTCCAGATAGCTTAATCGCCCGCGCGAAAGAAGTGTTAGCACAACTGGAAGGACAGGAAGAAATTATTATTCCAAAGCGTGTAGAAGTAAAGGTACAAGAAGTTGTTCCAGAACCTGTAGTTGTAAAAGAAGAACCGGCAGAAATACAAGAAAAGAAAGAAGAGACTGAAGAAGAGTCACAACTATCTTTCTTTGGAGGAGACCAATGTTCAAAAAAACAAGACAAGCCTGTGCTTGATCAAAAAGAAAGCGCAGTACTTGCGCAAATTAAAAAAATTGATTTACTTGATATGACACCTTTAGAAGCGATGAACGAATTGTATCGCTTACAGAAGAAGTTAAAGAAAGGATGAGTAAGTAGATGGGGAAAATTCGCAAACTCGATGACCAACTCTCTAACTTAATTGCGGCAGGGGAAGTAGTAGAGCGCCCTGCTTCAGTCGTAAAAGAACTTGTGGAAAATTCTATCGATGCGAATAGTACATCTATTGAAATCCACTTAGAAGAAGCTGGGTTATCGAAAATTCGTATCATTGATAACGGTGATGGTATTGCAGAAGAAGACTGTATCGTCGCTTTTGAACGCCATGCGACGAGTAAAATTAAAGATGAAAACGATCTGTTTCGCATAAGAACACTCGGTTTCCGCGGTGAGGCATTGCCGAGTATTGCCTCTGTTAGTGAATTAGAATTAATTACTAGCACAGGTGATGCGCCTGGTACACACCTCATCATTAAAGGTGGAGACATTATAAAGCAAGAGAAAACTGCGAGCCGAAAAGGAACAGATATTACAGTACAAAACTTATTCTTTAATACACCAGCGCGTCTTAAATATATGAAAACCATTCATACGGAGCTCGGGAATATTACAGATATCGTGTATCGTATTGCAATGTCACATCCAGAAGTATCGATAAAACTGTTTCATAATGAAAAGAAATTGCTTCATACGTCAGGAAACGGTGATGTAAGACAAGTACTTGCATCGATTTATAGCATTCAAGTTGCGAAGAAGCTTGTTCCAATTGAAGCCGAATCTTTAGATTTCACAATTAAAGGCTATGTAACATTACCAGAAGTAACGAGAGCATCTCGTAATTATATGTCAACGATTGTAAATGGTCGTTACGTTCGAAACTTTGTACTAATGAAAGCAATTCAGCAAGGATACCATACATTACTGCCAGTCGGCCGGTATCCAATTGGCTTCTTATCGATTGAAATGGATCCAATGCTAGTTGACGTTAACGTACATCCAGCGAAGTTAGAGGTTCGTTTTAGTAAAGAACAAGAATTGCTAAAGCTGATTGAAGAAACATTGCAAGCTGCATTTAAAAAAATACAGCTTATTCCAGATGCAGGTGTAACAACAAAGAAAAAAGAAAAAGACGAAAGTGTGCAAGAACAGTTCCAGTTTGAGCATGCGAAGCCGAAAGAACCATCTATGCCGGACATCGTTTTACCGACTGGCATGGATGCAAAACAAGAAGAACCGCAGACTGTGAAACAGCCAGCGCAGCTTTGGCAACCACCGAAGCAAGAATGGCAACCACCACAGTCGCTCGTGAGAGAAGAACGAAGTTGGCAACCATCCACTAAACCGATAATCGAAGAACCGATTCAAGAAGAGAAATCGTGGGACAGTAATGAAGAGGACTTTGAACTAGAGGAATTAGAAGAAGAAGTTCGGGAAATAAAAGAGATTGAAATGAACGGGAATGACTTACCACCGCTTTATCCAATTGGACAAATGCATGGAACATATATTTTCGCTCAAAATGATAAAGGCTTATATATGATTGACCAGCATGCCGCGCAGGAACGTATTAATTATGAATACTTCCGTGATAAAGTAGGAAGGGTAGCGCAAGAAGTACAAGAGTTACTTGTACCGTACCGTATTGATCTATCTCTTACTGAATTTTTACGTGTCGAAGAACAGTTAGAAGAACTAAAAAAAGTCGGGCTATTTTTAGAACAATTCGGCCATCAATCCTTTATCGTCCGCTCGCATCCAACATGGTTCCCGAAAGGACAAGAAACAGAAATCATCGATGAAATGATGGAGCAAGTTGTTAAACTAAAAAAAGTTGATATTAAAAAGTTACGTGAAGAAGCTGCCATCATGATGAGCTGTAAAGCATCCATTAAAGCAAATCAATATTTAACGAACGATCAAATATTTGCTTTACTGGAAGAACTTCGTACAACAACAAACCCATACACATGCCCACACGGAAGACCGATTCTTGTGCATCATTCTACTTATGAGTTGGAGAAGATGTTTAAGAGGGTTATGTAGAGTGAATAAAATTACATTTCAAAAGGGAGCAACATTTACTGTTGCTCCCTTTTAATATGTAGATTTAATTGTTAGACGAGAATATGGTGAAGTAATTTTGCAGTTTATTTCTTGGTTGCGTTAGCTTAAATTTATCTATGTATAAAAAAGCGCTGTATACAGCACTTTTTAAAAGGTGCATGAATTGTATAATAAAGATTTCTACATTACTAACCAAATAACTATGCATGGCCAAATGTTGCTTCTTATTTGGCTAATTGTTATAAGGATCTATACAATTATTTATTTTTATTAGTATTGATTTTTTCAGTGTATAGAACTTGCTCTTTATAGTGCTTCTTAATTGGAAAGTTATGTGTACCTGTCCCGTTCTTGAATTTTTTGTCAATGGGGTTCTTTAGAGGAACTGTTGTAGTTTCAGTAAATTCATATGGGTAATTTATTTTAGATTTATCTTCAAACATGAAAATGCCTCCTTTTAGGATCTCCTAAATTCTTTACTATAACATGATATGCATATAGATATTTTTTGGACTAGTTATTTATATAGGTTAATGGAATTTAATTATATAACTACTGAAACATTTTAAAGGAAAACAATTTGAGAAAGAAATGGTATGAATAGCTGTTGGCTCTTATTGTTTTTTTTTTGTTTGACAGCACAGTGAATTATGTATATAAATTCAATATAGATTGTTTTTATAATATGGTTTATATGGGATTTTCCTGATAATATAATGTGGAATATTATAGTATTATTAGGTTATTAGGAACATTTAATGCTGTTTCATAACTGAAAGGGAATTGAAAAAAAACTGAAACTTTTCTCATAAAAATTCAATCTAACTTGAAAAATGAAAGGAAAATGAAATTTTCCAAAAGATATTCTTTGTTAAGATAAAAAGCATACATACAAAAAGTATTGACATATCTTAAAAATGTATTTTCAAGATATAGTGGGGGAAAAGATGAGATTAGAAAAACAATTAATAAAAAAGATGTATTATGAAACATTCCTAATGGAGAATGAAACAAAACCAACTCTTGACGTACTTGGACAAGCTTATGTAAACGAAGAAAAAAATGAGATTTCTGATGGGTCTTATATTCGTTTTGCACAAGGTGAATTTTATTATCGTCATCAAGATTTTGAAGCAGCTATTTTTAAATGGGAGAAGGTTAGTAATGAATTAGCACCATGGGCACAAAAAAATATTGCGGATGCTTATTTCGAACTTAATCAGTTATCATTTGCTGAAAATATTTATACTTCTATTACCACTGATAATAAAATATTGATGACCGAAATTAGACTACAATTACTTTCTCTTTACATTGAGCAAAATAATTTTGACTCAGCTTTCGGTGTTATTAAAGAAGCAGTTTCTTTAAATCCTGATTATCCGAATGTCACAAAAATTGCCCGTTCCTTTTATGAGGAACAGCAAGATTTTGATAGTGCAGTAGAGCTTGCTGTGAATGAGTTAATTCGCATAGAATCGTATCCTTGGTTTGAGGTGTTAAAAGGATATATCGATAAAGGGTTTACTAAACATATTTCACCAGACTATTTTTATGATGCATTAGCTACATTAAATAATGTAGATCAAGTACAATTTACGCAAATGGTTTCATCACTCTGGAACAGTTATAAAAATGAAAAAAATTACTTATTGTGGCTTAACACAATAAATGAATTTTTCTTACATATTGAAATACATTCGTCCGATATATGGAACAAAGTTTCTGCTCTTTACGAAGAAACGTACTTTGCATTAATTCAAGGTCAATATACGCTTAGACAATTAAACGATATCATACCAAATCTGTTAGCAAATTGGTTAAAGGTAGTCAATCCATCTTATGCTGTATTTCCATCTGCAGCTGTATTGGCATGGGATGAGATTTTCCCTTCCAAAATAGATTCAGCAAATATAGAACATGCGGAAAACTTACTGTCACATTCTATTAATCATGTAAATGGCTTAGAGTACAGCTTACACCTTTTTGAATCTATTACACAATGGGCACAAAAGCACAATATAGAAATAGGTCACCGGTTTAAATGGCTAGTTGACGAGCTCGCAGATTTAAGAACAAATCGTATTTTAGTAACGGGAACTTCAGGAAACGGAAAAACTACATTTATTAACTCTATATTAGGAGAAAATATATTAGAAAAATCAATTTCAAATGTAGTAGTTTTAAAAAATGATGCTCATATAGAAATAAACGCTATAACAGACTCAGCAATTACAACAACGGAAGATGTCTCTGATTACCATAATATGATGTCTCAGCACCATCAAACATATAGAGATAGAGCGTGTGTTGAATTTAAATTACCATGCAGATTTTTAAATGAAAATAAACTTACATTTGTAGTGACACCTGGCTTTAATAGGAATAACGACACTAGAGATGAGATATTCGAATATTTAAATTCTGTAGACGAATTACTATTCGTATTGAATGCGGATTCACCTTTTACTGATAAGGAACGCGACATTCTATTAAGTATTCAAGAACATACGCCAAATTTACAAATTCATTTCTTATTAAATAAAATCGATAACATTTACAGTGAAGCAGAAGTGAAAAGGGTATTACATGATACGGCAACGAGAATAAACACATATTTCCCGCATGCGAGAATTTTCCCTTATTCTTCGTTATATACAAGTAGTCAACAATTAAATGATTTAACTGAGTTTATTCATTTTAACTTTAATCATAAACATATAGATGCAGAACGTACTGAAAAGTTATTATATTTCATTCGAAAAACAATTACATATCTTTTGGATAAACGTGTTGAGAAAGAAAACAATCTAGTGGATGCTATTAATTGGAATGAAGATATGCTAGTGAAACTAAACGGTAGCATTAATAACCTTACTGCATTTGAGCGGGAAAAAATTCATCTCATTACACAATCATATCGTTCAATGAAAACTGAAATTACAAATGATCTTACTGAAAATATTCCGAAGATATTAAAGAGCTGTTCTAATTTAATTAGTGAAGAAAGTGATTTCGGGCACATGGATACGGAACTAAATAAAGCAATGAATGAAAGAGTGCATAAATATTTAGAACAAACTGTATTACCTAATCTTGCTCTTTCTATGCAAAATTGGATTGCAACTTCTAATAATGAGCTTCTTCAAAGTCAAACGTATTTAGAAGAACTTAGTGAAGGGCTTAATTCACTATTTGGAGAAAATAGAATACAGTTAGAATGTGACTTTAAAGTGCTTGATGACTGGCGCAGAGATACTGACAGGATGACGACTAGAATACAAATGGATGAAGTAAATATTTTACGTCGATTTACGCCAGCACAATTTTTACTGAAAAGTGCCGGTAAATTATTTGGAGTTCTTCCTAAAAATAAATCTATGCTATATAACAAATACAAACAGTATGTAGAAAATGAAGATTATACTGAGGTAACGGCTTCTATTATGAAGAAATTTTTCTTGCAATTTGAGCTGTTTGAAAACACACAAGAGCGAGATATTAATATATTCTTTAGGAATCCATTTAACTCCTTAAAGCAAGCTGTAGAAAACACGCATATAGAAATACAAGAAAAACAAGAGATATTACATAAGATGAAATCAAATCCTGAAATCTATCATGATTCTATCATGCTCTTTGAATTGAGATTGCGTCAATGTGAAGTAATTTTAAATATTGGTAATGATAATACCTATACGGATGTAGCTTTAGAAACAAGCGTAGAATAAAAGAAAAAGGGAGCAACTGTAATAAGTTGCTCCCTTTTTCATATATAGATTATTTTTCTGTTTCTTTAATTTTAGTTTGTACTTCGCCAGTTTTAATTTTATTGCTTTCTGAGAAGCGTAATAAATCGCCTTCAATAATTTTGTCAGACATTCGTAATTCATTTTGGGCACGTTTAATGAGGGCTTGAGCTTCTTTTTTTGGTAAATCTACAATTTCACCTGTTATACGGTCGTAGAAAGTGTTGTTTTTGTATGCATACTTATCTGTAACGAAGCTACCATCACGTAAAACAACAAAGCCAGTATATTCATCTGAAAACATATCATGGCCAAAACGAATATCATTCGTAGAATCAATACCTAATAAATTTAGAATAGTAGGTTTCATATCGATTTGTCCCGTAGGCTTTGAAATAGTTTGACCTTCTGTTTGTCCAGGAATATGAATATATAAAGGCGTACGTTGTAAATTTAAAGTATCAAATTCTGTTATTTGATCTTTTTCTAAAAACTGTGCCATTGCACGATTATGTTTTTCGGAAATACCATAATGATCACCGTATAACACAATAATAGAATCATCGTAAAGCCCCTCGGCCTTTAGACGTTCAATAAATTTTTTAATTGATTCGTCTAAGTAACGTGCTGTTACGAAGTAACGATCAAATACGCCATTACCAGAGTTGTATGGTTCAATGAATTTTGTATCTTCATCATACGTAAATGGATAATGGTTTGTTAAAGTGAGGAAACGAGCATAGAATGGTTGATTAACAGTTTTTAATATATCTACTGATTGATCAAAGTATTCGATATCTTTTAATCCCCAATTTAAATTTGTTTCTGGTGTAATTTTGTAATCAAGCTCATTATAGTAACGATCATAACCAAGAGCAGAGTACATGATATTACGATTCCAAAATGTTGCGTTATTCGCATGGAATACAGAAGTGAAATAACCTTGCTGACGTAAAATTTCTGGAGTCGCAGTATAATCATTGTTACCGTGTGTGAAGAATACAGCCCCTCGATTTAATGGATACAACGACGTATCGATTAGAAATTCAGAATCGGATGTTTTCCCTTGACCAGTTTGATGGAAAAAGTTATCAAAGTAATAACTTTCATTTATGAATTCATTTAGGAATGGTGTAACTTCTTGCCCATTGACTGATGCGCCTATTAAGAAGGTTTGCAAGGATTCAAGAGTGACTACAATTACGTTTTTTCCTTTCGCTACACCAAACATATTAGGGTTTGGCTCGCTTTGGTTTGCTTTTACGTAGTTTTCAGTTTCTTGTAATTTACTACTATCAGCAAGCGCTTTTTGTGAACCGGCTTTTACGTGCAGTGTTAAGTCATATACTTGGTGAGTATATAAGCCTAAATTTTTGACAAGCATGACTCGGTCGAATGATCTCGTTAATAATTCGGGGCGCTCTTTTTCTGCAAGATGTAGATTCGCAAAGAATACACCAATTGTTAAAAGAAAGTATAACAAGCGTGTAGAATGAGTTACACGTTCGGTTTTAAAGACCAATGATTTCTTTTTTAATAAAATAAAGAAGAAAACAATGTCTACGAATGCGAGTATAATTTTGTAGTTTAATATTTCTATAATACTGCCGCCTAATTGTCCAAAGTTTGAGGTTTGTCCAAGTACTGGTAATGTAACGAAATCACTATAAAAATCATAGAACATTACATTTCCAACGAGTACGATTGTTAATAAGAAATTAATGCATAGCGCTATATAATTTCGCTTTTCACCAGTTGAAAATAATGCTAATCCAACAAATGCTAATGATGCGGCTAGAGGACTAATAAACAAAATAAGCTCTTGCGTTGAAGACTCGATTTTTAAATCAAAACTGAATCGCGTAATAAGATATGTTTTTAACCATACTGCTAAAGCCATTATTATAACAAAGCTTATATTTTGCATTTGTAAATTTATTTTATTCTTCATTTTTACACCTTCTTTATACAATTTATTTAACTGAAGTTATATATTATGTTTTTATAACTATTAGAGTGTAATGAACCATTTAGACTCTGTTTTCTAAAGGGAATAATTTGAAGTATTCATATACATACAATGGGGATTTTTAAAGCGTAGTAGCATAAATATAACTCTTTTTGAGAAACGGGCAGAACAAGTCATAGTTGTAGTGAAATTGACTTATAGACATCCTACCATATTAAACACTATGATGATGTTACAAAATATCGAACAAATGAAAGTGAAAATGGATAGAGACTTTTAAAACTGTTGACATTCAATTTATTAGAATTGAATACCAACAGTTTTAAATATGTAGTTATATTACATATGTATCTTGTAAAATTCCGATTTTTTGTCGGTTAATCATTAGCCGGGAAGGATAGGGGGCTTATTAATATATTTTTACTATATAAGTAAAGTGTTTTGAAATTAGGAATATTTGACTAGAATCTTAATGATAGAAATTAAATGTCAGATAAGTACTTTCCAACATACAGACCACTTGCAGCTGCTTGAGATAATGAGTGCGTAACGCCTGAACAATCTCCAATTAAAAATAGCCCATGTATACTAGTTTCAAAATGATTATTAATTTTTATCGTAGGAGCATAGAACTTTCCATCAATTCCATATAGTAAAGTATGTTGATCAATAGGTTCTTGTATAAATTGTTCTAAACGTAATAAAAATTCTTTGAGCCCTTCAATATATAATTGAGGAATTTCTTGATTCAAATCTCCATAATCCCCCTGTAGTGTAGGCTGTATACGGCTATGTTCCATGCTGTTTTCCGCCGTAGGTTGTTTCTTTAGTAAGTCCTCTAAGCGCTGTATAACAATCCGATCTCGTCCTTGGTTAATGCCTTTAATAATTGAACTTGCGTATACATTTGCTTCTTTGAGAGTTGGAAAATAGCGAGGAATAAATAAAGTGAAATTTAAATTAGAAGTGCCAGTTCCTTGCTCTCGAAAATTTTGACCGTCAGGCATAACTAAACCTTCTTCGTACTTTCGAATGATGCGTCCTTTTGGATTCATACAGTAAGTAGTTGCTGTGAAATGCTCACCTTGATAAGAAAGTTTTGTTTCAAAAGTATCTTTTAATATAGAACGTAATTGATGTTCTTTCATTTCTACTCTAATTCCTAAATCTACACGTGTTTGCTCCTGAGAAATATTTAGGGAACTGCACATTTCTTTTAACCAATCGGCCCCAGAGCGCCCAGTTGCAAATACTAGTTGCTTAGTTTGAACTGTTCCTTGATTTGTATCTATTGTAAAATGATCTTCCTGTTTCAGAATATGTTGTACATCTATATGAAATTGGATCTTTATTTTCGTCAGTAAAAATTCATAGAGCTGCTGAAAAATGTTACTGGAAAGTGTAGTACCAAGATGTCTTACTTCTGTTGTTAGCATTTGTAAACCACACGCTTCAGCTCTCTTAGTGAGACTTGAATTTTCAGTAGAATATTTTGAAACCGAACTTCCACCAAACTGACATAGAATTTCATCTACTTCAGCCATGAGGTGTATAAAACCCTCTTTACCGACTTTTTTCTCAAGTTCTCCGCCAAATCCGTTTGTATAATTAAATTTCCCTTCAGATTTGCCTAAACCACCAAACCCGAAATATTTATCACATGTAGTACAATTACACACTTTTCCTTCGTCTAAAGGACAATGGCGATCTTCTAGCGCTTTACCTTTATCAAGAATTAAAACTTTTTTGTTACTTTTAGCTAGTGAATAAGCCATAAAAATGCTACTTACTCCAGCGCCGATAATCGTAACATCATACATATTCTTTCACCTGCTAACGAATAGTTTGTTTTTTATTTTTCTAGTGTATAACAATTTTATGAAGTTAAGAAATAGCTTTTATTAATAAAGTGGGAGTTTTTGAACTTGATGCTTTATTAATTTCTACGAGTGGTGGAGTAAATACAAAAATTTTTATTTGAAAGAAGAAACAGTTTAAAAAATAACTATGTCATATGATTAATAACATCTTACATAGAAAAAACAGACCTTTTAAGTGAAGAGGTCTGTTAATGATTTTAAATCTTATTTAGCAAACACATGGTTACCAATTACTGCTACTGTTTGACGTGTCGTAATCCACTTGTCCGTTGATGTTTTTGGATTGTAGAAATAAATCCAGTCTGAATCTACTCCATTTGTGGAGATAGCCTCTTCTACAGCCATTTTTGCTTCTGCACTTGCAGGTTGATTAATTCTTCCATCTGTAACAGGAGTAAATGCATATCCGTATTTAATAGGTTCATAAATAACGCCTGTTATTGTATTTGGAAAACCTTTTGCATTTACACGATTTAGTATAACTTTGGCTACTGCTACTTTTCCTTTATAGGATTCGCCACCTGCTTCAGCGGTAACTAAGCGTGCCATTAAGTCTTTTTCTTTTTGTGAAATACTTGAGTTGATTTTTAAATGTTGTCCTGTATAAAGCTTGTTTCCGACTGTATTGTTAATTTGTTTTATAGATTGGACAGTGACATTGTAACGCTTTGCTATCGTTTCTAATGAATCTCCCGGTTGTACTTGATAAATAATTTGTTCAGAAATGTTCGCAGGCTTGGCGTTTTGAGGAACAGTGATTTCATTTGATTTCACGGACCCTGGAATATGTAACTGTTCGCCAATAAAGGTTTTATCGTTTCCTTTATTATTAGCCTGTTTAATGGATTGTATTGAAACTCCGTATTGTTTACTAATGCCCCAAAGTGTATCGTTCTTTTTTACTGTATGAATGGTAGAAGCTTCAGCTGTACTTTGACTACATACGAATGTAATTGCGGCCGCAGATAAAGGAATTATATGTTTTATTTTTAGTAATTTCATTGTAAATCCTCCTAAGAAAAAATTAAGGTGAAACGATTAAGTAATGTAGTTTGAAATGTGTATATGCGTAATATATTAATGTAAGTATATTAGCACATATAAAATAAATAATCACTATAAGTTTCATATTCGTTTAGTGTAGAGTCAGAATATGAAATATTGCATATGAAAATACATTGAAGTTCATATTTCTGATTACTATAATCTATTTAGTAGAAAGGGAATACGTTATAGAATAAATCATTATAGGTCAATATAGTGATTAATAATTATTAATAGGAGGATTGATGTAATGAAAATATTTCAAAAAATGTGTGCGTCAACTGTAATCATTACAACACTTTTAGGAACAGGAGGCACTATCAATAGTGTATATGCTGATTCTATAGAACAGCAGAGTAAATTAGGGATAGAACAAGAAACAGATAAGCAAATCATTGTAAAATTTAAAGCGGATTTGGATTTGCCATATGAAGATGGTATTGAAAAACAAATACAATCTCAAACGAATGATAAAGTAATAAAAGATCTTTTGACAGAATATCCAGATGTAACATTTACTCGTTTATTCACATCTGTAAGCCCGGAACAAATACAAAACCTTGAAGTGAAAGCACCTAATCATGTATCTACAAGTTTATTAAACTACTATATTCTTCAAAATCAAAATAGTGGGTATGAAGAAGAAATAGTAGATAAGTTAAAGGCATCTTCTTTAATAGAAGATGCGTATATGAAGAAACAAGAGAAAATAATGCCACCTGAAGTGCAATCATCAAGTGTAGCTCTTAATCCTAATAACAATCCTAGATTTAAAAAACAAGGTTATCTTGAAGCAGCCCCATACGGTATTAATGCGCCTTTCGCCTGGGGAATTCAAGGCGGTAATGGAAATGGTATTACTTTTGTTGATATGGAATACGGATGGCTATTAAATCATGAGGATTTATTACATCAAAATATTGAATTAATGTCTGGAAGAAATATAAATCAGCATGTCGGTCATGGGACGTCTGTACTAGGAATTGTATCCTCTGAGGACAATGAAGTCGGGAATATTGGGATTGCGCCAAAAGCGAAAGCAAAGGTTATCTCTCAAATAAGAGATAACGGACAGTATAATACGGCTGATGCAATATTAAGCGCTGTAAATCAGTTAGAAGCTGGGGATGTTTTATTATTAGAGGCGCAAGCATCCTTTGATGGATATGGTGATAAATATTTACCTGTTGAAGTACAACCAGATATTTTTGATGCAATTCGTGCTGGTACAGATAAGGGAATTGTAATTATAGAGGCTGGAGCAAATGGGTGGAATGATTTAGATCAGTTCAAAGATAGAAAGGGTAAGCAAGTCTTAAATCGTAATAGTAAAGATTTTAAAGATTCGGGTGCAATTATGGTAGGAGCTGGCTCTTCATCTTTCCCTCATGAACGTATGTGGTTTTCGAATTATGGAAGCCGTATTGATGTGTACGGATGGGGAGAAAATGTAGATACAACTACAGCCGAGCAAAGTAGAAGTGCTGTAAATCTTTATACTTCAAGCTTTAGCGGAACATCTAGTGCTTCGCCAATTATTGCTGGGGCAGCGACTTTAGTACAAAGCATTGCTAAAGAAAATTTAGGACAACCATATAGACCAAGTGAACTAAGAGCAATATTAAGCAACCAGAGCACAGGAACAAAATCTAAAGATCCATATGCAGATAAAATTGGTGTTTTACCAGATTTGAAGTCTATACTAGTAAACTTAGGTTATGAACAAAGAAAACCAAATGGTGGAAATGAGTTACAAGTAACAGAAAATGAACCAAACAATGAGCCTAGACAGGCAAATAAAGTTAACTTTCATACACCGGTGAAAGGAACGCTACATACTAGTGATAGAGTAGATGTATTTACTTTCCAAATTGACTCGCCGGAAAATATTAATATTTCTCTACTAAATAAACAAAATATCGGAATGACATGGGTACTTCATCATGAATCGGATTTAAATAACTATGTAGCATATGGTGAAAATGAAGGAAATGTAGTTAAAGGAACTTATAATGCAAAGCCAGGAAAATATTATTTATACGTCTATAAATATGAGAATAAAGATGGTTCATATGTATTGAACATAAAATAGGCAAAAGGAACTTCAGATGAAGTTCCTTTAAATTTTTCTAATTTAGTATATGTGAATGATTTTTTAACTTTACTTCTATGCAATATTTCATATTGATGAAATATTATTTATTTTTTATGAACTAGCTTATATTATATTCAATAAGTTTGATGTAAAAACAGAAAAAGAGAGGGATAATAATGAGCAATAAGAAGTTAATTTTGAAATTATTCATATGTAGTACAATATTTATCACATTTGTATTTGCTTTACATGATAAGAGAGTAGTTGCAGCTAGCTCTGTTAATGAGCTTGAAAATTGGTCAAAATGGATGCAACCTATACCTGATAATATCCCGTTAGCACGAATTTCAATACCAGGAACACACGATAGTGGGACGTTCAAGTTGCAAAATCCGATTAAGCAAGTGTGGGGAATGACGCAAGAATATGATTTTCGCTATCAAATGGACCATGGAGCTCGCATTTTTGATATAAGAGGACGTTTAACAGATGATAATACGATAGTTCTTCATCATGGGCCATTATATCTTTACGTAACACTGCATGAATTCATAAATGAAGCGAAACAATTTTTAAAAGATAACCCGAGTGAAACAATTATTATGTCTTTAAAAAAAGAGTATGAGGATATGAAAGGGGCAGAAGATTCATTTAGTAGCACGTTTGAAAAAAAATATTTTGTTGATCCTATCTTTTTAAAAACAGAAGGAAATATAAAGCTTGGAGATGCTCGTGGGAAAATTGTACTACTAAAAAGATATAGTGGTAGTAATGAATCTAGAGGATATAATAATTTTTATTGGCCAGATAATGAGACGTTTACCACAACTGTAAACCAAAATGTAAATGTAACAGTACAAGATAAATATAAAGTGAGCTATGATGAGAAAGTAAAATCTATTAAAGATACGATGGATGAAACGATGAACAATAGCGAGGATTTAAATCATCTATATATTAATTTTACAAGCTTGTCTTCTGGTGGTACAGCATGGAATAGTCCATATTACTATGCCTCTTATATAAATCCTGAAATTGCAAACTATATAAAACAAAAGAATCCTTTGAGAGTGGGCTGGGTAATTCAAGACTACATAAATGAAAAGTGGTCACCATTATTGTATCAAGAAGTTATAAGAGCGAATAAGTCATTAATAAAAGAATAAAGATGATGAGAGTAAGAAGCGATAAAATATATCGCTTCTTTTTCTTTTCCAATAACCAACAATATAAATTGTACTTTTATAATAGAAAAAAATAAAAACATAAGATATAATCATACATATAAAATTTGTACCTATAAATTTTATATGTATGATTGAATTTGATTTGTTGTAATGAAATGGAGGTATATACTATGAAGTTTCCACATGATTTTTTATTCGGAGCTGCTTCAGCTTCTTATCAAGTAGAAGGTGCATGGAATGAAGATGGAAAAGGTGTTACGAATTGGGACGAGTTTTCAAAAATTCCTGGCAAAACATACAATGGAACAAATGGTGATGTAGCTGTTGATCATTATCATCGATATAAGGAAGATGTTCGCTTAATGGCTGAGATGGGATTAGAATCGTATCGTTTTTCTATTTCTTGGGCGAGAATATTGCCGACTGGAGATGGAAAGGTAAATGAAAAAGGGATTGAATTTTATAACAACTTAATTGATGAATGTTTAAAATACGGGATTGTGCCGTTTGTCACTTTATATCATTGGGATTTACCATTACCGTTAGAAAAAGATGGTGGATGGACGAATAAAAGAACAGCAGAGGCTTTCGTAAAATATGCAGAAACTTGCTTTAAGGCATTTGGTGACAGAGTTAAGCATTGGATTACTTTTAATGAGACCGTAATGTTTTGTGGATTAGGTTATTTAAAAGGTGCACATCCACCAGGAATACAAAATGATGTTCCAAAGTATTTTCAAGCGACTCATTATGTATTTTATGCACACGCGAAAACAGTTGCGGTGTACAAGCAGCTGAAACAATATGGTGAGATTGGGATTACACATGTTTTCTTACCAGCTTATAGTGTGGATGATCAAAAAGAAAATGTACAAGCAGCAAATCATGCGAATGAATATGAAACGTATTGGTATTATGATCCAATTTTAAAAGGCGAGTATCCGTCTTATGTTGTACAACAATTAAAGGAAAAAGGATGGACTCCTAATTGGACGGTTGAAGAATTAGAAATCATTAAACAAAATGCAGAAGAAAATGATTTTATTGGCTTGAATTATTATCAACCAATACGAGTAGAAAGATACGATATGGATATAAAGAGTGAGGAACATTCTCGAGAAAACTCAACGCTTGCTCCAGGTAACCCTTCTTTTGATGGTTTTTATCGAACAGTTAAAATGGATGATAAAACATATACAAAATGGGGATGGGAAATATCTCCCGAAGGTTTCTTAGAGGGATTGCATATGTTGAAAGCGCGTTACGGTGACATAAAGATGTATGTAACGGAAAATGGACTTGGTGATGAAGATCCAATCATTGACGGAGAAATTGTAGATGTTCCGAGAATTAAATTTATTGAAGCGCATTTAAAAGTAATGAAGCGTGCAATTGAAGAGGGAATTAACTTAAAAGGTTATTATGCATGGTCAGTGATTGATCTTTTAAGTTGGTTAAATGGATATAAAAAGCAATATGGCTTTATTTTTGTCGATCATAATGATAACTTAAAACGTAAGAAGAAACTTTCGTTTCATTGGTATAAACGTGTGATCGAAACGAGAGGGGAAGAGTTATAACAGATAAAAGAGTATTTTAGGAGAAAGTGTATGAGTGCAAAGTATAAACAAATTGCAGATGTGTTAGAGCAAAACATTCGAGATGGGCTTTTTAATGAAACGAAAAAACTACCTACAGAAGAAGCGTTGATGAATCGATTTGAAGTAAGCCGTAATACGATACGTAAAGTAATTAGTCAGCTTGTGAATAGAGGTTATATTTTTCAAGTGCAAGGTAGTGGCATGTTTTTACGCGAAACTTCTGTAACAGATTACATTAATTTAGGAAGTTTACGTGGATTAACGAAAAATCTTGTTTCACAAAATATTGAAACGAAAGTGTTAGAGCTTGAAGTAATAGATGCGGACGAAGAGATAGCAAAGCGGATGCAATGCGAAGCTGGAACTAGGTTGTATTTTTTGAAGCGCTTAAGAATTGTAGATGCTAAACCATTCTCTATTGAAGTAAGTTATTTCAAAAAGGATATTATTCCATATTTGAACGAAGAAATAGCATTAAGCTCTGTATACAGTTATTTCATTGAAGATTTACGATTAAATATTGGTTTTGCTGATAAAGTTATTAGTTGTGAAAAAGTAAATAAAGAAAATGCACAGCTTTTAGAATTAAATGAAGGTGATCCGGCGCTTCTTATTGAAAATACAGTGTATCTTGTAAATGGAACAATTTTTGAGTTATCTCAGTCGATGTTTCATTATGAAAAGGCGAAACTTTTAAATCGAATTAATTTTAAATGAAAAATTATTGTGTGAAAAAAGCAACTGGTCCTAAGTGATCAGTTGCTTTTTATTTTTTTAAGTGGATGAGCAAAAAAACACGAAAGTGGTTGGTCCGCTTTTTGCAAACATCTATTATGATAAGAAAAGAAAGGTAGTATGTTATCAACGTTTTAAAGAGGAAGGTTTTTATGTAAGTTCTTTAATTAAAATAGATGGGTCTTAGAGAGGTGAAAATACAATGAGTTTTGCAATTTCACTAGTCGTTATTATTGTAATTGTATCGCTATTTGGGACTGTACTAGTTGCAAGAAACGTGGAGGAGAATTACGGTAAGTCTACAAAAAGAAATGTGAAAAACTTATCTGCAATCTATATTCTTCTTCTTTTTGTTCTACTGGCCGGGGTAACATGGTATGCGGTAATGATTTAATAGTTTGTAAAAGAAATGAAATGAGAGTATGAAGTTGGAATTTCAGAAGCTATTGAGTAATCAGAAAGAGAACCATTTTGGATATATCCATTTACGGATAAGAAAATGTGACTAATTAATACTATTTTTACGGTGAATACTGTTAGTAAAAAATGAGGATAGTTCGTTTTGAAAGGAGGGAACTAGATGGAATGGAAACCAAATCGTGCAGATAAGACACCTGTATATAAACAAATTGCTGATTATATTGAAAGAGGCATTTCTTCAGGTGAATTTCCTTCTGATAGTAAGTTACCTTCTGAGCGTATATTGGCAAAGGAATTACAGGTGAACCGGAGTACAATAGTAGCTGCGTATGAAGAATTAAAATCACTTGGAGTAGTAGAACGGCAAAAGGGAAGCGGAACACGGGTTAATACAGACATATGGGGTGTCTCACATAAACGAATACCGAACTGGGGTAGGTACGTGGAGGATGGATCGTTCTTACCTAACGTACCACTCGTTCAACAAATTCGAACGGAAACACAAAAAGATGATTTAATTAATTTAGCGAGTGGTGAACTGTCACCAGAATTAATTCCGAGTGATAGATTTCGAACAATTTTGGCGGAGAAAACATTTATGGGAAATCTCGGCTATGACCATCCACTTGGAAATGAGATGTTGAGAAAAACAATTGCAGCACATGTTCAGCAATATAAACAAATTGAAGCAGATTCAAGCTCTATTCTTATTACGTCTGGAGCACAACAGGCGCTTAATCTTATCGTTCAATGTTTATTAAAACCTGGCGATGCGATTGCGATTGAAGATCCTTCATATTGTTTTTCGCTTCCAATGTTTAAATCGGCCGGTTTAAACATATTTCATTTACCTGTTGATGAGCATGGAATGAATCCAGATGACTTAATCGATTTGCACAAAAAGCATCGCATTCGTATGGTATTTTTGAATCCAGATTATCAGAATCCAACGGGTACTGTGCTTTCATTAGCGAGACGTAAAAAGATTTTAGAACTGTCTTCTGAGTTCGGTATACCAATTGTAGAAGATGATCCGTATAGTTTAATTTCTTTTAATGGAGAAGTGAACCCAACATTAAAATCAATGGACCAAAATGGAAATGTTCTTTATATAAGTTCATTATCAAAAATTGTTGCATCAGGATTACGTATTGGATGGATAATTGGTCCTACACGTGTAATTGAGCGTTTAGCAGATGCAAAGCAACAAGTTGATTTTGGCCATAGTGTATTTACGCAGTGGGTAGCAAATCAATTTTTAGAATCAAAGGATTTTCATACACATATTACGATACTTCGTGGACAATTGAAGCAAAGAAGAGATGAATTAATTGCAGAGCTTGAAGGAACATTGGGAGACCGAGTTGAATGTTTCGTGCCAGAGGGTGGAATACATGTATGGTGTAAAGTGAAAGGAAAGTTTGATGAATATCACTTATTAGGTGAATCTATACGGAATGGTGTCGCATTTGTTCCGGGCAGTGTTTTAGGTTCGAAAAATGAATATATACGATTTACGTTTGGTAGAGCGAATATAGAACAAATTCAACTTGGAATTAAACGGTTTGCCGACACGCTAAATGAAATTTCATAATATGGATGTGTGATAGTGAAATGAGGGAAAGAAATGAAGTACGTGATGCTTTTACTTCAAGTAGGCGTGCTATATATATTTAGCTTAGTGGGTACGTGGATTCAGGAAATATTCCATCTATCAATACCGGGAAGTTTAATAGGGATGTTAATGCTGTTCCTGCTCCTTTCCACTCGCATTTTACCGTTAAAATGGTTTGAGTTAGGTGCGGAAAAGTTAATCGTATTTTTACCGTTATTTTTAATCCCTTCGACAACAGGGCTGATGGAATACGGGTCTTTTCTTTTAAGTAAGGGGAGTATTATATTCCTTTTAGTAGTTGCAAGTACTGTAGTAACTTTGATTGTTTCAGGGTATATAAGTCAATTATTAATAACAACAAAAAAATAAAATCGACAAGGTGCACGATTCAAATGGTCTTAATTATTATTACTGTAGCAATTTATTTCTTGGCGACAAAGCTATATAAAAAATTTACGTTTGCATTTACGTTACCGGTGTTAACAGTTACGGCAATTATGATTTGTTTATTTTTGATTTTTGGTATTTCTCATCATGAGTATAGGGAAAATGGAGGAGACATTCTTTCAAGCTTATTGAGCCCTGCAATTGTAGCATTAGCCATACCTCTATTTAAAGAGCGAAAGATACTTATGAAAAATTTTTTATCGATACTTATTGGAGTAGTAATAGGTATAGTGGCTGTAACGAGTATGAATGTAGTGATTGGCGGAATTTTAAATATAGATAAGGAACTTATATTAACTACTTTACCACAGTTAGCAACGATGCCTATTGCCCTATCATTAGCGGATCAAATTGGTGGTATTCCATCTATGACTTCTAGTTTTGTAGTTGTTGCAGGAATAACAGGTGCTATTATCGGACCAACAGTACTTAAGCTTTTCAGTATAACAAGTACGATTGGAAAAGGAGTTGGAATGGGCTGTGCATCACATATTATCGGTGTGAGCCGTTTAGTGAAGGAAGGCGAGAAAGAAGCGACTATCGGTTCGGTAACGATGATTGTAACTGGAATACTCATTAGTATACTAATACCGTATGGAACGAAATTTATTTTTTAAATGTAATGGAGATGATAACAATGACAACATGGTTTATAGTTACATTATTTGTTTTTGGAGCTATTAAAGTATTAGTTTCTAGCATGCCCACTTCTGTTGTAGAATCAATTATTAGTAAATTTGAATTGCATCAAAAGCTTGAGGCGGAAAATACTTCTATATCGATAGATGGAAAAAATATAGAGGGAGAAATGAAACTACAAGTTATTCATGAATTTAATGAGGCTTTGTTTTTAGATAAACATTATTTCCCGCCGCAGGGAGAAGGGACACCAATAGTCATTGATACGAAGAAAGGGAATAAAGAGATTAGGTTTTCTCTATATAGCTATGAGGAACATGTTGATGTCATTAAGCAATATAAGAAGAAAGTCGTTGCCTATCGTTTACGCTCTAAAAGCCTTCAAACATTGGCACCATTAGCAATAATGGAAGAGTATGCTTAAGAAGGGACCTATAATGGTCTCTTTATTTTTTTATCCAATTATATACGTTCCAAATAAAAGAATAAAAAATCATATAACCAAATAAAGAATATGTATGGTTCCAATTCGTACTATGTACAAATAAACCTAAACTTTCAGCAATCTGTTCAAAAAGGCTAGCGCAAATACCGATCGAAATAATAAATAGAATTCTAGAAACTTTAGATAATTTTTTTGAAATGTGTATAAAGATAACTGTTAAAATCGGCAGTACGAACAATGTAAAAGCTATATTAACTGAAAATGTGGATGAGAAGGGTCTAGCTGGAAAGGAATATATTTGTTTATGAACAAAAAAAGCATCTAAACAAGTTCCAATAATAGAAGAGAGAAAGATTGTAACTACTAATGCTAGAAACTCATTCTTCTTCTCGGAGGAGGACATTTTTCTTTGCGAGAATTGCGAGTTCAATTTTTTCGAGTGTTTTGCAGTAGTCTTCTGTAATTTGTCCATTTATATTTTCCTCCTTATCAACTAAGTAATTTACAACTTGCCAATCGGTAAACCAATCTTCACTGTCAACTTCTTCATGCTTCATATCTCGCCATGCATAGATGAGTGAAGGACTGTATATACGATAAGCGCCACTTCGCAACTGGCATTTCTTTATTCGGCGCTTATAAAACTCACGGGAAAAAGATTCATTTACACTTGAAAATAAATGGGGCCAGTAATCTTTCCTTGAGCCTGTATGCGGATGATGTTGGGCCCAGCTTATTATTTGAGATAAAACATGTGTATCTCGAAATAATAATGAATACAATCTTTTTCCAATTAATATTCGTTCATGTAAGGAAGTGAAATGTTTCATTGTATCACCAAATAGTAATACTTTTTGTTTTTTATCATTTTCGTAGAATGGGAAAAGGATATGATTAAACTGAAAGAAATCAAAGAGTTTAAATCCAATACTATTTAGTACAGTCTTTTTAAATTGTACATTTTGAATCACTCTTTTTTCTAAGTAGTTTTGTTCATTAACAATAGTTGCAATCGCTAATGTTTTTTTGTTGCCTGTTTTCCAAAAATCGTTCCACATCGTTTCCATAAATGTAGAAACATTTAGGTGAGGGAGAAGGTGAAATAACTTTTGTGATCTCTTTACACTTTGTTCGTAAAGTAAAAATTGAGGGTATACATCTTGGAAAATAAGCCAATTCCCTCTTTCTAAAAAAGAAAAAAATATGAATTGATCTTTCTCTGATAAAATTCTCGTATATAAATCGCCCTTTAAATCAGTCATATTCCAACCGCCGTTACGTGATACCATATGCCCAAGCAGTGCCCAATGTATTTCTGGATATTGAATGTAAAATTGGTAGTATGCGCGTGTTCTTGTAACATTATTTTTATTTAGTTGTTCTGTTTGTATTTTTATTTTGTTGATGATGAGTTGCTCTTCTTTCGTTAATTTATACATGGTATCAGAAGGAATAAGTTTGCTTTTTTGTTTCAATTCATTTTTTACATCGAATAGGGAGAGAGGCAGTGCTTTGGAAGGTCCGTTATATGTATGATATGAATTGTTTCGGTCCATTCCGTTACCTCCCTTTTTCATAAATTTAAACATGATTATTGGCTATGAATCATTCTATTTATTTTATTACGAGTATAAGAAATAAATGAGCGGTGTTTTTTTACAAGGAATTTATTTATCATGCAAACAGTATGGAAAATCTTACTGTTGTGAGGTGAAATGAAAAACAGAAACTAAGTTTAATAGTTTCTGTTTTTTTATTTTGTCAATTAAATGTAACAAACGACGATTATGATTTGAATCAATTGAAAATAATTCAATAAATATTATTTGAATTGAGATGTTTCGTAGGAGGAAAAGGAATGTTAAATAAAATAATTTTAATTACTGGTGGTACAGGTTCATGGGGGCATGAACTTATAAAACAACTATTAGAAAAATCACCGAAAGAAATTAGAGTTTTTTCAAGAAATGAAACGGTTCAGTTTGAAATGCAGCAACAGTTTATAAATGATGATAGGCTAAAATTTATTATTGGAGATATTCGTGATAAAGATCAACTAGTCTATGCATGCCAAGGTGTACATTATGTATTCCATCTTGCAGCTTTAAAACACGTTCCAGTATGTGAGTATTATCCTTATGAAGCTATAAAAACTAACATACATGGTACGCAAAATGTAATTGAAGCCTCTACACAGATGCAAGTTGAAAAAGTTATATATGTTTCAACGGATAAAGCAGCTGATCCATCAAATACGTATGGGATGACAAAAGCAATTGGTGAAAAATTAATGGTTCATGCGAATATACAAACGAAGAAAACAAAATTCATTTGTGTTCGTGGTGGAAATGTTTTAGGAACGAGTGGAAGTGTAGTACCGCTTTTTAAACAACAAATTAAAAGATCTTCACAAGTAGGGATTACCGATGCGAATATGACTAGATTTTTCTTAACAGTTGAAGATGCTGTTGGATTGTTATTTAAAGCCGTATCTCAAGGTAGAGGCGGGGAAATCTTTGTTATGAAAATGCCGGCATGTAAAATAACAGATTTAGCAGAAATATTAATTGAAGGTTCGAAAAAAGAAAATATTAAGGTGAAAGAGGTAGGGATAAGACCGGGTGAAAAATTAAGTGAAATGCTTCTATCTGAGGTAGAGAGTAAAACAAGTATAAGTTTTGATCAAAATTATTTTGTGGTACTACCGACGATTCCTATCGAAGGACTTCAAGAATATTATTCTAGCTATCCGCTAGTGGATGTGAAGAGTTTTAGTTCTCAACAAGACTTGCTTGCAAAACATGAGGTGAAACAAATGCTATTAAAAGGAGGGTTTTTGCGATGAAAAAAAATGCGAGCCTTTTAATAACTGGTGCAAATGGTTTCACAGGACGCCATGCTTGCCAATATTTTTTAGAGCAGGGCTTTCATGTAATTCCTATGTTTCAAAATCGTGCACATAGAGAAAAAATTAGAAATGGTATTACGTGTAATTTAACTAATAAGAGCGAAGTAATGAAGGTAATGAAACAAATAAAGCCAGACTACGTATTGCATTTAGCAGGAAGGAATTCGGTTATAGAATCTTGGACAGCTGCTCTTGAGTATATAGAGATTAATGTAATAGGAACGTTATATTTATTAGAAGCAATTAAGCAAGAAGCCTCGCATTGTAGAACATTAGTTATAGGATCTGCTTTGCAAGCAGATAGTATGAACGAAATAAAAATTTCAAATCCATATAGTTTAAGTAAAACGATGCAAGTCATTATTGCAGAGGCTTGGGGAGGATTAATGGATTCAAATATTATCATTGCAAAGCCCTCAAACTTAATTGGTCCAGGGGAATCGAATGGCATTTGTTCGATTCTCGCAAAGAAAATGATAGATATAGAATCAGGTAGAAGTAAAGCCATTATTGAAGTAAACAGTTTGAAAGATAGTAGAGATTTTCTAGATGTACGTGATGCGATTAAAGCGTATCATGTGTTATTACGAGATGGAATAAATGGAAAACAATATAATATCGGATCAGGAGTAAAACGATCTTTATTAAATGTACTAGAACAATATAAAGAATTAACACAGCTAAATTTTTTTATAGAGGAAACAGAGAAAAGTGGGAGCGACTCAAATGAGAGTTTAGCAATAGAGGAAATAAAAAGGTTAGGTTGGATCCCAGAAATTGAATTTCATCAATCATTAAAAGATGTACTTGAGTATGCGAAGTGTAGTGACATCTGCATGCAATGAAAAACAAAAAAGGGTGTAAGAAATATATGAATGATTATGAAATAATAGATAATCAAAATACGCTATTTCTTTCAATTGTTGATACGTTGGATTGGAGAGATGAAGAAGCGCATGTATTGCGTCTTTATGAGGCAATACATAAATATCAAGCGTATGTAGAAGAAAAAAGGGTTAATCAAATAAAGTCAGCATTAGAGACGGAAACTAGATATGTGATTCAAATCTTTGCTCAATACGAGTGTAGTGAGTATGGAAATGATTTTTATGAACTCATTAAAGATCTTTTACAAGATATAGAGGTGGAGTTAAAGATTTATATAAAAAATAATAATTTTATTTACATTTAAAAGGTAAATATAAAGCTAGATTTTTAATAATAAAGGTGGGTATAAGTTATGAGCAAAACGATTCTTTTTACTGGGGGCGGTACAGCCGGACACGTTATGATTAATATTGTATTAATTCCTAAATTTATAGAGCAAGGATGGAGAGTCGAGTATATTGGATCCAAAAATGGAATTGAAAAATCATTAGTGCAAAATGTTAAATACAATAGTGTTTCAACGGGCAAGCTTAGGAGATATTGGGATTGGGAGAATTTTAAAGATCCTTTTAAAATTATACGCGGTTGTTTACAAAGTTATAATTTAATTAAGAAAACAAAGCCTGACGTTATCTTTTCAGCAGGAGGATTTGTTTCAGTTCCTGTAGCTATAGGAGCATGGTTAAATCGTGTGCCTATAATTATACGTGAACCAGATAGCACATTAGGGCTTGCCAATAAAATAGCATTACCTTTTGCTACAAAGCTATGCACAACATTTCCTCAGACAGGAGAAAATGTAAGTAATGAGAAGAAGGTTTATGTAGGACCAATTGTAAGGGAAGAAATTGAGAAGGGTAACGTATTACGAGGAAGAAGATATTGTGAATTTCAGCAAGATAAACCAGTATTATTAATTATGGGTGGGAGTCAAGGTGCTAAGTGGATAAATGATATGGTAAGGGAATGTTTAGATACAATACTATTAAACTTTAATATTATTCATATATGTGGTAAAGGGAAGGTAGACCCATCTATTGGCATGGAGGGATATATGCAATTTGAATATATAGGCGACGAGTTGCCGCATATACTAAATATGGCAAGTGTTGTAGTTTCTAGAGCGGGTTCTACTGCTATTTCTGAATTGTTATTTTTGAAGAAACCGATGTTGCTTATCCCGTTAACTAACAGTTCCAGTAGGGGAGATCAAGTTTTAAATGCTGAATATTTTTCACGGCAAGGATATGCGGAAGTTATACTCCAAGACAGAGTAAGTACGAATACATTTATACATGCAGTAAATAAGTTGTATACAAATAAGGAGAAATATATTCAAAACATGAATGGATATAAGAAAACAAATGATGAGGGAATTCATCAAATAATAGATATAATAAATGAAGTGGTGAAGTAATAGAAATGTAAATAGAAAAACAAAAGGAAAGAAGGTATCTTCTTTCCTTTTTGCTATATTTGTTCTAATTAGTTATATACTATGGGTGAATGCCGTTTTCTAATAGCTCAGTAAATGCATGAATATGAATAGGTTTACTGTAATAATAACCTTGAATAAACTGACATTTATTTTTTTGAAGGAAATTTACGTGCTCTTTCGTTTCTACACCTTCAGCAATGACAGACATTCCTAATGTATTTGCTAATGTGATGATCGTTTTAATAATTTCCATTCCATCATCACATGTTTCAGACATTGTAATAAATTCTCTCGGGATTTTTAAAGTATCAATTGGATACAAAGGTAAGTAGGCTAGCGAAGAATAACCTGTACCAAAATCGTCGATAGAAATGTGAATCCCTAAACTTTTTAGTGTACGCAGTTTTATCAATGTTTCTCGCTCATCCATCATTGCAATTCGCTCTGTTAATTCAAGATCAAGAGAGCTTGCTGGTAAACCTGTATTTGTTAAAGTAGAAGAAATAGATTTTACAAAATCCTCTTGTTCAAATTCCTTAGCAGATAAATTTACACCTATTTTTAAATGTGAATATCCGAGTGCGTGCCAACGTTTCATTTGTTTACAAGCCTGCTCTAATGTCCATTTACCTATTGAAATAATTTGTAGTGTTTCTTCTGCAATCGGAATAAACTCGTATGGAGAAATAATACCTAATTCAGGATGATTCCACCTAATTAAAGCTTCTGCACCGATAATTTTATTAGATTCACTATCAACTTGAGGTTGATACAAAAGGAACAATTCTTCATTTTGTAGTGCGTTTGGTAAATCTTTTTCTAATCGCAATCGTCTTTCAATTTTTTTAGCGATTACATCGTCATAAATAGATACAGAGTTAAGTTCTTTTGCTTTTGCATCATACATTGCAACATTAGCGTTTTTCAGAAGTGTAGCGGTATCGATTCCGGAATGTGGATAAATAGCGATGCCGATACTCAGTGATAAAGTTAATTTATGCTCATGTATGATAAATGACTTTTTCATGCATTTAAATAATTGGTTACATAATTGGAATAAGTAATCTTCGTCAGTATAGTTTTCAATTATGATTGTAAATTCATCGCCACCGATTCTTGAAAGATGAGTATGTGATGGAAGACATGATTGGAATCGCTTTGCTACTTCTTCTAATATGTAATCTCCTGATGAATGTCCAAGTGTATCGTTAATTGCTTTAAAGCGATCTAAATCTAAATATAATAATGCAAACTCGCTTTCTGTTATTTTAGCATTTTTTATAACTCTCTTTAATTTCTTATGGAAAAAGGCACGGTTACCAATTTTCGTTACAGTGTCATGGAATGCTAAATATTTTATTTCTTCTTGCTGTTTTTTTAGTGCAGTAATATCTTTCACCATAATATAGCTTCCTGAAATTTGTCCGTCTATTATAATAGGAATGATTGTAACGTATAAAAAATAAGTAAAGCCATCTTTATATTGAGAACTAAGTTGTAAGAATGCCGATTCTTGTTGTTTCACTTTTTCTAATGCCAATGCTAGCTTATGC
Source organism: Bacillus sp. 22475 (assembly GCF_052044835.1). Classification (NCBI taxonomy): domain Bacteria; kingdom Bacillati; phylum Bacillota; class Bacilli; order Caryophanales; family Bacillaceae; genus Bacillus; species Bacillus sp. 22475. The sequence continues at coordinate 31,770 of NZ_JBQENW010000004.1, read as the reverse complement.
TTATCTTCATCTAAAATGATCGAAAAACAAGTTTCACCTAGTAACTCATCCGTTGGTGCCCCAAGTAGTACACTCCCAGCCTTATTTACATTTAAGAATATTCCATTTAAATCAATGGTGAAGATAGGGTCAGGATGATATTCATATAATGATTTAAACTTTTGCTGTTTTTGAGAAAGAGCCTCTGATTTATGAACTAAATCAGACGTCCGTACAGTAACTTTTTCTTCTAGTTGGGCATTAAATGCCTGCAAACGTTTTGTTAAGGAATTGTTTTGCATACGTACGATAGAATGACGAATGAGTACGAAAATAAAAGTAATACAATTTCCTGTAATGAGAGTTGAAGATGATGTTTGTTCTTTTAATGTAAACCCGATTAGTATTGCAACAGCAAGATAGGGAAATATAACTAAAGCTTTTTTTCCTATTATAGGGTTTACAAGGAAATAATTTCTATGGCTATTATGATCTTCTGAAATAGAGCCAGCTATTGCAATAAGTAATATAGGTATTCTATATAAAAGACGTAATAATATTATCGTTTCAGTTGATAAGTGGTTATTTAAGTAAAAATAAATATAGTTAAAAGTTGCAGAACTTATTAATACAAAAATAAAGATATAAATTTTCCGTTTGGAATTAAAAATTGTTGGACGGAAAAAGAGACTAACACCTAGCAGTAGAAATAATAAATCTGCAATTGGATATAAAAATGAAAGGAAAACATCTCCTAGTGAAAGAGCGAATATATTTAAATTTGGTTGATTAAATAAATACCATTCTAATGTAAATATGGAAGTAAGCACTATGCATATATCACAAATAAAGAACGCTTTTTCCCATTTATTGCATTCCTTTAAGATTTTATAGCAGAAAGCGATAAGACAGAAAAATAGAAAAAACATGTAAAATACATCAGAAACCGTAAAACGATGTATTGGAATTTCGAAGAAGCTATCTTGATATGTATATACTATTTTCCCTAATAAAAAACTACCAATTGCTATTGTAATACATATCCAAAACGGATTTGAACTGACTTTTTTAGAATATATAGAGTAAATCAGTGATACAAATGTAATGGCTTCAACGACAAGTGAAGCGAAGCGTACATCTGAATTTGAAAAATGAGTAGGGAATAGATAGAAAAACATAAAATAGATTGAATAGCATATTAATGTTCCGATTAATATACATAATTGTAAATTTTTATTTAATTTCAATGAAATCACCTTCTTTAATTATGCACTATGTTCGTTATATCTATACATAATAATATTATTTAAGAATTGTATCAGATTTCCTTATAAAAATCATGTTTATAAGGAAAGTGTTAAAGAGTGTAAGTATTCTTAAGGTTGAAAAAATATTGCGGTTGATAGTATAGACTGTATCAAGACTTTAAATAGAAATTGTATATTTAGTCATCCTTTGAATTGTAAAGTTTTTTTAGTGATTTGTAAGTGGAGATGCAAAATTGCATATAAAATGATGAGTATCTTTTTTTGGTGAGATTTTTATTTTTAATCTGAAAATTAATATTTGTGAAAATGTTGAGAAAAGATATAAAATAAGAACGTGTATTCTTACAGAGTGGAATAGTATTGCCACTAAATAGGGAGGCTTTTTTATGATATATCGAATTAAAGATGCAGAAATATACTATGAAATTGTGGGAGAGGGTAAACCGGTCATTATCATACATGGCTGCGCCCCTGACCATAGGTTAATGATGAAATGTATGGAATCAGTATTTCAGAAATATGAAGGTTATAAGCGAATATATATTGATTTACCTGGAATGGGAAAATCGAATGCTCCAAATTGGATAAATAGTTCAGATCGTATAGTAGAAGTGCTTATCACATTTATTGAGGAAATCATTTCTACTGAAAAATTTTTATTGGTAGGAGAATCATATGGAGGCTATTTAGCCAAAGGTATACTTGCAAAGATGTTTGAGAGAGTTAGCGGATTACTATTAGTATGTCCTGTTGTTGTAGCGGAGCCAGAAAAAAGGATTCTTCCATATAAACAGGTAATTGTACAAGATGAGGAATTTTTAAATACGCTCACTTCCACAGAAAGAGAGGAATTTTGTGAGTTAGCTGTAATAGCAAATGAATATACATATAAGCGATTTAAAGAAGAAATTAAGCCTGGGTTAGGTGTTGCTAATTATGAATTTATTGAAAGGTTGCAAAAGAATTACTCTCTTACTATGGATTTTCAGCGTGAAAAATATGAAAAGCCCGTTCTTTTACTGACTGGAAGACAAGATATATCAGTAGGTTATCAAAATATTATAGAAATTATTGAAGAATATCCAAGGGCAACATTAGCAGTGTTAGATATGGCAGGGCATAATTTGCAAATTGAACAGCCTGAATTATTTGAAAGTTTAGTGGGAGAATGGATTAGACGAACAAATCAGCACGTTTTATAAAGTATTTTAGTATTACGCTTAAGTGTTGAAATGGGATAAATGAACGTGATTTATTAACTAATAAACAATTTTAAGGAGAAATTATGAGCACATATATTTATATGGTTAGACATGGTGAATCGCCAAAACTAGAAGGAAATGAAAGAATGCGCGGGTTAACTGAGAAGGGACATATGGATGCCCGTAGAGTAACTGATATATTAAAAGCGGAGAGAATTGATACTTTTATTTCCAGTCCCTATAATAGGGCTATGTTAACGATAGAGGAGTCAGCTAATTTCCATGAAAAAGAAATAGTAGTATATGAAAATCTTAAAGAGTGTATGTTTTTAAGTGAGGATCAGGTTATATCAGACAAAGAGGTGTATCCACTTGTACAGAAGATGTTCTCTAATCCGGATTTTGCAAGAACGGAAGGAGAGTCGTATGCAGATTGCCAGAGAAGAGTAGTGAAAGTATTAAAAGAAATCTTAATGGATTTTCAAGGACACAAAATTGTAATTGGTACACATGGGCTTGTCATGACATTAATGATGAACTATTTTGATAAACAATATGGTTTTGAATTTTTAATGAATACGTCAAAACCGGATATATATAAGATGGAGTTTAAAGAAGAACAATTAATGAATGTAGAGAGATTATGGAAAGCGGAATAAAATTAGTTGCATGGATTTTGTTGTAAAAGTTACTTTTATAGCAAAATCTTTTTTTTGGATAGAAAGCATCTTTATCAACTATTTTTAGAATGTTAAATCAATAAGTAATTATTCAGTATTTGTATAAATTATGGGGGAATTGGTTTAGAGAAACAATTTTAAATGTGTCAAAACTCCAAACGTTGGATTTATATTCAAACAGAGAAAAAGATGTAGAATTTTGTCTTACGGTCCCCGTTTACTTTTCATTTCATTACATATAGGCTTTGTGGTGTAAAGGGGAACATCATCTTTACACAAAATTTATAAGGAGGACATTGTGATGAAAAAGATTAAAAAGTTTGCGGGAGTTGCTTTAGCGGGGACGATTGGATTAAGTGGACTACTGTTTTTAGAACAAAGTGTAAGCGCTGCGGAAACCCAGCAGGTGAAAGAAGGAAATTTCAATGCAATTGATGTAACGATGAATCAAAGTGAATTTTATGTATTGAGTGGCAGAAGCATTGATGTTCTTTCTGGAGATAAAGAAGCAATTCAACTAAATAAATACACAATTCGTTTTAGTAAACCAGGGAAGTATGTCATTAAAGTAAATGGCTGTATTTATGACGATATATATACTTTTATTGTAAATGAGTAGTATATATTCTTAAATTGTGAGATGAAAAAAGAAACACCCTATTTGCGGTGAGAATCGTAAATAGGGTGAATTTATTTGTATTAAACTGTACTTTAAATATGTTCACTAATTTTCTTTTTGCTATGTAAAAGTGTTTGAAACATCTTAAATGATTGCTGAAAGATTGGACTTTGAATAAAGGTGTACAGAAAAGTTACGATGAAAACAGGACCTCCTAGCATAAATCCAATAACTAGTACAACACATTCTACTATAATTCTAGCACGGCTAATAGACAGTCCTGTTTTGTCGGAAATAGTAAGCATGAATCCATCGCGAGGTCCAGCACCAATCCCAGCCGCAACGTACATCCCTCCCCCAATACCTGTAATGGCAATACCGGATAATAAAATGAGTAAATTTATCCATAAAAAATCACTAGCGTTTGGAAGGATATTTGATTGTAAGAAAAAGTCCATAATGGGACCGATAAGTAGTGCATTTAAAAATGTGCCCACATTTATATATTTTCGATCTACTAGTAAAGAAATGAGAACGAGACATAATCCACATATGACACTCCACGTACCAATGGTCCATCCAAACCTTTGGTAGAGAGCCATGTTTAAAACTTCCCAAGGATGTAAACCGAGAAACTTAACTTTGACTGCAAGAGCATTTCCAAGGCCGAAAAAAATTAATCCTAAGAAAAAAAGAAAATAGCGAAAGAGAGTTAGCCTCATCTTTAAAACCTCCCATATTGTATAATTATGTATATTACATGTAAGAGTTTTAATGTACAAATATTACGACTTTTTAGCTGGTATTTATAATTTCTAAAATACAAATGAAATATATATTCGCAGTCAAAAAAGTTAAAGTATTTCGTTTTAAGGACTATAATAGAGAGAAACATAAAAGGGAGTGAATGAGTTTGAAACAAGAACTTATTGAAAGATTTACGAGATATGTAAAGATTGATACACAATCAAATGAAGAAAGTCATACAGTACCAACAACACCTGGACAAATTGAGTTTGGTAAGTTATTAGTGGAAGAGTTAAAAGAGATTGGCTTAACAGAAGTAACAATGGATGATAATGGGTATGTAATGGCAACACTTCCTGCTAATACGGAAAAGGATGTTCCAGTAATCGGCTTTTTAGCACATTTAGATACGGCAACCGACTTTACAGGGAAAAACGTAAAGCCACAAATTCATGAAAACTTTGATGGTAATGCAATTACATTAAATGAAGAGCTAAATGTTGTGTTAACGCCGGAACAGTTCCCAGAATTACCATCTTATAAAGGGCATACGATTATTACAACTGATGGTACAACACTGCTAGGAGCAGATGATAAAGCTGGTCTTACAGAAATTATGGTTGCAATGAATTATTTAATACATAATCCGCAAATTAAGCATGGGAAAATTAGAGTTGCGTTTACGCCAGATGAAGAAATTGGCCGTGGACCAGCGCATTTTGATGTAGAAGCATTTGGTGCATCATTCGCTTATACGATGGATGGAGGTCCATTAGGTGGTTTAGAGTATGAAAGTTTTAATGCTGCAGGTGCTAAGTTAACGTTTAACGGAACGAATACACATCCTGGAACAGCGAAAAATAAAATGCGCAATGCAACTAAACTGGCTATGGAGTTTAACGGGTATTTGCCAGTAGAAGAGGCACCAGAGTATACTGAAGGATACGAAGGGTTTTACCATTTACTCTCTTTAAATGGTGATGTTGAGCAAAGTAAAGCATATTATATTATTCGAGATTTTGATCGTGAAAATTTTGAAACACGTAAAAATACCATTGAAAATATTGTGAAACAAATGCAAGAGAAGTATGGGAAAGATGCAGTCGTTTTAGAAATGAATGATCAATACTATAACATGCTTGAAAAAATTGAACCAGTAAGAGAAATTGTTGATATTGCATATGAAGCAATGAAAAGTTTAGACATTGAACCAAATATTCATCCGATTCGCGGAGGAACAGATGGATCACAATTATCATATATGGGATTACCGACGCCGAATATTTTCACTGGTGGTGAAAACTATCACGGTAAATTTGAGTATGTTTCGGTAGATACTATGGAAAAAGCTGTTCAAGTTATTGTAGAAATTGCAAGACGTTTTGAGGAGCAAGCTTAAAAAAGAACCAAGTAGTACGAATGTGCTACTTGGTTCTTTTAATATAGTACTCGCCACAAATAAAAAGTCGCATAAGACTCCCAATTAGCCCAGTTTGCTGCAAAATCTTTTATTTCATCTTTAGTCGGTTTATTTTCGGAGCCTATTATAAATTTAATTGCATTATGGAGACCAACATCATCAATTGGAAAAGCTGAAGGGAATCTTAAACAACGCATTAAAACATAGTTGGCAGTCCATGGTCCTATACCATGGATGGCGGTTAATTGTTTCTCAGCAACCTTTACATCTTGTGTTTGCAGTAAATCCTCTTTTGATAGTTTTCTCTCTGTAATAAGCTTCGCAATACCGATTAAATATTCACATTTTCTAGTCGTCATTTTTAATTGTTGGAGATCTTCTACATGTAGATTTGCAATTGTTTCAGGTGATGGGAATATCCAATGTTTTCTACCGTCCCATTCTACATAACTTCCAAATTGCTCAACTAATCTCCTTTTTAGCGTATAAGCATATGTTAGGTTAATTTGTTGACCGATAATTCCCCAGGAAAGTGCCTCAAATAAGTCTGGAATACCTAAATTACGAAGGCCATAATATTGTTCAATTGGTCCTTGAAGGAGTAAATCATGTTTCGCTAATGTATAAAAAGGGGCTAAATCAGTAGTTAAATCAAACCATTCTTTTATATAGTTAGCTACAGCATCGCTTACCCATCTTTCATGAGTATATAACTTTCCTAAAAAACGTATTTGAATATTGCCATCAGTATTCAAACTAATTTCAACTAAAGGATTTACATCTTGAACAGGGATAACTTTATAAATTTTATTGTCTTCAATATGGAACATACATTCATTGTTAGAACGTGATAGATAGCGTAAATTTTCTTGAAAACAAAATTCTTTCGGAACTGCTACAGATAATGCGCTATTATATTCTGCTGTCATATGAATTCCACCTGCAGCTTTTCTAATGTAAGCAATTTTTTCTTCATTTCTAATCCACCCCTAAATCCGGTTAGTTTCCCATTCTTCCCAATAACGCGGTGACAAGGAATGGTAATAAGAAGAGGGTTAGCAGCAATAGCAGAAGCAACGGCGCGCACAGCTTTAGGTTTTTGAATTCTTTCAGCGATTTCTGTATAAGAATATGTCTTTCCATAAGGAATTTCACGTACCGTATTCCAAACAGATAATTGAAAATTAGTTCCATAAGCATCGATAGGGAATGTAAAAGTTTCTCGCTTGTTTTCTAAATACTTGATAATTTCTTTCGTATATATTTGCAAGTAATCTGGACTATGGATCAATATATGTTGGGGCAGTTTTTTTCTAGCCCATATATTTAATTCTTCAAAGTTTTCTTCTTGTGATCCAATGAAACATAGTCCATTTTCAGTTGCAGCAATATGAAATCGCCAATTTTTATGTGTAAGTAGCGTCCAATATATATAATTATTTTTGTAGGAATTCATTATCGTATCCCTCTTTCATTTCGTTCTTTTTTCGATATTCAGTAGGAGTAAATCCGGTTTTCTTTTTAAATAAAGTTGCGAAATACTCTGGGTTTTCTATCCCGACAGCAGTACTAATTTCTTTAATAGATTGATTTGTGTGTAAAAGGTATTCGGTTGCTTTAAGAACCCTGAATTGTTGTATATATTCTATAGGAGTTAGCCCTATTATTCTTTTGAAAGTACGCTGTAAATGAAAAAGGCTACCGTGACACATTTCCGCAAGCATGTCGAGAGTTAAGGATTCGTCATAATGCTTTTCGATATAGTCTTTAATTTGTTCTACCCACTCTTCATTAGGTAAAGTGATCCCGTTTGGCTTACAACGTTTGCACGGGCGAAAGTTTTCACTTAATGCTTGTTCTGTATTATGAAAAATTTGTACATTGTTTCTATTCGGTATTCTTGATTTGCATGATGGCCTGCAAAAGATTCCAGTTGATTTCACAGCATAAAAGAATTTGCTATCATAGGAAGAATCATTATGAATAATTGCTTGCCAATACTCATTTGTTAATGTAACTCCTTCATTGTGCAAAGAACATCACCTCTGAAATTAGTATAACCTGAATAAAGTGCGTATGTATGTATTCATAAATGTAAGAGCAAGATTACAAAGGTGAAAATATGATTGTTTTTCTATTTTGTGATAGCATGAAATTTGGAAATAATCATCAAGAGGAGGGCTAAAAGTGAAGTTAATTTCATGGAATGTAAATGGTTTGCGAGCAGTTATCGCAAAAGGTGGATTTTTAGAATATCTTGAGGAATCAAGTGCTGATATATTTTGTCTACAAGAGATTAAATTGCAAGAAAGGCAAATTGATTTAAATCTAGAGGGATATTATACATACTGGAATTATGCTGTGAAAAAAGGATATTCAGGAACGGCTATTTTTTCGAAAAAAGAACCGCTTTCAGTTACATATGGTTTAGGCATTGAAGAGCATGATCAAGAAGGGCGACTTATTACTTTAGAATTCGAAGATTTTTATATGATAACGTTATATACACCAAATTCAAAACGTGGATTAGAACGATTAGATTACAGAATGAAATGGGAAGATGATTTCAGGTCCTATATCAAACGATTAGATGAGAAAAAACCAGTTATTTTTTGTGGAGACTTAAATGTTGCTCATAAAGAAATCGATTTGAAAAATCCAAAAAGTAATCGTAAAAATCCTGGATTCTCTGATGAGGAACGAGAGAAATTTTCATGTATTTTAGAAGAAGGGTTTGTTGATACATATCGTTACCTTTATCCTGATCAAGAAGGTGCATACTCGTGGTGGTCGTATCGTATGGGCGCGAGAGCGAAAAATATCGGATGGCGTTTAGATTATTTTGTTGTTTCGGAAAGAATGAAAGACCAAATAACAGAAGCGAAAATTAATAGTGAAGTAATGGGATCAGACCATTGTCCAGTTGAATTACATATAAATTTCTAAAAAAAGAAGTATCTACCTAACATTAGGCGGATACTTCTTTTTTAATTCAGTTTGTTAAAATTTTTCAAATCTTTCTTGAAATAATTGCATATTAAATATATACTTAGTAACGATAATCATTATCAATGAAAAGCGTTATCAACGGATGAGGTATAAAAGAATTATAGCTTAGGGGAAGTGAACGGGAATGAGTTCTGGATAGAATTATTAATCTAATGAAATATATATGTAAGACAAGTTTCATATAGTTAAATTTTATTGAGAATATAGTTTGGAAAATTCGAGAGGAGATATATAAAGATGAATAAGAAGTTATTTACATTAGGGATGGTTACAGTTTTAAGTGTAGGTTTAGCGGCATGTAATAGTGCGGATAAAACTTCAGGCGAGCAAAAACAACAGACAAAAGCTACGGAAACGAAAAAAGATGAAAAACGAAAAATTACATATTTAGGTAAAGAATATACAGTGCCAGCAAAAGTAGACAAAATTGCGACAGCTAGTTTAGAATCAATGGAAGATGCGGCAGTACTTGGAATTAAACCAGTTGGTGCCATTACTGTTGGTGGTAAATTACCGAAGTATCTTGAGAAAGATTTAGAAGGTGCGAAATCTGTTGGTGAGAAAATGGAACCAAATTTCGAAACATTACTTCAATTAAAACCAGACGTTATTACATCAAGTACGAAATTCCCAGCAGAAACAGCTGAAAAGTTTACGAAAGTAGCTCCTACATTCCCGGTATCACACGTTTCAACAAATTGGGAAGATAACTTAAAGTTAATGGGAGAATTAACTGGTAAAAAAGATAAAGCAGAAAAAATTATTAAAGACTACAATTCGGACGCTGAAAAAGCAAAAGCAAAACTAGGAGATAAGTTAAAAGATAAAAAAGTACTTGTCATTAGACTAAGAGCAAATGACTTATTCCTATACCCAGAAGGAGTATACTTTAACCCTGTAATTTATAAAGATCTTGGACTAACTGCTCCAGAACAACTTAAAACGGTAAAAGCACAAGAAAAAATTTCTTTAGAAAAATTAGCTGAAGTTAATCCTGATTATATCTTCTTACAATACGAGGCAAGTGAAAATAATAAACCGAAAGTGTTAGAAGACATTGAAAATAATCCAATTTGGCAAAGTATGAACGCTGCGAAAGAAAAGAAAGTATTTGTAAATGTTGTAGACCCAATGGCACAAGGTGGTACAGCTTGGAGTAAAACAGCATTCTTAAAAGAAGCAGTGAAAAATTTATCTAAATAATACAATAAATAAGGTGCGTTGAATGATATGCAGAAAACAAATGCAGTACCAGTAACTATATTATGTATAGCACCCATACTCATCTTATTTACAGTTATACTTTCGATTTTGTATGGGGCAAAAAGTATTGACGCTGAAACAGTGTGGAACGCATTATTTCATTTTGATTCAAGCGATGTAAATCATAATATTATTATTACTTCACGTTTACCAAGGGTAGTTGCAGCTCTTTTAGTCGGAGCATTTCTAGCCATATCAGGAGCACTTATGCAGGGGATGACAAGAAACTATCTTGCATCCCCTTCTATTATGGGTGTGACGGATGGCGCTGCCTTTGTTATTACACTTAGCATGATTTTTCTTCCGGGAATGTCATCAATTGGTATGGTTTTATGTTCAATGATTGGTTCTGCACTAGGAGCCGGTATCGTGTTTGGTTTTGGTTCGCTCCTTCAAAATGGCTTATCACCAGTTAGGTTAGCGATTATAGGAACAGTTATTGGAACATTTTTAAGCAGTGTATCGGCTGCAATGGCTTCGTATTTCCAAATTTCTCAAAATGTTAGTTTTTGGTTTAATGCAAAGTTAGATCAAGTAGATCCTAATATCATTAAAATCACGATACCGTTTGCGATAATTGGAATAATTTTAGCACTGTTAATATCAAAATCTATTACCATTCTTTCATTAGGCGAAGAGGTTTCTATTAATTTAGGGCAACGTACAAAACTAGTTAAAGCGATGGCAATTTTATCAGTTATCTTTTTAACAGGAACAGCAGTTGCTTTAGTGGGGAAAGTTGGTTTTGTAGGTTTAATTATTCCGCACATTACCCGCTTTATAATTGGGGTAGATTATAAGTGGATTTTGCCATGTGCAGGTGTTATTGGTGGCGTTTTCTTAGCGTTATGTGACGTTTTGAGTAGATTTGTAAACTATCCATTTGAAACACCTATTGGAGTCGTTACCTCTTTAATTGGAATTCCTTTCTTCCTTTATTTAATCCGTACTAGAGGAGGAGAGAGACATGCTTAAAAGTTCAAGTCAACGTTTCGGAATGACGATGGGGATTATTATATTTTTAATACTATGTGCTATTTATATTAGTTTAACAAATGGTACGTTCGACATTACGATTACAGATGTATTTAAAACACTGTTTAGAATTGATCCAGTACCAGAACATGATTTAGTTATTTTTGAGTTTCGCCTTCCGCGCATCGTAATTGCTGGATTAGTAGGATTAGGCCTTGGTGTTGCGGGTGCCGTTATTCAAGGGATTACGAGAAATGGGTTGGCGGACCCAGGTATTTTAGGCGTAAATGCCGGAGCAGGAACAGCGATTGTCATTTTTATGTTTTTCTTTCAAGGGCAATTAAAAAGCACAGACTGGGTTTCTATTATGATGATGCCAATGTTTGGTTTAGTAGGCGGATTAGGTGCAGCTATCATCATTTATCTGTTTTCTTGGAAAAACGGTAAATTAGATTCGCAGCGACTTTTATTAACAGGGATTGCAATTGGATCAGGATTTGGAGCCTTTTCTATGTATTTATCACTCAAAATGAAGTCAACTGATTTTGAAATGGCCGCAGTGTGGGTGTCTGGAAGCGTATATAGTGCGAACTGGAAGTATATTGTGGCTATGTTACCATGGCTTATTATCTTAATTCCGCTTATACAAAAGAAAGCTTATTTATTAGATTTATTTCAATTGGAAGAAACGAGTATTACAAGTTTAGGTGTTTCAGTAGAAAGAGAGAAGTCGATTTTACTATTAAGTAGTATCGGGCTTGTGAGCGCATGTGTTGCTGTTTCAGGGAGTATCGGTTTTATTGGCTTAATGGCACCGCATATAGCGAAAAGGCTTGTCGGTATTCAACATAAGTATATAATTCCTACGTGCGGCGTAATCGGAATGTTTCTTGTAATTGCTTCAGACTTTATTGCGAAAACAGTTTTTACACCTGTAGAGCTACCAGTTGGAATCGTTATTTCTATTGTCGGTGTACCGTATTTCTTATATTTACTTTATAAGGCGAAAGCGTAAGAGGAGGAATAAAAGTGAGTATTTTAAGTGCAAAAAATTTAGAAACAAGTTATGAAAAGCTTACAGTGTTTCGCGATTTAAATGTGGAAATACAAGAAGGAAAAGTAACGACAATTATAGGTCCAAACGGTTGCGGTAAATCGACATTGTTAAAAACAATGGGAAGAATTTTAAAACAAAAAAGCGGAAAAGTATATTTGCAAGGGCAAGATTTACATACAATTCCAACGAAGGAAATTGCGAAGCAGTTAGCTTTACTCCCGCAAACTCCAATTGCACCAGGTGAACTTAAAGTGGAAGAATTAATTTCTTATGGACGCTATCCACATCGAAATAACGTAAATAAGTTAACGACAAAAGATAAAGAAATGATTGATTGGGCATTAAATATAACGAAAACTTCTGAATTTCGAACGAGACAAATTGCAAATTTATCAGGTGGTCAAAGACAAAAGGTATGGCTAGCGATGGCATTAGCACAAGAGACAGAAGTGTTGCTATTAGATGAGCCAACTACATACCTTGATATGTCTCATCAATTAGATGTATTACAAATTGTGGAGAAGTTAAATAAAGAACATAATTGTACGGTTGTTATGGTATTACATGATATTAACCATGCATCAAGGTTTTCAGATGAAATTATTGCAATGAAGGAAGGCGAAATTGTTACAACTGGTAGCCCAGAAGAAATCATTACAAATGAAGTGTTAAAAGAAGTATTTCATATTGATGCGCGTGTCATGATTGATCCGTATAATGGGGCTCCTGTTTGTTTCGGTTATGATAGCGTTGTATCTCAAGAAGAAAAAATCGAAATATATGTAACAAGTTAAAAGGGGGGGGATAGGGTGAATACTACAATTGAAAAACAGCAGATTATAACATCTAATACAGAGCAGTGGAAAATGTATTCAAAATTAGAAGGTAAGGAATATCAAATTCATATTTCAAAGCCGAGGCAACCAGCACCGGATTCAGGATATCCTGTCATTTACGTATTAGATGGCAATGCCTTTTTTCAAACATTTCATGAAGCAGTTAAAATACAATCAGTAAGAGCGGAAAAAACTGGTGTTTCACCAGCTGTTATAGTTGGAGTGGGTTATCCGATTGAAGGCGCATTTTCAGGGGAAGAAAGGTGCTATGATTTTACGCCTAGCGTAATTTCAAAAGATGCCCCTTTAAAACCAGACGGTAAACCGTGGCCTAAAACAGGAGGAGCACATAATTTCTTTACTTTTATTGAAGAAGAACTGAAACCACAAATTGAAAAGAATTTTGAGATTGATAAAGGTAAGCAAACTTTATTTGGGCATTCTTTAGGTGGCCTATTCGCTTTGCATATACTATTTACAAACTTGAATGCTTTTCAAAATTATTTTATTAGTAGTCCATCTATATGGTGGAATAATAAATCCGTTCTTGAAAAAGAAGAGAACCTTATAATTGAATTAAACAATGCTAAGTTTGAAACAGGAGTATTTCTTACAGTTGGGTCACTAGAGCGAGAGCATATGGTTGTAGGAGCAAATGAATTATCAGAGCGTCTTCTCCTAGTAAAACATGATCAGTTTAGATTTAAGTTCTATGAGGCTGAAGGGGAGAATCATGCATCTGTTGTGCCGACGTCTTTAAGTAAAGGATTGAGGTTTATTAGTTACGTATAGGAAAAAAGGTTATGGATGAAACATTCTATAGCCTTTTTTGATATGTAGAATTGTCCTTTTTGAAAGTTTTGTTTCAACTTTTCGTCTAAAGAGACAAAAAGTTGTCACAAATCGGTCACAATTAGCATAAACATAAAATAGACGAAATGAACTTATTTCCAAAAAGGCTTGGTTTATTTCAATCATGATTCGTAGAGTTGAAAAAGCATGGATTAAAAGTTCACTATATTCCCAAGGAGGTAGATCGTATGAAAACTATTCTTGCTATCGCTGGACTTATTTGGGTTCTATCGCATGGCATTCCAATTTATGAAGGAGAACAAATTCGCAGTGCTCTAAATAAAAATTTTAATGAATATCATATCATTGATCGGCAAGATAATGTTGTGACAGTTCGAGTAAATGACTGTTTTCATACGGTAACCGTTGAAGGAACTTCAGTAGTGAATGATACAAAAGTATGTGATCAGCAATAATTATATATGGAAAGAAAAATTCTAGGGTTAAATATCTGAAAATTAAAACATTATACACGAAGAATAAGCGGGGCGGGTAATCCCTGCTTATTCTTGTTTCATTTTATTGAATTTTGATGAGAGATATAATGATTTTTTCGACAAAAAGGAAAGGGTATACTGAAAATTGAGATTAAGAAGCTAATGAGTTGTTAAGAATAATCATAAAGCGTAAATATACTCTTATGGGGTATCATGCGTAGATATTTAATGCTATAATTGGTATACTCATAAAAGACAATTGTTTTATTGGATGAAGAGAAACTTTAAGAAGGTGATAATATGGATCATAAAGAGCATGAAGCAGTAACACATAGATCAGAAAAAGAAAAAGAACAGATTATAAATAGATTAAAGAGAATTGAAGGACAGGTCCGTGGTATTCAAAACATGATTGAAAATGATCGTTATTGCGTAGATATTTTAGTGCAAATTTCAGCGATTAATGCAGCAATGAAAAAAGTAGGGATGGGCGTTCTCAAAAATCATACGAGTCATTGTGTTTCAGGAGCTATTAAAAATGGAAATGGTGACGAAGCAATTGAAGAATTAATGACAGTATTTGAACGTTTTTCAAAAGCGTAAAAACAAGCTAGTATTTATGAAGTGACCCCTAAAAGTTAGACATGGTTATTTCATTAGGCAGCTTGATAAAAGTGAGTCCGGTATTGCACCGGGCTCATTTTTAATTTTGCCTTTATCCGTTTCGTATTATAATACTCTATATATTTTTCTAATTCTATTTTAAAATGTTCTACACTTTCAAACTCTTTTATGTAGAGGAATTCCGATTTCATGATCCCAAAGAAATTCTCCATTACTGCGTTGTCGTAACAGTTGCCTTTTCGAGACATACTCTGCACAATACCTCTTGATTCAAGTGTACGGACATATTGTTTCATTTGATAATGCCATCCTTGATCTGAATGCATCAATAGTTGGTGATGTTCAGGCAAACGTTCTAATGCTTTTTCTAACATCTCTGAAACAAGTGAATACACCGGTCTAGAGCCTATTGTATAGGTAATAATTTCACCATTATACAAGTCTAATACAGGTGATAAATAAAGTTTCTCTCCAAATAATTTAAACTCTGTGATGTCTGTTACCCATTTTTGATTCGGTGCATCTGCATGAAAATTGCGAGCTAAAATATTTGGTGCAATTTTACCGGATTTCCCCTTATAAGACTTATATTTTTTTATACGTACAACACACTTTAATCCAAGCTCTTTCATAATGCGCTGAACCTTCTTATGATTCACTTTCTGACCACGATTCGTTAACTCATCACGAATGCGACGGTAGCCATAACGACCTTCATTTTCCTCATAAATTGCTTTAATTTCAGCTTTCAAATCCGCATCTAAATCCGGACGATTCATTTTCTGTACTAAATCATAATACGTGCTTCGTGGAATATTAGCTAGCTCCACGAGTGCCTTCACCGAATATTTATGCCTTAATTCATAGACTACTTGCGCTTTATCTTGTTTCGTGATTTTTCCTTGTTTTGAACTAAGGCATTCAACTTTTTTAAGTACTCATTTTCCATTTCAAGCTGTTTAATACGTGCTTCAAGTGCTTCGACTGAAATTTCAACTGGTGCTTGTTTTGATTGTTTATTTGACTCTTTTTTCATGGATGGACGCCCCTTTTTATTTGATTGAAGGGCATCAATTCCTTGTGCTTCGAGTTGTTTTTTCCAAGCAATAATCGTTGAATGGGCAGGGATGTTAAAGATAGCTGCCGTTTCAAACAAGGACGTACCGTTTTCAATCATAAAATTTAGTACGTCTAGTTTAAATTGTTGGGTGTAATTTGTATACCGTTTTAGAAAAGCTTCCGCACCATTCTGCTTATATTGGTTTACCCAATTCAAAATTACGGTGTCTCTTATACCAATGACTTTACCTATTTCTCGATAACTTTCATTTCCGTTCAAATAACGTAGAACGATTTGTATTTTTTCATCAGCTGTAAATTTAGCCATAGAAAAACTGCACCTCCAATTGTTAGACTGTGTCTAACAATTGGGGTGCAGTTCATTAACTGGCTTGTTTTTTTGTTTACCCTCATATTGGATTTTGGTGTATTGTAGTGAAAAAGTGTGTGTAAAATAAACTTTTAGAAAATAATTGAAAAATCATGATACAAAACCATTGATTACCTTAGGGGGGTATGGTAAAATGTAATTGTGATTAACAAACAATGAATAAACAAGAGGAGGATTTTAAATGGAACAGTTAACATTACAAGTTGAAGGTATGTCTTGTGGACATTGTGTAAATGCTATCGAAAGCAGTGTGAAAGAGCTAAACGGTGTTGAACAAGTGAAGGTTCAATTAGCAGAAGGAACTGTTGAAGTTACTATCGACTCGTCTGCTGTAACATTAAAAGATATCGTTGCTGTAATCGAAGATCAAGGATACGATGTTCAATAATTATTTTTAGATATGGAAATAAATCGTACTTTAAATGAAGTACGATTTATTTTGCTAATAATTATACCTCATAAGGGTATATAGAGGTGAGAGACATGAATGAAAAAAAAGAGGCCAATCTTCAAATATCAGGAATGACATGTGCGGCATGTGCAAATAGAATTGAAAAAGGTCTAAAAAAAGTAGAAGGTGTTCATGAGGCAAATGTAAATTTTGCGCTTGAAAAAACAAAAATAATGTACGATCCAACTAAAACAAATCCGCAACAATTTAAAGAAAAAGTTGAATCATTAGGATATGGAATTGTAAGTGATAAAGCTGAATTTACTGTTTCAGGAATGACATGTGCAGCATGTGCAAATAGAGTTGAAAAGCGTTTAAATAAGTTAGATGGTGTAAACAAAGCGACAGTAAATTTTGCTTTAGAATCAGCTACAGTAGACTTTAATCCTGATGAAGTTAATGTAAATGAAATGAAGAGTGCGATTACGAAGTTAGGATATAAATTAGAAGTGAAACCAGATGATCAAGATGCATCAACTGATCATCGATTACAAGAAATTGAAAGACAAAAGAAGAAGTTTATTATTTCGTTTATTCTATCTTTCCCATTATTATGGGCAATGGTTAGTCATTTCTCATTTACGTCGTTTATTTATTTACCAGACATGTTAATGAACCCTTGGGTGCAACTAGCACTTGCAACTCCTGTTCAATTTATCATTGGTGGACAGTTTTATGTTGGGGCTTATAAAGCGTTACGCAATAAAAGTGCTAATATGGATGTTCTCGTGGCACTTGGAACGTCGGCCGCGTATTTCTATAGTGTATATTTAAGTATTCAATCTATTGGTTCTTCGGAACATATGACAGATTTATATTTTGAAACGAGTGCGGTACTTATTACATTAATTATTTTAGGTAAATTATTTGAAGCGAAAGCAAAAGGGCGCTCATCAGAAGCAATTAAAAAATTGATGGGTTTACAAGCGAAGACAGCTACAGTTGTGCGAGATGGAACAGAAATAAAAATTTTGATTGAAGAAGTAGTAGCTGGTGATATCGTCTATGTAAAGCCTGGTGAAAAAATACCAGTAGATGGTGAGATTGTAGAAGGAAAATCAGCGATTGATGAATCGATGTTAACGGGTGAAAGTATTCCTGTTGATAAGTCAATTGGGGATGTAGTAATAGGTTCTACAATAAATAAAAATGGTTTTTTAAAAGTGAAAGCAACTAAAGTAGGCAGAGATACTGCATTAGCTCAAATTATTAAAGTAGTAGAAGAGGCACAAGGTTCAAAAGCTCCTATTCAAAGGGTAGCAGATCAAATTTCAGGTATTTTCGTACCGGTTGTAGTTGTGATTGCGATTATCGCATTTGCAGTATGGATGATATTTGTTACACCTGGTGATTTTGGCGGAGCCCTTGAGAAAATGATAGCAGTACTTGTTATCGCTTGTCCATGTGCATTAGGTCTTGCAACGCCTACATCTATTATGGCAGGATCAGGAAGATCGGCTGAGTATGGTATTTTATTTAAAGGTGGAGAGCATTTAGAAGCAACGCACCGATTAGATACGGTTATTTTAGATAAAACGGGTACAGTGACAAATGGGAAGCCGGTGTTAACAGATGTAATTGTGGCAGATGGATTCAATGAAAATGAACTGCTTAGATTAGTAGGGGCAGCGGAAAGAAATTCTGAACATCCACTTGCAGAAGCGATTGTAGAAGGAATTAAAGAAAAGAAAATTGATATCCCAAGTTCAGAAATGTTTGAAGCGATTCCAGGATTCGGTATCGAATCAGTTGTAGAAGGAAAACAATTATTAATTGGCACACGTCGATTAATGAAGAAATTCAATATTAATATTGAAGAAGTTTCAAAATCAATGGAAGCGCTAGAACGAGAAGGAAAAACAGCAATGCTTATTGCAATCGATAAAGAATATGCTGGTATAGTTGCCGTTGCAGATACTGTGAAAGATACTTCAAAAGCAGCTATCGCAAGACTGAAAAAAATGGGTCTAGACGTTGTGATGATTACAGGAGATAATACACAAACTGCTCAGGCGATTGCAAAGCAAGTTGGTATTGATCACGTAATTGCAGAAGTATTGCCAGAAGGAAAAGCAGAAGAAGTGAAAAAACTGCAAGCAAATGGTAAGAAAGTAGCGATGGTTGGAGATGGGATAAATGATGCTCCTGCTCTTGCTACAGCGAACATTGGTATGGCAATTGGAACGGGAACGGATGTAGCGATGGAAGCAGCGGATATAACATTGATCCGCGGTGATTTAAATAGTATTGCTGATGCGATCTTTATGAGTAAAATGACGATAAGAAATATTAAACAAAATTTATTCTGGGCATTAGCTTATAACGCGTTAGGAATTCCAATTGCGGCATTAGGCTTCTTAGCCCCTTGGGTTGCTGGAGCAGCGATGGCATTTAGTTCTGTATCCGTTGTATTAAATGCATTACGATTACAAAGAGTTAAATTAAAATCTTAAAAAAGCTACATTAAGTAATTGAATAGAATTAAAAAACAATACTTTGAATAAGTATTGTTTTTTTGTTCGTATAGAAATTAAAACGATATAATAAAGAAGAATTATTGAATCGTATGTAGTAGAAAAGTTAAGAGGTAGTTTGGTAAGGAGACTTATATATGTTAAAAGATATTATAATTAGAACATTTCAGAAAGAAGATTTAAATCAAGTATTACAATTGTTCTATGAAACAGTTCATACGGTTAATGCAAAAGATTATAATGAGTTACAGCTACAGGCATGGGCACCAGATCGACTAGATAGAGAAAGTTGGTTAAAGTCTTTAAAGAAGAATATTAGTTATGTAGCGAATCATAACGGTGTGATAGTCGGGTTTGGAGATTATAATGAGGATCATTACGTAGAGCGTTTATTTACACATAAAGATTATCAAGGGAAAAGGATAGCCTCATCTATATTACAGAATTTAGAAAAAGAAGCAGTGAACCTAGGGCATAGGGAAATCTATACAGAAGCGAGTATTACAGCAAAACCTTTCTTTGAAAGTAAAGGTTTTATTTGCATAAAGGAACAAAAGAAACAGCATAATGGTCAGATTTTTATTAATTATGTTATGAAAAAAATATCCTTCTCATAAATGAGAAGGATATTTTTCATTATTTTACAGCTTCTTTTAGTTCTTTACCAGCTTTGAAAGCAGGTACTTTAGAAGCTGCGATTTGCATCTCTTCACCAGTTTGTGGGTTACGGCCTGTACGAGCAGCTCTTTCACGAACTTCGAATGTACCGAATCCGATAAGTTGTACTTTTTCACCAGCAGCTAAAGTGTTAGTGATTGATTCTACTACAGTTTGTACAACTACAGTAGCTTCTTTTTGAGAAATCTCAGCATTTTGTGCTACGTTTTTAATTAATTCTGTTTTGTTCATGTTTTTCACCTCATATGTAAATAATGCTATTTAAGTTGTTATTATAACGTATAAAACATTCGAGAACAAGTGTACGTACATATATTCGCAAAAAAAATGAAATTTGTAATATTTTTTAGGACACTTTATAGACATTCCATTTAAGCGGACAGAGATTTGCTCTTCATTTCAGTCTTCTCTTGATGAGAAGGTAGTTTCTTATTATAAGATATGAAGTAAGGTAGTGCTACAAATAACATACCTCCTACTAAATTTCCAAAGAAAACAAAAATAAAGTTTGGAAAATATTCAGCCCAAGTGAAATGACCGGCAAAAATTGCGGCTGGGATGACAAACATATTTGCTACAACGTGTTGAAATCCAATCGCAACAAAAGTCATAACTGGGAACCAAATACCGATAATCTTTCCGATAAATTCTTTACTTCCCATACTGAGCCAAACAGCTAAACAAACGAGCCAATTACATCCGATTGCAGAAATAAATGCTTGCAATGGTGTATCTTGTAGTTTCGCTTGAGCGATAGAAATAGTTTTCGCTAAAAAAGCTCCTTCAGTTAAGCCGACGATATGACCGAAAAAATAGGCTGCGAATACAGCTCCTATGAAATTGCTAAATGTAACAATAACTAAATTTCGTATGAAATAAAATAAAGTAATTTTCTTTTGGAGCCAGGCCATAGAAACTGTCATCATGTTACCAGTTACTAGTTCACCGCCTGCAAGAATAACGAGAATGAGACCAACAGGGAATACAGCAGCGCCTAGAAAACTAGAAAATGATCCCCAATATTTTGGTATTGTCCCAATAACATGAATATCGAGTAAATACCCTAATGCGATAAAAGCGCCACCAAAAAAACCAAGAATTAGCATAGGGAGCAATGATAAATGAGCTTTTTTCCTTCCTGAATTCGCAGCAAGTTCCGTAATTTCTTCTGGTGTAAATACAGACATGAATAATCCCTCCGTAATAAAATGATGGAATGAATAGAAAAAATTTCAAAAATCTATGTATTATAAAAATATGTTATGACTTCTGTATAAAATTGTCAAAGTGAATAGAGAGGGAATTACAAATTGATAACATTGTTCATGTTGTCACATGAATGTAACAATAAGGATTTAAAGTGTTTCTAGAGGTGAAAACATGAATACGAATTATGTAAAAAAAGAACGAAAACAAGCAATCGTAAAGATATTTATTATTAGCTTTATAAGTATATTAATGATACCAGTAAGTTTGTATTATTATGCGACAGAAATAGAACGAAAACTAGTAACAGTTACGTGGAATGAAATAGAAGTTTCTGCAATTCCTAAAGAATTTAATAATAAAAAAATATTACAGTTTTCAGATGTACATTTAGGACCAGAGTTTACACTGAAACAACTTGAACATTTAGTGGAGAAGATGAATGAATTACATCCAGATATAGTAGTTTTTACCGGAGATTTAATAGATAAATTTGGGTCTTATAATGCGGAAAGAGAAGAAGCGAAGGCTATTTTGCAGAAAATTTACGCTCCCTTAGGGAAATATGCTGTGTTTGGGAATCATGATAGGGGCGGGGGCGGTAGTTTATTTTACAAAAAATATATGGAGGAAGCTGGTTTTTCTGTATTAGTAAATGAAGTGCAGAAAATTAAAGTGGAAAACGGCAAATATATTACAATATCAGGTTTGGATGATTTTCTATTAGGGAAGCCGCAAATAGATTCAACTTTAAAAAACTTGAAACAAAATGATTTCAACATGTTATTAGTACATGAGCCGGATGTTGTAACCAAAATAAATCGTTATCCAGTTGATCTTCAACTGTCAGGACATAGTCACGGAGGACAAGTCCAAATTCCTTTTGTAGGTCCATTAATTACTACCAAACTAGCTGAGAGCTATGTTGAAGGTATGTATGAAGTAGAGGGGAAGAGTAAGCTGTTATATTTATATGTAAATCGTGGCATTGGGACTACTAGGATGCCTGTTAGATTTTGGAGTGTACCTGAACTTTCAGTTTTTGTGTTGAAGCAAAATAGTAACTAGAATATTTAACAATATGATTCCAAGGAACGTGCGATGTTGGTCGATGGTAAGGAGTTTCTTAAAACTTTAGATGTGACAAAGTAATTTTCATAAATAAAAAACAACAATAGGACCTATAAAGGGACCTATTGTTGTTTTTATCCTGCATTGATTGCCCATAAATGTCCGATTGATGAGGGCTAATTATAGTTTTACTTTGCTATTTTTGCAAGGAAAGACCATCAAAATATGTTCTATAGTTACTAGAGAATTCAAAGTTGTTTTTTGCATCCCAATTAATAGACCAAGACATTAGGCCGCGGAATGCAGGATAGCCACTCTGGTTAGAAAGTTTATACTTTCCTCCGAACGGAACTCCTTTAATGATATAATTTAAAGCTTTTTTCATTTCAGTTGGCGAAATGTATCCACCACTTGGAGCGGCCGCTGGTGCTGCTGGAAGCCCAATCATAACTTGATCTGAGCGAAGAGCTGGGAAAATGTTATTTGGATTACCACCTACAGGAAAACCATGTAAGAGCATATCTGCCATAGCGACTTCGTAGTCTGCAGTACCTTGATTGTAGTTATTACCGTCCATTCCAATCCCGCTACCAGCATTGTAGTGTTGAACGTGAATGTATGTTAGTTTATCTTTTACTCCGTAAATAATTGGTAAATATGCACCCCAGATACTTCCGTATGCGCTATAACCGCCTTGAACATAAGCTGTTTCAGGAGCCATGCTTAATAGAAAATCTGGACCATAATGATCTGAGATTGTTCGAATAGCTGATATAAGATTTACGATTTGGGGAGTAGTTGGGTTTTTGAAATTAGTGTCATTTCCGTTTAAGTAAATACCGGATTCAAGGTCAATATCTATTCCATCAAAACCGTATTTATCGATTAGAGATTGTATGGAATTAATAAAACGTTGCTTAGCGGCATTGTCAGGAAGTAAAACGACTCCATTTTGTCCACCTATTGAAAGAACTACTTTCTTTCCTTTACTTTTTAAATAAGAAATATCTGATTTGAAGTCTGCATCTGTACCATACACAGGAGAAAATTCAACAGTGGAACGATCACCACCAGTTTCACCAAAAGATACATTGATTACATCCCATTTTGGTGAAACGTCTTTTAATTTAATAATGCCAGTACCGTTATCAAAGTTATGCCAGTATCCAACGAGTAATTTTGAACCTAAATTGTTTGCTGCTTGTGCTTGGAAAGGGGATAGCGGTAGAAGTAAGAACATTACTAAAATACAACAAAAAAATTTGAACTTGTTTAACATATCAACACTCCTATACAAAAAGTTGTCTAGATGTATAATCTTGTTTATTTAATAATATCTGAAAATTCTTTCTTTTGTAAGAGGACTATAATTTTCTCAACAATTGTGTATGGGAAAGTATTAAACCTAATGTAATAATTTTTGAAGAAGGTTGAATTGTAATTGTTAAATTCAGAATATTTTGATATATTTTAAAGTATAGGACAAAATCTTTCGCACAGTACTCTTACATAAATTTCAAAATTTAGTTTGGAAGGGGATGTACAAGATTTGGATAAAAATCTAAAGAAAGACCTCAAAATACGCCACATTACAATGATTTCAATTGGCGGCGTAATAGGGGCTGGTTTGTTTGTTGGAAGTGGTGCAGTTGTACATTCGGCAGGACCAGGTTCTATCGTTTCATATGCATTAGCAGGACTTCTAGTCATTTTCGTTATGAGAATGCTAGGAGAAATGGCAGCTGTTAATCCGACAAGTGGTTCATTTGCAACGTATGCAAGAGAAGCGATTGGTCCTTGGGCAGGTTATACAATAGGCTGGTTATACTGGTTTTTTTGGGTAATTGTTATTGCAATAGAAGCCACAGCAGGTGCTGGTATTATCCAATATTGGATTCCACAAATACCGCTTTGGTTATTAAGTTTAATATTAACAATTTTATTAACGCTGACGAACGTTTTTTCGGTGAAATCATTTGGAGAGTTTGAATATTGGTTTTCTTTTATTAAAGTAATAAGTATTGTTTTGTTCCTTTGTCTAGGTCTTGCTGTTATTTTAGGGTTTGTTCCAGGAACAGAAGCACCCGGCACTTCGAATTTAATTGGACAAGGTGGATTTATGCCAAACGGTATAAGTTCGGTACTGCTTGGAATTACTGTTGTTATATTTTCATTTATGGGATCAGAGATTGTAGCAGTAGCCGCAGGTGAATCTGCAGAACCTGTAAAAGCAGTAAAAACAGCAACAAATAGTGTGATTTGGCGTATTCTTGTATTTTTTATTGGGTCTATAGCGGTAGTTGTTACACTACTGCCATGGAATTCAGCAAACATATTAAAAAGTCCATTTGTAGCTGTACTTGAACATATAGGAATACCAGCGGCAGCACAAATTATGAATTTTATCGTTTTAACAGCTGTACTTTCTTGCTTAAATTCAGGATTATACACAAATTCAAGAATGCTTTTTTCAATGGCAGAAAGAGGAGATGCTCCAAAGTCATTTTTAAAATTGAACAGTAGTGGTGTTCCTGTTCGAGCGGTTTTATTTGGAACTTTCTTCGCTTATATTGGAGTTGTGTTTAGTTACATTTCTCCAGATAAAGTCTTTTTGTTTTTAGTGAATGCATCTGGCGGGATTGCGTTACTAGTTTATCTCGTTATTGCAGTTTCGCATTTAAAGATGCGTAAAAAAATGGGGAAAGTAGAACAACAAAATTTGAAAGTGAAAATGTGGCTTTTTCCGTATGTAACGTATGTTACAATTGGTGCTATTATAGCAGTTTTAGTTGCGATGTTCGCAATTGATACTTTACGTTCACAAGCATTTTTAACAATGTTTGTTACTGTTCTTATCATACTTTCTTATTTTATTTTTAATAGAAATAAAAATAGCACAGTTTTGAAGCCTAAAAGTAAGAATGAGGAATCTGTTCGATTCTAATTTTCTTATTTTCGAAGAGAGTTACACCCAATCATTGCTATAAAAGAATCATATATAATCATAGAAACAAGTAATTACTATTGTCATAGTGAATATAAACTTTTTTCTTGACTTTTTATACGAAGGCGAGCAAAATGGTAAAAAAGGAAGGGGGGATGATGATGGAAGAGTATGTATTAGAGCTGTATAACCTGTTATATACGACAGAATGGCAAGATATTGTTTCGTTTCTAGGAATCGTATTTTGCATGAAAATTGTAATTGTATATATGGAAGAGCAAGGTATGTTCTATTCCTTCTCATCTCCGTTCGATGTGCAGCGCGAGCCGTTGCTAAACTATGCCAATGTGAATTACGAACAATTTCCTTTTGTAGTTTTCTTTATGATTCGATTTATAACAGCAATTGTAAAGAAGAAGGAAAGTGATGATGAAGAGTGCCACGCAACTTGTAAGGTAGCTAACGTTTTTTAAGCTAAATACAAGGAGGAGATTTATATGTGGTTTCGATTTCTTATGATTGGTTTCTTTTCATTAACAGCAATTTCATTAATGGGATATCAAGTGTCTGAAATTTTTCAAGCATATAGCGATACATTTTTTAACAAAAATTAATCGCGTTGCTATTTGAATAATAAAGCGATAAAATCCTTCTTAAGAAGTTTTATTAAGAAGGATTTTTTTCTTTGTTTTGTCTTGCTGTGTCAAACTATTGTCACATTTACACTGTGAATAATATGTTAAAATAGTGAGGTTATGTATACATACTTGAAGGAAGAGGGAGTGACCATTTTGGTGGATCAATCAACAAATCAGAAAAGCTATGCTCCTATTGTGATAACGCTTTCTGTAATTGTAAATGCGATTATTTTATTTTTGTTCTTTGGACCTGTTGGCTATGAAGGAGAAGTACATTTTGATGTAACGATTTTACCAATGTTAAACGCGATTTTTAATAGCTTTACGTTCGTATTTTTATTAGCAGCGTTATTCTCTATTATTAAAAAGAATGTGAAAATGCATCGTGGTTTTATCCTTGCAGCATTTACGACAACTTTACTATTTTGTGTGTCGTATTTATCGTATCATTACTTAGCACCGGCAACACATTTTGGCGGAGAAGGATTCATTAAATATGTGTATTTCATCATTTTAATTACACATATTATCCTAGCAGCAATTATCGTACCACTTGCATTGTTTGCGCTTGTATTTGGTTTTACAAATCAATTAACACGTCACCGTAAAATTGTACGTTGGACGATGCCGATTTGGTTATATGTAAGTTTATCTGGTGTTATTGTTTACTTAATGATCTCACCTTATTACCAATAAAAAATCTCAGCCTGTAGGCTGGGATTTTTTTATTAAGCAAATCTTTTTGTGAAATGAAAAAAATATGGTATACAAAAGTATAGTTGCTTTTCATATAGAAGGGATGGTAAAGAAATATGCAAAATTTTGTATTTCGTAATCCAACGAAACTTATTTTCGGTAAAGATCAATTAGAACAGTTAAAAACTGAAATTCCACAGTTTGGTAAGAAGGTTCTTCTCGTATATGGAGGAGGCAGTATTAAAAGAAACGGTATTTATGATAATGTGATTTCTATTTTAAAGGATATTAATGCAGAAGTATTTGAATTGACGGGTGTTGAACCGAATCCTCGTGTATCAACTGTAAAGAAAGGGATTCAAATTTGTAAAGATAATGGAGTCGAATTTATTTTAGCAGTTGGTGGAGGAAGTGTAATCGACTGTACGAAAGCGATTGCTGCTGGTAGTAAATATGATGGAGATGTATGGGATATTGTAACGAAAAAAGCATTTGCTAGTGAGGCATTACCATTTGGTACTGTACTTACTCTTGCTGCGACAGGTTCTGAAATGAATGCAGGCTCGGTAATTACAAACTGGGAAACGAATGAAAAGTATGGATGGGGAAGCCCCGTTACATTCCCGCAGTTTTCAATTTTAGATCCAGTGCATACTGCATCTGTGCCGAGAGATCAAACGATTTATGGTATGGTAGATATTATGTCACATGTATTAGAACAATATTTCCATCATGGAACGAATACAGAACTACAAGATCGTTATTGTGAATCTGTTTTAAGAACAGTCGTTGAAACAGCACCTAAGCTTTTAAGTGATTTAGAAAATTATGAGCATAGGGAAACAATTTTATATTGCGGAACGATGGCGTTAAATGGTATTTTAGCGATGGGAGTAAGAGGTGACTGGGCAACTCATAATATTGAACATGCAGTTTCTGCTGTTCATGATATACCGCACGGGGGTGGCCTTGCGATTTTATTCCCGAACTGGATGAAACATGTTATAGAGGAAAATGTAAGTCGTTTTAAACAGTTCGCTATTCGTGTATTTGAAATAGAAACAGATGGAAAAACAGATAAAGAAGTGGCGTTAGAAGGAATTGAGGCACTGCGTCAATTTTGGACTTCAATTGAAGCGCCAGCAACATTAGCTGATTACGGTATTGGAGAAAATGAAATTGATATAATGGCTAATAAAGCGATGGCGTATGGTGAATTTGGTAACTTTAAAAAATTAAATAAAGATGATGTTCTAAGTATATATAAAGCTTCTTTATAAGTGAATTTAGAAAAGAAACCTATTTGATTGTTTGATCGAATAGGTTTCTTTTTTTATTGTTTATAAACGTTTATGAATGTTTTTGGTTATTTTTGATTGTTTATGGTTGATTTTTGTGACCGTTTTCATTATACTGTAATCAAAGAAGAGGTGAATAAAATGTTAACTCCTGAACGTCATCAAATGATATTGCAACTTGTAAAAGAACAGAAAGTTGTAAAATTACAGCAATTAGTTGAAAGAACAGAAAGCTCTGAGTCGACAATTCGCCGTGATTTAGCACAATTGGAAAAGCAAAGGTTATTAAAAAGAGTTCATGGTGGTGCCGCTGTTTTAACAGGAAAAGGGCAAGAACCAACGATGGTTGAAAAATCATCCAAAAACATTCAAATAAAACAACAAATTGCTAATTATGCGGCTAGCGTTGTTGAACAAGGTGATTGTATTTATTTAGATGCAGGGAGTACAACATTTGAAATGATTCCATTTTTAATAAATAAAGATGTTACTGTCGTTACGAATGGACTTATGCATATTGAAGCTTTAGTTGAAAATAATATTCGTGCGTATTTACTAGGCGGAATGATGAAGAGTAGGACGAAAGCTTTAATCGGTGCTATGGCACAGGAAAGTATGCAGAAGTATCGTTTTGATAAATGTTTTTTAGGTGCAAATGGTGTGCATGAACAGCTTGGCTTTACAACGCCAGATCCAGAAGAAGCGCTCTTAAAACAAATGGCATTAACATTAGCAAACGAAGGATATTTCTTAATTGATGAAAGTAAGTTTTCAGAAGTTGCGTTTGCGAAAATTGCAAATGTTGAAGAAGCAAATATTATTACAAACCATTTAGAAATTGATTTAGAAAAATATAAACAACAAACCAATGTAATTGAGGCTGATAAACAATGATCTATACAGTTACTTTAAACCCATCTATTGATTATGTAGTGCAAGTTTCTTCTTTTGATTTAGGAACAATAAATCGAGCGGAGAAAGATATGAAGTTTCCTGGAGGAAAAGGAATTAATGTTTCTCGTGTTCTTCAGCGTTTAGGTGTTAAAAATATAGCACTTGGATTTACTGGTGGATTTACTGGTCAATTTATTAAAGAGGTATTACAGACAGAAGGTGTAACAACAAACTTCGTCCAAGTAGATGAAGATACTCGCATTAATGTGAAAATAAAAGGGGAAGAAGAAACAGAATTAAATGGCCAAGGTCCTATCGTAACAAAAGAGCAGTTCGAACAGTTAATGAAAAAAATTAAGAGTATGCAACCTGGAGATTGTGTTGTACTTGCTGGGAGTGTACCGGTCTCTATTCCAAGTACCTTTTACGAATCAATTGCTGCGTTTGGAGCTGAAAAAGGTATTCGTGTAGTAGTAGATGCAAGTGGAAGCGCACTGCAACATGTAATTAAAAATAAGCCATTTTTAATTAAGCCAAACCATCATGAACTTGGTGAGTTGTTTGGAGTGGAGCTTTCAACAGTAGAGGACATTTTACCTTATGGAAGAAAATTAATTGAACAAGGTGTAAAACACGTTATCGTATCGATGGCTGGAGAGGGAGCTTTATTATTTACGGCAGAAGGTATATATGAAGCGACTGTTCCAAAAGGTGTTGTAATTAATTCAGTTGGGGCCGGAGATTCTCTTGTTGCAGGGTTTGTAGGCAAATATGAACAGACAAAAGATATTGAAAAGGCATTTCAATACGGCGTTGCAACAGGGAGTGCAACAGCATTTTCAGCTGATTTATGTAAGAAGGAAAAAGTAGAAGAATTATTGTCGCAAGTAATTGTAGCTAAGCGATAGGGGGAAGCAACATATGAAAATTACAGAACTATTAAAAAGGGATACAGTCATTATGGATTTGACAGCTTCAAATAAAGAAGCTGTCATAGATGAATTAGTTGAGAAATTAAACGGGGCAAATCGTTTAAATAGTAAAACGGAATTTAAAGAAGCTATTTTAAAGCGGGAGTCCCAAAGTACGACTGGAATAGGTGAAGGTATTGCAATACCTCATGCGAAGACAAAGGCTGTTAAACAACCATCGATTTGTTTTGGTAGAAGTGTAAGCGGTATCAATTATGAGTCGCTTGATGGACAACCGGCACACTTATTCTTTATGATTGCTGCAAGTGAAGGAGCGAATAATACTCATTTAGAAACGTTGTCTCGTTTATCAACATTATTAATGGATGAAGGGTTTCGCAAGCAACTATTAGAAGCGAAGGATGAAAGTGAGCTTCTTCAACTATTTGATGAAAAAGAGAATGAAAAAGAAGAAGAGATTGAAGTCGCAAAACCAGAAGGAAATGAACCGTACGTACTTGCTGTTACAGCTTGTCCAACTGGAATCGCTCACACATATATGGCAGCGGATAGCTTAAAAGCAAAAGCGACAGAGTTAGGAATAGCGATTAAAGTTGAAACAAACGGATCAACAGGTATTAAAAATGGTTTAACGAAAGAGGATATTGAACGTGCAACAGCTATTATTGTTGCGGCGGATAAACAAGTAGAAATGAATCGTTTTGCTGGTAAACATGTCATTCAAGTGCCAGTTGCTGATGGGATTCGAAAAACGGAAAATCTGCTTAAACGAGCTGTCAAACAAGATGCACCAATCTTTAAAGGTGTAAAAGAGGACGGGAAGTCAGAAAGTATTGAGGGAGAAAAAGGATTAGGAATTTATAAGCATTTAATGAGCGGTGTAAGTAATATGCTTCCATTCGTTGTTGGTGGCGGGATTTTAATAGCGCTAGCGTTTTCGTTTGGTGGTATAAAGGCGGAAGGTCCTTTAGCTGAATTGTTCATGTCAATTGGTGGAGGAAAAACAGGTGCGTTTTTATTCCTTGTACCAATTTTAGCTGGATTTATTGCAAGTTCTATTGCTGATCGTCCTGGTTTTATGCCTGGTGTTGTAGGTGGATTTTTAGCGGCGAATGCGAATGCTGGATTTTTAGGTGGATTAATTGCTGGTTTCTTAGCTGGATATGTTGTTTTAGGGTTGAAAAGATTATTTTCAGGACTACCAGTACAATTAGAAGGAATTAAACCTGTATTGTTATATCCAGTATTTGGATTATTGATTACAGGAGTTGTAATGCAAAAAGTAGTAATTCCGCCTGTAGTAGCATTAAATGAAATGTTGACAGGGTGGTTAAATGGTTTAAACGGTACGAATGCTATATTACTAGGTCTTATTTTAGGTGGTATGATGGCAATTGATATGGGGGGTCCAATTAATAAAGCGGCATTTACGTTTGGTATTGCTGCAATAGAAGCACAGAATTTTGGAGTGCACTCAGCAGTTATGGCTGGTGGGATGGTACCGCCACTTGCGATTGCATTCGCAACTACATTCTTTAAATCAAAGTTTACAGAAGCGGAACGTAAATCTGGTTTAACAAATTATATTATGGGAGCATCGTTCATTACAGAAGGTGCGATTCCGTTTGCAGCTGCAGATCCGGTTCGAGTAATCGTAAGTTGTGTTGTTGGTTCAAGTATTGCAGGTGCGTTATCTATGTTATTCCAAATTACATTACCGGCACCGCATGGTGGATTATTTGTAATAGCGTTAGTAAATAAACCGTTACTATACATTTTCTCTATATTAATTGGAACAATTGTCTCGGCTGTTATGCTAGGTGTTTGGAAAAAGAAAGTTCAATAACAAATAAAAAGAGAGCAGTTTTTAGTGAAGTGACCCCTAAAAGTTAGACACGGTTATTTCATTAGGCAGCTTGATAAAAGTGAGTCCGGTATTGTACCGGGCTCATTTTTAATTTTGCCTTAATCCGTTTCGTATTATAATAATCTATATATTTTTCTAATTCTATTTTAAAGTGCTCTACATTTTCAAATTCTTTTATGTAGAGGAACTCCGACTTCATAATC